>DATJRU010000071.1:0-7919 GCA_035504455.1 Vulcanimicrobiaceae bacterium
CAAACCTTTCTCGCCCCTCAGCCTCGCCCGTTATTCTTCCAGGAGAAAATCGCACAGCAGCCACGAGGCCGTCAGAAACACAATATCAAATCCGCCCAGAAACGTAAGCCAGGTGCGGTCGAGCGCGGGCTGCTCGGCAAAGAGCGAAGCCGTCGCCTCGACGGCCGCAATCAGTAGCGGCGCCAGGATCGGCAAGAGCAGCAGAGGCAGCAGAAGCTCGCGCATGCGCGCGTGCGCCGAGACGGCGGAAAAAACGGTCCCGGTGATCACCAGTCCGAGCGTGCCGAGCGCCAGCACAAGCGCTAGCCGGCCCGCCACCGCCGTCAGGGACACGTTGTACAGCACCGCGAAAACCGGCACGAGAACGGCCTCCGCGATCGCCAGAAAAATGAAATTCGCAAGCATCTTGCCCAGCAGAATCGCGAACGCCGAAATCGGCGCCATGCGCAGCGCGTCGAGCGTCTGGTTGGCCTGCTCGCGCGCAAACGACGGATGCAGCATCAGCGATCCGGCGAAAAGAAACGCGATCCACAGCAGCCCCGGCCCGTAGCGGCGCGAATCGGCGGCCGTCGGATCGAAGGCGAAGCTGAACAGCACGATCACCACCAGCACGAAGATCACGGTGCCCGTCAGCAGCTCGCGCGTGCGGAATTCGAGCCGCAGTTCCTTGGCCAGCAGGATCGCCGCCGCGCGCGCCGCGCTCATTACGCCTCCGCCCGCAGCGCGGCGAGCAGCGGCCGCGGATCGCCGCCGGCGCCGCTGTCCTGTTGGATGCGGCCGCCCGCGAGTGAAACGGCGCGCGTCGCGAGGTCGAGCGATTCGTTGCGCGCGTGCGTGCTCATGAGCACCGTCGCGCCCGCGTCCCGCAGCCGCTCGAGCGTCTCGCCGAACCATACGAGGCCCTGGCGGTCCAGCCCCGCCGCAGGTTCATCGAGCAGCAGCAAGCGCGGCCCGTGGAGCAGCGCGCGGGCGATCGAGAGCCGCTGGCGCATGCCGCGCGAAAACGTCCGCACGAGGCTCCCTGCGCGCGACGCAAGGCCGCACGCCTCGAGCGCCGCCGCAACTCGCGACGCGACATCACCCAGCGCGTAAAGTTCGGCGAACAGCGTCAGATTCTCCGCTGCCGTCAGCTCGTCGTAGAGCAACGTGCTGTGCGACACCATCCCGACGAGCGCCTTCGGCTCATCGGCTGTGAATCGCACGGCGCCGCTGGTGGGGCGCATTAGCAGCGCCGCGATGCGCAGCAGGGTGGTCTTGCCGGCGCCGTTGTGGCCCAGCAGCGCCACGAATTCGCCCGCCTGGACGTCGAGCGACACGCCGCGCAGCGCCTGCAGCGCGCCGAACCGCTTTTCGATTTTCTCGAAGAAAATTCCGAGGCTCGGGGCCGCTTGGGTCGCCGAAGCCGGTGTCGCGCTGGTTGCGGACAAGGGAAGTGGTCAGCCTCGCACGAGGTTGCGCAGTGTCGCCTGCACGCGCTCGCGTTCCCGGGCGTAATCCTCTTCCGAGATTGTACCGGCTTCGCGGCGCAATTCGAGGCGGAAGAGCGTGTCCTTGAGCTCGTCGAGGCTGCCGCGAACTTCGCGCTCGATTCCCGCGGCGGTTGGAGCAGTCGCGGCGGGCGTGCTGGCCTGCGCGGGCGCCACCGGGGCATTCGACGCAGCGAGCGGCGCGGGGATCGCGACGGCGGCTCCGGAAGCCGAAGCCGTCGCGGCCAGGGTCTGCGGCTGGCGCCAAATGTACAGCGCGCCGAGCACGAAAATCGCCGCGAAGCCCGCCACCAGAATCCACTTCAGGCTGTCCAGCCGCGCGGGCAAAGTCGTGATGTTCGCCACGGGCGTTGCCGTGCCCGAGTCGGCGCGCGAGTTCACCGAAGGATTCTGCGAGTCGTCGCCGCCGGCCGCTGCGTTCCCGGCTCCGCCGTCGGAGGCGCCGCTATCCTGCTGCTGCGGCGGTGGCGCTGTCCCCGAAACCGACACCGCGATCGGCGCGCTGGCCGCGACGTTCTCGCGCATGTAGACGCTGAAGCCCTGCTCCGTGCCCGCCGGCTGAAAGCCTCCGCCGGTCACCTGCACGCTCGGCGGCGCGAACACCGCCAGCCGTTCGGCGCCGTACGGCGAAACAAAATGAATCTGCGCCTGATTGTTCGGGTAGGGAACTCGATACGCCAGGCGCACCGTGCTGTCGCCCGGGCGGAACGGATAGTCGATGGCCTTTTCATTCTTTCCCTTGTCGAGCGGATTCTGCACCACCGGCATCCCCGACGTCCCCACCACGGAGGCGTCGGTGAACTGCGCCCCAGTCGGCATCGAAAACAGGAACGACCCGCTCGCCCGGTAGTAAGCGACGGGAGGCTGCGTCTTATTCGAGACGTTGAATTCCTCGCCGACCACGAGGTCATTTCCATCCGGCTGCAAAATAATCGCGTGCGCCGTCACGGCGAACGCGCTCGCTTTGTCCGTGGGATCGAACACCTGGATGTCGACGGTCGTCTTTCCCGGCGGCGCGGGCTCGTGGTAGTTCACGCCGCGATAGACGGCGCGGATCAGCATCGGTCCCTGGCCGAGCGCGGGATCGGTGAGCTCGTAGTGGCCCTGCGCGTCGGTCTTCGTCTGCTCCACGGGCTTCATCGTGCCTTGGAGCTGGATCAGGATCACGTCAACGCCGGCGGCTGCTTTGCCGTCGGTGCCGTTCGTGACCGTTCCGCTCACAGTGCCGCCAAAGGCCGCCGCGGCCAAAGCGCACGTCACCATTCCGGCGCGCGCGGCTCGCGACACCCACAATCGAAATTTCAGATTTCTTGCTCTCAACTCTCGGCTCTCAACTTTCAACTCTCTTGCTCGCCGCCTGGCGCGTCGCGGCCGTCGGCGTCCCGCCCGTCAGCAGATCCATTTCCGCCAGCACTCGCGCTGCCTCGATTTCGAGCGACTGCTTTGTCTCTTCGTAATCCTGCTCCGAAAATTTCCCGGCGCGGAACTCGAACCGCAGGTCGCGCAGGTTTTCGTAGATCGCGTCGCGCCGGTCCATCAACTGGTCGAGCTTCGTCCGGTGCGGCGCCATATCGGAAGGCTCGATACGCAAATGGAAAATGAAGAGCAGCGTCGCGACGGCGAGCAGCGCGCACGCGATCAGGATGTCGGCGCTATTCATCGGATTCCCTGTCCGCCGCGCGCCGCGCGCGTTCCAGCAAGTCGGCGGAGATCGGCGGCCCCGAGGCGGGCGCCAGCGCCGCCTTCTGCCGCCAGCGCAGAATCGCCCACACCGCCATCAGGAGCGCCAGGAGGGGGACCAGCACCGGCATGATCCACGCGAGCCAGTTGAATCCCGACTTCGGCGGCTCGATCAGCACCGTGGGCCCATATTCCTGTACGAAAGATTGCAGGATCAGGTCGTCCGAATCCCCGCGCGCCACGCGCTGGGCGATTTCTTTCAGCTCCCCCTTGGCCACGTCGCACGGCCCGGCGAACGCGCCGCCGCTGTGCGTGCACAAACCCGCTGCGTCGTCGCACCCGCCGCACATGCACTTCACCCGCTTGCCAAGCGATTTCGCGCGCGCGGCCTGGTCCGGCGTGAGCTGGACATTCGGCGTGGAATCCTGCGGCGCGGCTTGCATGGCGCCTTGCGCTCGCACCGCGGGCACCGCGACAAAAGACAGCAGCGCCAAGCTCACGGCAAGCGCCACGGCGGATGCGTGCTTCGTGCCGCGCGAAGTCTCAGTCATGCGCATCCGCTCGACGAATCGGCGCGGTAACGGCCGATCCGGCTTCCGGCGACACGGCCTCGCCCCAGGCGCGCTCCGTCGCGGGCCGCAGCACGATCGCCGCCCGCCGGTTCGGCAGCAGCGCCAGCCCGGTCCCGAGCACCACGACAATTCCGCCAAACCAGATCCACTTCACCAGCGGATTGATGTACGCGTGGATCACCGGCTGATTCGTGTCCGGATTTCGCCCCGCGTACACGACGTAAAGATCGCGCAGGGGCGAACTCTCCACCGCCACCATCGTTTCCGTCACCTGGCTCGCCAGAAAGAAACGCCGCTCGGGGTACAGCATCATGGCCGATTTGCCGTTGCGGAATACTTCGAGCGTGGCGCGTTCGGAGGTGTAATTGTCGTTCTGCGTCTGGTCGAAATTCTGGCAGACGATCGTGTAGTGCCCGATAATCAGGCTCTGACCGATCGACATATCCTTTTGCACGTCCTGCTTGAACGCTGTGCCGCAAATCCCGATGAAGATCAGCACCATGCCGAAATGGACGATGTAGCCGCCGTAGCGCCGCGTATTTCGCATCGTCAATTCGCCGATCGCAGTGACCAGGTTCGTCCCGTCGCGCTGCGATATCACGCGCGCCCCGCGGTAAAACTCCGCCTGAATAGTCAGCGCCACGAAAACGCACAGCAGCAAGCACATGAAGGGGTAGAAGCCCGCGAAACCGAAGAACAACGCTACGACCGCGACGACAACGGCGATGCCCAGCGGCCACGCGAAATTCCGCTTCAGCGCATCAAACGACGTCTTCCGCCACGCCAGCAGCGGCCCGATGCCCGTCAGGAAAATCAGGAACAGCGCGATCGGAATATTCACCTTATTGAAGAAAGGCGGCCCCACGCTGATCTTGCTCCCGGTGAACCACTCCGAGAATACCGGGAAGAGCGTTCCCCACAGCACCGCGAAGCACGCCGCCAGCAGAATCAGGTTGTTGAAGAGAAAGCTCGACTCGCGCGATACGAGCGAATCCAGCTGGTTGTCGCTGCGCAGGTAGTCCCGGTTCTTGTACCACGCCGCCAGGCACACCACGAAAATAATCGCCAGGAATCCGACGAACCATCCGCCGATCGACGATTCCGCGAATGCGTGCACCGAGCTCACCACGCCCGAGCGCGTCAGCAGCGTCCCCAGGATGCACAGCATGAACGTCACGAATACCAGCCAGACGTTCCACACTTTCATCATGCCGCGCTTCTCCTGCATCATCACCGAGTGCAGGAACGCCGTGCCGGTGATCCACGGCAGCAGCGAAGCGTTCTCCACCGGGTCCCAGGCCCAGTATCCGCCCCAGCCGAGCACCGCGTAGGCCCAGTGCGCGCCCAGCAGAATGCCGACCGTCTGGAAACCCCACGCGACCATCGTCCATCGCCGCGTGATGTGAATCCACTTCTCGCCGGGATACCGGCCCAGCAGCGCCGCCAAGGCAAATGCGAACGGCACCGTGAATCCCGTGTAGCCCGAATAGAGCATCGGCGGGTGAATCACCATCTCGGGATACTGCAGTAGGGGATTGAGGCCGTTGCCGTCCGAAAGCGTGGCCATGTGCATCGCGCCGCCTGCGCCCACTCCCCCCAGCACGTGGAAAGGGCTCGCGACGAAATTGTTCAGCGTCAGAAAGAAGATCTGCACGCCGGCCAGGATCACGCCCACGTACGGCATCAGCTCGGGATGTTTCTTGCGGTTGAGAAACAGCGCGGAAAACGCGTAGACCGAAAGCAGCCAGCTCCACCAGAGCAGCGAGCCTTCCTGTCCGGCCCAGAGCGCGGCGAACTTATAGAACGCCGGCAGCGCGCGGTTGCTGTGCTCGGCGACGTAGGCCAGCGAGAAATTGTCGGTGAAGAAGAAGTACTCGAGCGCGCCGACCGCCAGCGTGATCAGCCCGAAGACCGCCATGCCCGCGTTGCGCGCGCTCTTGGTGAGCAGCGGCCGCCGCGTGACAATCCCCGCGATGCCCCCGCCGAACGCGTACACGGCCGCGAGAAAAGCGAGCAGCAGCGCAAACGAGCCGAATACATCCATGGAGTTCCCCCGAAGGCGTCAGCCCTGGCCGGTTCCGGTTCCCATCGCGGCGGGTTGGCCCGGCGTGGCCTGGTATTTCGACGCGCACTTGGCCTGCACCTGGTCCGCCATGAAATGCCCGTCCGGTTGCAACCGGCCTTCCACCAGCGCCTGCGCGCCGTCCTTGAACGTATCGGGCAGCGGATCGCTTCCCGTGTAGCTCACGGGCATCTTCTTGCCCTGCTCCTCGAGAACGAAATCCACGCGCCCGTCCCGGTGCTCGATCGATCCGGCCGCCACGTTCCCGGAAACCCGCATTCGCTGATGCAGCGCCGAGCCGCTCAGCGTGGCGACCTCCGAGATGGTGTGGTAATACGTCTTGCTCTGCGTGTACCCCACGTAGGCAAGTGCCAGAAGCGTCGCCACAATAATTCCCGAACCGATCATGAATTTCCCGCGGGCCTTCATATCAGGGCTCCTGTATTTCGAGGCTTCGGTTCAACCGGGAATTCTAACACAAGCCCGGAATACACACGGAATGGGGTCGCTGCACCATGAGCGCGAGGCTCCGCTGGGTTTCGCTTCGGTACAGTCGTCACGCGAGCCAGTATCAACGCTCGCAGCATTGCACAGGGCCGTTACGAGGAGATGTGACGCCGCTCACGTGGCGGCGCGAAAGGGTTCTTAGCCGACTTGCTCGGGGACGTCCGGAACAGGCGCTTCGGATTCAAGGCTGTTCTCCGGCGTCGCCTCGATGGATGAATCCGGCGCAGAGTCGGCCACGATTTTGCCCAGCTTCGTCCGCAGGCAGCCGATCAATTCCGGCGCCAGGTTCGAGATATCCATGCCTTCCGACACGATGAACTTGCAGCTCAGGATCGGCCGCGATTCGTTGTCGTCCGAGAGTTGGCAGTTTACGCGGCAATATTGGCACTCCTGGTTCCAGCAGAAGCGTCCGTAGGGAATCGTCTCAGGGCTGATGAATTGAAACGCCCGTAGCAGAGAATTCCGTTCCGGCACGAGAAAGCTCTTCCCAAGAATCGTGATTTCCACGAGCTTCTCGTACGGCCGAAACACATCGCCCATTAATGGTGATTCGCCCTGTGCCATCGTGTGCACCCCTCGACTGCTCCCAAGCTAAAGCAGTGCGACGGCGGCGGCAATCGCCGTGCGCTCGGCACGTGCTCAATGATCAAATGGAGAGGAAAGCGAAGCGATTCGGCGTCAAGCCGCCTGTTTCGGATGAACGGGAACGCGAAAATCAGCGCGATGGATTTCGAGCCGCCGCCAGCTTCAGGCCGCAGCCGCCAGCCGGTCGTATCGCTCGTCGACCACGCGCGGCAGAAGCAAAACAAGCGTGTACACGCCCAGCACGAGGCCCAGCGGCCCGGTCACCAGCCCGAAAAAGCCCGCCACGAGAGCCATGTTGCGCCGCGAACGCGAGCGCGTCAGCATTCCGCTGCCCGCGAGCAGCGCGAAAATGCCCGCGAGCACTAGCAGCGCCACGCCCGTCACCAGCGCCAAGTGGAAGAATGTCATCCACGGGTAGGGATTCGGCACGCGGTTGAGCAGCGCGCCCCACATCACCGACAGCGTATCGGCCTGCGCTACGATCCATGCAACCTCAATAAAGCAAAGCACTCCGTACAGAGCCCACAAGACTCCCAGAGTCTTTCGCGGTGTGTCGAAACTCATCGGCGCTTCGGTCGGTGAAAGCAAAAGTAGCATGTGATTACACTAAAATGCGGTCGAGCGGCGCGACAATACGAGGATCACCCTATTTCAGGCGAAGAACTGCCCCATCCGCCGGAACTTTTCGTAGCGCTGGTCCACAAGTTGTTGCGGGGAAAGAGCGGTGAGCGTCTGGAGCGAATTCGAGAGCACCGGATCGAGCAGCCTCGCCGCAGCGGCGTGGTCGGTATGCGCGCCGCCCTCCGGTTCCGCAACGATTTCGTCGATCAGTTTCATTTCGAGCAGGTCGTTGGCGGTGATCTTCAGGGCTTCGGCGGCGAGCTCTGCTTTGGTCGCGTCGCGCCACATGATGGAAGCGCAGCCTTCCGGTGAAATTACGGAGTACACCGAATTTTCGAGCATGTAGATACGGTCGCCAACCGCCGTCGCCAGCGCGCCGCCCGAGCCGCCTTCGCCCGTGATCGT
>DATJRU010000072.1:0-13924 GCA_035504455.1 Vulcanimicrobiaceae bacterium
CGCAAGAACGAATCGGCGCTTGTGCCGATCGTGCAGGCGCACGTCGACGCCGAAAAAGTGTCGCTGTGGAATGCAGGGCTAAGTTCGGCGCGGCCGCTTCGCGCGCTGTGGCTCACGAACTCGAGTCCCCTGACTCTCGACAGCGGCAGCTTTACGATTCTCGAGGACGAGGCGTTCGCGGGCGAAGGGCTCACCGACTCCATCAAGCCGGGCGAGAAGCGGCTGCTTTCGTACGCAGCCGATCTTGGCGCGCGCGTCACGGCGCAGAGCAACGACACGCCGGAGCGGGTCACTCGCGTGCACATCGCCCACGGCACCATGATTCAGATGAGCGAGCTGCGCCAGGAGACGATCTACACGGTGCGCGACGACGACACCACGCCGCGGACGCTGCTGATCGAGCATCCCGTGCGGTCCGGCTGGGGGCTGGCCAACGACTGCCCGAAGCCGGCGGAAACGGCTTCCGACGTCTATCGCTTTCGCCTGAGCGTCGAGCCCAAGTCGACGGCCACGCTGGCCGTGCGCGAATCGAAGCCGCTGGCGACGAATTTCGCGCTCACCGATCTTAGCGACGACCAGATCAAGCTGTTCGTGCGGCAGAGGTCGATCACGCCGGAGGTGGAAGCGGCGCTGCGGAAGATTCTGGAGCAGAAGCAGCGCGTCGACGATCTCAGCACGCAAATCTCCGACCAGGACGACCAGAAGCAGGCGATCTACGACGATCAGCAGCGCCTGCGCGAGAACCTCAAGGCACTGAAAGGCAGCCCGGAGGAGCGCGCGCTCACGCAGCGTTACACGCAGCAGCTTGCCGACCAGGAAACGCAGCTCGATACGCTGAAGCATCAGGCTGCCGACCTCGAGGCGAAACACGACCAGGCGCAGGGCGATCTCGACAAGATGATCGAGGATCTTTCGCTGGACGTGACGCTCTAACAACGAGACAAAGCCGCGGCGGGCGTCGGGAAGCCGGCGCCTTGCCGCCGCTTCCTGCCCTGACGACTCAAGCTCGGCCCCTATCGAGAGATTGCCCGCGCAGACGCGGTTTGTTATGCTCCGCCGCGTTTGGGAGCCGCAATCTCCTGACAGGGGCTTGCTCATGAAATACATACAGTCGAAAGCAATTTATCTCGCGCCGGTTTTTCTGGCGCTTGCGTTCGCGGTGACTCTGCAGGCGCAGAATACCGCCCCGGCGATCGCGCCGGCGCAGGCGTGCGCCGATCTCACGAAGATCCAGATTCCCGGATCGGGGATGACGATTACCAAGGCGCAGGAAGTTCCCGCCGCGGCGCCCGGGACGATTCGTCCGTCGCAATTCGGCGACACGATTCAGGTCGCGGTGCCCGCGTATTGCCGCGCGGACGGCGTGATCGATCCGCGCACCGGTCTCGACGGGAAGCACTACGGGATCGAGTTCGCCATCGCGCTGCCCGATCAGTGGAACGGCCGGTTTCTGTTTCAGGGCGGCGGCGGGCTCAACGGCAACGTAGGTGCGCCCTTCGGCACGCAGGCGGCGGGCAAGGAGCCGGGGCTCACGCGAGGCTTTGCCGTCGTTTCGACCGACACGGGCCATGAAGGCGCGGTATTCGATTCCTCGTTTATGAAAGATCAGCTCGCGGCTCTCGACTTCGCCTACATCGCGGTGGGGCGCGTGGCCGTGCTGGCGAAGCGGATCATCGCGAGTTACTACGGCCAGCCCGCCAAGCATTCCTACTTCGACGGCTGCTCCACCGGCGGCCGCGAGGCCATGCTGATGTCGCAACGCTACCCGACATATTTCGACGGGATCATTTCCGGCGACCCGGCCATGGAAACCGGCTATTCGAATATCGGGCTTTCGCTCGCGAGGCGCGCGTTCGACGAGATCGCGCCGAAAGGCCCGGACGGAAAGCCCGATCCCACGAAGGATTTCTCGAGCAGCGACAAGAAACTGATCGCGGATGCGATCCTGAAAACGTGCGATGAAAAGGACGGCCTGAAGGACGGGATGATCTTCAATCGCGCGGCCTGCCACTTCGATCCCGCCGTTCTGAAATGCAGCGGCGATAAAACCGACAGTTGCCTTTCGGCGGCGCAGGTCAACGCGCTGCAAGTGGCCTTTGGCGGGCCCAAGGACTCGCGCGGCGATCAGGTCTATCCGCGTTTTCCATACGATGCGGACATGGTGGCCGAGCCGAAAGCGCCCGGGTTCGTGCTCAGCTTTCTGCCGATGCCCGGCCCAAACATTTTGGGCAACGTCCTGCCGCCTAACGAGAGCATCGATCAACAGGTGGCGGGCGTACGCGCGGACGCGGAACAAATTCTCACGGACACCGCCTCCTGGACCGACCTCAACACCTTTTCGCAGCACGGCGGCAAGCTGATTTTCTATCACGGCACCAGCGATCCGTGGTTTTCGTTTCTCGACACGCTGGGCTACTACAAGCGCCTCGGGCGGGACAACGGCGGTCCGGAACAGGTGCAGGCGTGGAGCCGCTTTTTCCTTGTTCCCGGAATGAGCCACTGCATGGGCGGCGCGGCAACGCTGGATGATTTCGACATGCTTACCGCGATCGTCGATTGGGTCGAAAACGGCAAGTCGCCCGAGTTTGTGGTGGCGACGGGCAAATCGTTTCCAGGCCGGTCGCGTCCGCTCTGCGCGTATCCGAGGTACGCGCGCTACAAGGGAACCGGCGATCCCGAGAAAGCGGAAAGCTTCGAGTGCGTGATGGGCGACCCGGTGCAGTGAAATCTTTTGGCCGCAGGCGCCATCAGGAGGTGCTTCGATGAAAAGCAAACGCAGCAATTCCCCGGCGAGCGATTCGATGGACCGCCGCTCGATGCTGAAAAATTCGGCGCTCGGCGGAGCGCTGCTGGCGGGTGGCGCGCTGGAAGGGCTGCTCGCGAAGCCGTCATTCGCAGCGGATCGCGAGGCTCTCGCGCAGTCGCAGGCGGCGCCGGCAACAGGGGATTCGACTGCGAAACCGCTGGGCGAAATCGAGCCGATCAAGCTGGAATACGTCTTTCAGATTCGCATCGATTTCAAGGAGCGGGTGTCCTTCGCCACGCCAAACGGCCGGCGAGCGTACGTCCCGGCAATCTCCGGCCTGATCGAAGGGCCGCGCTTGCAAGGGATCGTGGTGCCACATAGCGGCGCCGACTATGCCGGAAACGGCGTGCTCAACGCCCACTACATGCTGCAAGCCTCGGACGGCACGATGATCTATATCCACAACACGGGCTATCTCTATCCGGCCGACGGCAAGCCGATCGACCGAAACGACCCGAGCTGGGGCGGCGACCGTCCTTTTTACTTCCGCTGCACGCCCTACTTCGATACCCCGGTCGGCCCGCACGATTGGCTCACGCGCACCGTCATCGTCGGATCGGGCAAGCGCCACGCCAACCCGGACTACACGATCTTTACGTATTACGCCGTACTGTAGCACCTGGGCGAGCCAGGCAGCGCGTGGCCCGTACCCTCCCCGGGGCGAGGCATCCCGATTGCCCGCGAGAGACATCTTTAGTAGTCTCTACGATTGCGCTTTGGGCGTTTCAACCGTCTGTCTCTCAGGGGTGAGGAATTGCAGGTTCGATTTCGTGTCCTTTGCTGGCTTTCGGTCTGTCTCGCGGCCATGCTGCTAACGGCCTGCGACGAGCAGATCAACTATCCCGCGCCCTCGCAGAACATCACGCTCAAGCCGGCGAGCATGGAGGCGGGTCAACCCGCATTCACCCTCATGGTAACGGGCGCCAACTTCACGCCCGCCACAACGGTGTTTTGGAATAGCACTGCTCTCGTGACGCTTTTTACGTCGACCGCCGAGCTCAGCGCTCAAGTGCCTTCCAGCTTGATTCAAAACGCGGGCCAGGCATCGGTCACGGTTCAAACGCCTTCGCCCGGTGGCGGCACCTCTCTCGCGGTTATCTTCCAGATCAACCCGGCTCCGAGCCCGCTACCTCAGATCTCATCGCTGTCGCCTTCGGGCGTATCGACAGGAGGCGCCGGACTTACGCTGACGGTAAACGGCAAGAACTTCGTCTCGCAGTCCGAGATATTGGTCAACGGCAACGTCCGCTCGACGACCTTCGTCAACTCGACGTCCCTTTCCGCTTCGATCTTCGCCGCCGATATCGCCACGGCGGGAACGGTTCCGATCAGCGTATTCAATCCTCCGCCCAGCGGCGGCAGTTCCAACACCGTATCGCTGAACGTCTTGAACCCGGTACCAAGTCTCGGGACGCTGAGTCCGACTGCCGGCGCCGCGGGAACCACCACGACAACTCCGGTGACGGTGACGGGGACCGGCTTCGTCACGAATTCAACCGTGAATATTAACGGCGCACCGCACCAGACGATTTTCACGAATGCAACCCAGCTCACCGTCAATCTGACAGCCGCCGACCTCGCGGCAGGAGGCGTCGATCAGGTGACGGTGTTCAGTCCGGGGCCCGGCGGCGGCACATCCAACATCCTTACGTTTGCCGTCGATCCCTCGGATTCGGCGGGACTGCCGGTGATCGTCGACCTCGCGCCCTCCGGCGTGCAGGCGAACAACGGAGTCTGCGGCATTCCCTGTACGAGCGGCGTCCCGACGCTCACCACGGCGGGTCCGTCGTCGAGCCTTTCCGGGGAGTTCGTCGCGTTCGCCTCCACTTCCACGAACCTGCTCTGGACGGTCACCAACCAAACGTTGACGAGCGGCACGAGCAGCATCTTCTTCCGCGACACGTGCCTCAGCACGACTTCGGGCAGCGGCAGCTGCGTTCCGAAAACGACGATGCTGAGCCCCGGGGGCGGCGGCGCTGCCAATGGCCCGAGTTCGGAGCCCTCGCTCGACAGCGGCGGCGACGACGTGGCATTTACTTCCACGGCGACCAACCTCGTGAGCTACGTGGGCACCTCCGCGAGCACGAGCCAGGTCTACTGGCAGCCGACGTGTGAGACAACGACGACTGCGTGCACGCCGGTGCTCGTCTCGTTGTCTGCAGATGAGACGAGCGCAGGCAATGGCGCAAGCTACAACCCCGTCATCAGTCCCGACGGGCAGTACGTGGCATTTGTTTCGCTCGCCACCAATCTTGTTTCGGGCGTCGTCGTCGACGGCACGACGCCGCAGGTGTACGTTCGCAGCATCTGCTCCGGTGCTATTCCGTCCACGCAAACCACCGCTTGCGTCCCGACCACCTATCTCGTCTCGACGGCCGATGGCGTGACGCCGGGAAATCAGGCGAGCGTGGACCCTGCCATCTCCAACACCGGACTCTACGTCTCGTTTTCCTCCACCGCCACGAATCTGGGCGCGACCGCCCCCAATCCGAACGGCGCCCAGGAAGTCTTCGAGCGGGCGACCTGCGTAACGACGCTTGGGCTTTCGACCAATAGCTGCGTCCCGATTACGAATCTCGTGTCCTCGCCGGATGGAGGCGCCACGGCCGCCAACGGCGCGAGCATCGAGCCCGCGATGTCCCCCGATGGACGTTTTGTGGCATTTGCTTCGACCGCAACCGATCTCGGCACGGCATCCGGCGGGACCCAGGAGATCTACGTCTACGACACGTGCATCGGCGTCGCGGTCACCACGCCTCCCACGTGCAGTCCGGCGAGTCCCGTGCTCGTTTCGACGCCCGATACGAGCGCGACTCCCACGACGCCGGCGAACGCCCTCGCCGAAAATCCCAGCGTGAGCGTGTGCAATGCGACCACGACCACAAGCGGAACCTGCCCGGGCGGGGTGCTGATCGCATTTTCGTCGAAATCGACGAACCTGGCCGCCAATGTGATCAACGGCATCGAGAACGTTTTCGTGCGCAGCACCTGCGAGGATTTGCCGACCGGCACGACCGCCTGCATTCCACGAACAGCGCTGGCAAGCCAGCCCGCCGGCGCCTCGCCGCCCTCCTCGAACGGCGACAGCATCGCGCCGTCCATCAGCGGTGACGGCCACACGGTTTCGTTCATCTCAGCCGCGAACAACCTCGTTCCGACGGATTCCAACGGCTTCCCCGATATTTTCCTCGCCGCGACTACTTTTTAGTTCTTAGTTCGCGGCCTTGCGTTCGGCTTGCGCCCCGATACGCTGGAGAACCGCGGCGCGCATCGATTCGAGCGTGAACGTCAGCGATTCCCGGGGCACGCTGTTCACGAACGACCCGATCATCCAGCCCAGCCCCGTGGGGATGTCGCGAGTGAGCGAGATCGACTGGCTTTCGACATACGTCCCGCCCTCTTTTTCCTCGAAACGCCAATAGGTATTCATGCGCCACAGAAAGCCGCGATCGTGCCCTTCAGGTTCGAGGCTCTCGTCGGGCCTGCCCGCGTTGTCCACTTCCTGAATGCGAATCGTTCGCGAACGGCTCCATGCGTGCGTTGCGTCGACGAGCGTGTAGTGCACCTCGTGCTCGGTGTCGAGCACTGTGGTGATCACTTTCTTTTTGTAGAGCCGCAGCTCGATCGTGAAATCGTTTCCATCGTGCCGCAGGATGCGCGAGCGCATCACGTCCGGGCGGAAATATTCCTGCTGATGATCGTAGTCCTCGGCAAGCGCCAGCGTCTGAGACAGGGTTGCGCCGGGAATGAAGACGGTCCCGATCCAGTGATGGATCATTCCGCCCGGCACCGAAATCGGTTTGTCCGCGTCTTTTCCCCTCGCGTCCAGTCGCTCGATCACCACTTGGCCCGCGCGCAATTGCGCCTCGGCAGTCGCGGCGCGTGCGGCCGGCAGCGTCTCAACCCGGAGAAAAGGCTGGCCGCGGGAGAGCTGCGCGTTGATTTGGGCCTCGGCCGTCTGCACGTAGGCCTCGAACGCCTGGACTGTTTTCGGTTCCAGGTCGGTGGCATTCGCCGGCCCGCCGGCCAGGCAAAGAACTGCCATGACAACCGCCGCGTACCGGCGGGTTCTGCTGCCCGCTTTTCCAGCCATCTGTCGCAATGCTCCGCCTTATCCGCTCTTGGATTCTACCGCTCCTGGCAGATTTCACCGGGGTTGCGGGCCATTCGAAAACAAGGGAGCAACGGAAAGCAAAATCGATGCCAGTGGGCGTTGCTGACGAGAAAGGTCAGGCTAAGCGCAGGGTGCTGCTACTGGGGAAGTTAGCGGGCCTGGGAACGTGCTCCGGCTCGTTTCTGAGCCGTCGTCCCCGCAACGCAGCTCCCAGACCCGCAGTTCAGGGTAGCGGCGGGCCTGACAGGCACCAATGGCCCCGAAGGCGCATTCGCAGCTTACCTAAGTACTAGCACTCAGGGTGGCTATGCTTCGGCCCTACTTGGAGACGTCGACGGTAATGTCTGCGGCGGGCGGCAGGCGAAGCGTGATTTCCGTTGTCCGGTCTGTCCGGATCACCACACGCTTGGTCCAATCGGAGAACATGCCGTGCCAGTAGGCCTGGAGGTCGTATTGACCGACCTCGTATCGCTCGAACGCAAAGTGCCCCTTGGCGTCCGTGTGAGTCGCGCTGGGACTCTGGCCGTAGGAGGTTTGCATGGTCACCGTGGCGTCGGGCACGGGCTTGCCGTGCGCGTCCACAACCGTTCCGGCGATTGCCCCGATCCGGACTCGCGCGTTGCCGGCAGCGGCAATCCCGAGGATTGCGGCGAAAAGTATGAGGACTGACCATCGAATACGTGCCATTGCGTCACCTCGTCTGCGTACAGACAATTCTATCGGCACGCAGCCGGTACGGCCCGACTTCCGCGCGCCGCGTTCCCGCTCGTGTACCTGTACTTCCGTCCAGTCCGGCCGCGCCGCCTCCAGCAATTGCTTTTTTGCTCCAGACGGGGTATCCCATTGATTGCCCGTGCGATGCGCCTTGCCGCGCGGTCGAGGAGGGTTGGTGCCCCGTTACATCTCGCAGCACACGCTAGCTTGCCTTACGCGCCAGGGGGCCGAGGAGCTGACCCAGCGCCTGTATCAGGCGGCGCCTGTGACTACTCGCCGGGTGCTGGTCAACATGCACGAAGGCAAGATGCTGGTGGAATTCGAAGCTGCGGGCCGCGAAGAGCTCGAAAAGTGGCTCGACCTGCAGAAATTCCATTTCGATTGGCTGATTCGCGTTGAATACGAGTCGTCGGGTTCCGGCTCGCTGACGGCAATCTGATCCCATGTGCTTTATTTTCAGAACGGCGTTGTCACCAGAGCTGCTTTCGGCGTATGCTGCGCCCATGACGATTCGCCGCCAGAGGCCGGCTCAGCGCTGTTGTAGGTCGTGTCGCGTCCGGATGTCCTCTGGCACGGGCAGGCTGAGCACGTAAACGGATTCCGGCTCAGGATCTTGCGACCCGCCCCAGGGCACCTGGACGGCGGGTTTTTTTGTGCTTGGGTCTCATGCAGCGGTTACGACATCCGATGTTTTCATGGAGGGGAGCGAAATGGCTGAATACGCGCATCCGGAAGTGCTGGTGACGACGCAGTGGGCTGCGGACCACGCGAACGATCCCAATGTCCGCCTCGTCGAGGTCGACGTCGACACGACGGCTTACGACCAGGGGCACATCGCAGGAGCCGTCGGTTGGAATTGGCAGACGCAGCTTCAGGACAATGTTCGCCGCGACTTGATCGAGAAATCCGCGCTGGAGAAGCTGCTCGGCCAGTCCGGCATTTCCAACGACACCACGATCATCCTCTACGGCGATAACAACAACTGGTTCGCGGCGTACGCCCTCTGGCAGCTCAAGTATTACGGCCACAAGGACGTCCGCCTGATGAACGGCGGACGCAAGAAGTGGCTCGAGGAGAAGCGGGCCGTCACGAAGGATGCCGCCAAAGTGACCCCAACGACTTATCACGCGCCCGAGCCAGACGAATCGATCCGCGCCTATCGTGAGGACGTTCTCGCGATCGTGCGCCAGGAGGCTAAGGGCCACTTGGTCGACGTGCGCTCCGTCGACGAGTTCACGGGCAAGATCATCGCGCCCCCGGGAATGTCCGAGACGGCCCAGCGCGCCGGCCACATCCCGGGCGCGGCCAACGTCCCGTGGGCGCAAGCCGCCAACGAGGACGGCACCTTCAAGTCCGCCGATCAGTTGAAGCAGCTGTATCAGGGCAAGGGCGTTTCCGGAGGCGGCGAGACGATCGCCTACTGCCGGATCGGCGAACGGAGTTCGCACACGTGGTTTGTCCTGAAATACCTGCTGGGCTTCAAGGATGTGAAGAACTACGACGGGTCCTGGACCGAGTGGGGGAACCTGATCGGCGCCCCGATCGAAAAGGAAAGCGCCGCAGCCGCACGTTAAGCACGTGCGTGCGAGCTCAGGGCAGCGCGTTCGGCGGCACGCCGTCGTGACGCGCTTGATCCCTCAGCGTTGCGATCTGCGCTTCGATGTCGTCGTGTTTCTTCTGGAGATTGGCCAGCTCCACCCGCCAGTCATCGGGCCTCGTGCCGCCCCATGTGCGCACGGTGTTCACCGTCTGCCCGCTGAGCGCCGCTTGAAGCTGCCCGATCTTGTCCTCGATCGGCGGGAGCTGAGCCTGCAACCGGTTGATCTGCCCCTGATACCACCTTGCCTTGGCGGGGTTGGCCGGCTTGGCGGCGTTATTCCCCGGCTTCGTCTTGGTGCCGATCGTCGAGATCGCGGAGTCCCGGCGCAATTCCCTCATGTCGTCATTGGTCCAGACTTTCTTGGCGGGCGGCTGCGCGGCTGCGTCTGAAGCCTGCGAAGCAGAAGCCGTACTCTCGGTGGACGAATTATCGGGGGTGGTCGAGTTCGTTTGAGCAAAGCCCTGCGACGCGAAGAGCGCGCAGAGCAGCAGGCTCGCGAGAGATACCTGGACGCCGGTCGACACGGGATGCCGCATAGGAGGTTCTCCTTGGATGCAAGGCTTCGTTCCCTCCATTAAACACCGGCCGGCCGCCAAAGTTACGGATCTTCGCTGAAGGTTTTCCCAGTAGACAACTCGTTCTGGACCACGACGAGGGCCTCTTGCGGTGAGCCGATGCGGCGATACCGGCTCGACGTGATCACCTGATGTTCGGCGAAAGGAAACAGGAATTTTCGTCCGGTGAACTGATATTCGGTGCGCGTGGGCAGCCAGATTCCCGGAGCGACCGGCGCCTGCTCCAGCGAGACCGTGCCGCCGCGGTAGAGCTTGCCGAGCAAACCGCCCCCGAACGAAATATCGCTCAGCACCTGCGCCTCGCCGCGCACCATCTGGTTCGTGTCGCGTTCCACCCAGATCTTGGCGGTGACGTGCGCCAGCGCGTTCTGGAACATCGAACGCGGACGAAAGTCCGGATTCGGGGTGAGATTAAACACGTCGCAATTGAATCCGTTATGGGTTTCGCGGCCCGCCCACTTCACGAGGTAGGCGTTGCCGGCGGCGTCGACGAAGTCGGCGCGATCGTGCTGCCGCTTTTCGTATTTCTCGCGGGCCGCCTGGCCTTTTGAGTCGCCGGGCTGCGTGATTCGCTTCAGGATGTCTTCCCATAGCTGCAATTGGCGCTTGTAGTCCGCGGGGTCGGTCGGCGTGTCTTTGTCTTTCAGCAGAATCTTCAGCGTGCCGCCACCGTCGGGAACCACGCGAAAGACTTTATCCTCGATGATCTGCGGGTTCGCGCCGCTGGTGAAATCCTGATGCCGCTCGACGCGCTCGTATTCGTCGAGGGCTTGGTCATTCTTGTGCTGATTGGCGATCAGCGCCTTCGCTCGAGCCTGGATTTCGTCTGCGGTGGGCGGTTGAGCCGGTTGCTGGGCCGTCTTCGGCGCCGTGCGCGTTTGCGGCGCTCCTTGCGTTTGCGCCGCGGACACGATCGCGAAAGCCGCAGCGAGCGCTGCCGATACGCCGATCGATTTGGCGACACGCTGGAGCCTGTCCAGCCGATGGGAACTCATTGAGGACTCGCTGAGGCTATGACTCGCTGTCTATCTTAACCCGCCGCTCAAGATGCGACGCCCACTTTGGCGCCCGCGCGCTCTTAACCCTTACTTGTACTTGGATGCGGGCGCTGCCTCGGCAGAAGGCGGGAGCACGGGAATCTCGATGGGGCTTTGCGGATCGAGCGCGAACTTTCCATCCGACCCGAAGACGTAGGGATAGCCCTCGGGGTCGGTCGGGACGTCGCGCAAGAGCCCTGCGGCGCGGAGTTCTTCGGCGTTGGCCGGGAGGCGGCCGAAACGGTGCTGATACTCCGCGGCGACCGCATCCAGGCGCTGCTCGTCGTCCTGCACTTTCAATAGTTCCAGCTCTTGCGCGGCCTTGTTCCGTACCGTCTGGTCTTTGGACGAGTCGTAGATTTCGGTCCAGATCATGCGCGAGGTTTCGACCGATCCGCCCATGGCCGAAACGCGCGCCGCCATCAACTTCAGCCCTAAGGGTGCCCCCGGTTTCTGGCTTGCTTCGCGGTACGTGGCTGCAGCGTCCGGATAGTCCTTCAGTCGCCAGTAGTAAAGAAAGGCAAGATCGCTGTCGAGATGCCAATTTTCCGGGTTGGCCGCAATCCCGCGCTTCACTAGCTTCACCGCAAGGTCGGTGCGATTCGCGCCTGCTTCCGGCTCCGAGAGAAAAATCGCACCGAAACGGTATGCGACGATCAGCTTCGGATCGAGCGTCGTGGTGACGTCCAGCAGCGGCCACAGCAAGTCGTAATTCGAGGCGTGCGCGATGAGGTGCGAGCCGTAAAACTGCACGGTTCGGGTCCAGTAGATATCCGCCAGCAGGCCTTCGTTTCCGAGGCTGAGTTTCTGGATCGCCGATGGCGAGCTTAGCAGCAGTTCGTCTTTCTGAGCCGCAACGTCGCTGGCTTGCGCGTCGATCCGCATTTGCAGCAGCGCGGCTGCACCCAGCAGGAGCGCCATCGCGCCCAGCGACAACCACGGCACTCGCCGGAAAGCGGTCTTCATTTCAGGTTCCGTCTCGAAAATACAGCCGAGGCGGCGATCAGAACGACGCCGGCGTATACAACGGCGTAGAGCGTATTCTGCCAGATCAGCGCCACGGGAACCGCCTCGCCGTGCGCCACAGCGGAAATCACGTTGAAGTTGTGGAAGTTCGGCACAAGGTAATAGAGGACCGTGGTCGCCGTTTTCAGCGCCTCGTTATTCGTGAATTCGCCGAAACCGCGAATGTCCGACGCGAAAATTCCGGTAACGTAAATTCCCAGCGTGAACAGCGCCGAGAGCATCGGGCTCGAGAAGCAGGAAAAAAACAGCGCCAGCGCCGTCACCAGCGCCAGTTCCAGCAGAATGAAGTAGACCGCCACCAGGATCCACGCATCCGCGCGCACGAACGGCCGCCCCACGTAGTACAGCGCAACGCCCACGCCCAACGTCATGAACGACGTATTCACCAGCAGCGTCAGCAGCAGGCCGCCGTATTTTCCCACCAGGAATTCCGAACGCCGGATCGGCTTCGCCAGCAGCGTGTAAAGCGTCCGCTTTTCGATCTCCTTGTAGACCAGCCCCACGCCGATGAAGACGGCCATCACCAGCCCGAAAATCGAAATCGCCGAAAGCCCCAGATTAATGATCACGAGGCGCTCGATCCCCAGCGAAATCTGGCCCACCAGGATCGCCGCGCCGATCATCATCAGCGCAAAAAGGACGAGGTTGTAGAGCACGCGGTCGCGCACCGCTTCGCGGAACGTGTTGACCGCCACCACTCCCGGCATCGCGCTCATCGGGCCATCCCCTCGACCGCATGGACCGCCGTCTGTTCGCGACCAACGATTCGAATGAAGTAATCCTCGAGAGTCGGCCGCACGGGAGTGATCGAAAGAATTCGCGCCTCGCACCCTCGCAGCCGGTCCAGCGTGTAATACAGCTCCGATTCGGGCACTTCCAGGCGATAGCGCGGCCCGATCGCCACGGCCTTGGCCAGCGCCTGCGGCAGCGGTTCTCCTTCGCGCAATTCAAAAAGAATCTCCATCCCTGATATTTCGACTGAAACGATCTCGTTCGGCGCGCCCACTCCCTGCAGCTTGCCGCCCGCCAGCACGGCCACGCGATCGCACAGCATCTCGGCGTCGGAGAGAATGTGCGTCGAAAAAAACACCGTTCGTCCTTGGCGCTTCAAGTCGTGAATGATGTCGCGCACCTCGCGCCTGCCGATCGGGTCGAGGCCCGACATCGGCTCGTCGAGGAACACCACCGGCGGATCGTGCAGGATCGCCTGCGCGATCCCCGCGCGCTGCAGCATGCCTTTCGAGAATTTGCGCAGCTGTACGTTGCCGGCGGACGTCAGCCCGACCAGCTCGAGGAATCGCTCGACGCGCGCGCGCCGCTCCGTCGCCGAATAATTCGAAAAGCGCGCGTAGTAATCGAGCAGCTCGCGCGCCGTCAAATAATCGTAGAAGTAGGGCTGCTCGGGGAGGTATCCGATGTCGCGATGCATGCGCACGTCGTCGATCGAGCGGCCCCGCACGCGCGCCGTGCCCGAAGTTGGGAAGATCAGCCCGGTCAGCAGCTTCAGCGTCGTCGTCTTTCCCGCGCCGTTGGGCCCGAGGAATCCGAAGACTTCGCCTTCCTCCACTTGCAGCGTGAGGTTGTCGAGCGACCGGCGCATGCGTTTGCGCCAGAATCCGACCGGATAGTCTTTCGTCAGTCCCGTGATTTCGATGGCGGGCGCGCTCATGGCTTCGATCCACTATAGTTTTTTTCAGCGCGCCGCGGCATGTCAATAATCCGGGCCGTGCTTCGAAAGGAACATTTCGCGATCCGAAACGCTAGTGGCTTCCGGCGCGAGAACCACAACCCCTAGACAGTTTCGACACGACACACCGAATATTTTGTGGTCGCTTTGCGATTTTCCCTTGACAACTTTTCCGCAAACTCCGATACTCCGCAACCAGACTCGGCATTACGTGCACGGTCGTTCGTCCCAGCGCCGCGATCGCACACGCAAGGTTCCGACCGGGTTCAATCGAATCGTATAGGCGTGCGCTCCTCAGTCCGCGCTTCGTGTAAGGCGCGGCTTAGCAGCGCTTTTTGTCTTTTTCGTTTCGACAGGCACTCTTT
>DATJRU010000073.1:0-2976 GCA_035504455.1 Vulcanimicrobiaceae bacterium
TGGGCACCGATGTATCCGGTGCTCCCGGTCAGGAAGATGGCCACGGTGTTTGCGATTTCAGGGCGTCGTTGCCGGCGTGTGATCGCCGCCCGCGAGAGGCACATTGCGCTTGGGCGGCCGCGCTTCCGGAGGACGTCCTTCGATCAGAGGATAGCACCACTTGCGTAGTGCGGGTATGTGCACGTTGATCCAGTAGTCCCACCAATCAAGCGACCGCGCGTCGTATCCGAAGGCCTCGCGCTCGTCTTCGGGCAGGGCCGCGCTTAGCCGCTCGACGTTCGCGGCCTCGAAGACGTGGTCGTTGTGGAGGATGAAGGGCTCGAACAGCGCCACGAGCTTGATCACCCGCTCGAGGTCGCGTTCCTGCCGTGCGAGCGGAGGGCGGACGAATTTCAGCGGCTCGACGCTCTTATTGATTGCCTGCACGATCATCTTCTGCGCGGGCGCCGAAAGCCGGTCGTAGCGCGCTTTGGATACCGGAATCGCGTCGAATTTCAGGCGCATTCGGTGATTCAGGCCGTTCTGCGCGCGGTAAAACTTGCGGTGCCCCAGTCCAGTCAGCTCGATCGAGCGCCGCATGTCGCACGGGTTCGCCACCGACGTGGCCAAATGATAGAGGCGCTCGTGTCGTCGCGCGGCGAGGGCCGCGGTGATCAGCGTCATGCCCCGGGCCACCAGGTCGACGGGTATCAGATCGAGGTTCTTGCTCGCGTTCGTCGGGAGCTGCCGGAAAAAAGTGCCGAGCAGATACGACAGCGAAGCCGAGGTGTTGATCCCTTCGTTCCACCCCAGAAAAGGCTTCTCGATCGACGACTCGACGATCGAAGGCCGGACGACCGCGATGGCCGCTCCCGGCGTTTCGTCGAGGAACTTGCGGATCAGCGATTCGGACAGGCTCTTCGTGAGCGTGTACGTGTTGGGCCAGCCGTATTCGTTGGCCCGGCGCGTGCCGGCGTCCATCATCGCGGCGCGGAGCCAGCGGACGCGGTTCTTGCGAACCTGATTCTCGAGAGCCGCGCCTTCAAGATTCTTCGAGGCGTGTTTCTTCTCGAGAGCCTGCTGCCGGAGTTCCTGGGTCACTTCTTCCGATTCGGCGCGCTGCTCGATTTCTTGCGTGAGATTCTTGAGCGCCTCCCATTCTTTGGTCGCTTCGAAATTCGGCACGTCACGCGGGGTGTAGTTCTTCGGAAGATATTCGAGGATGCGGCCGTCCCGCTGGCCGACGGCGTAGCAGGTCGAGAGGTGCATCAGGGCGGCGTGATCGCAGCCGCGCAGGAAGTCGAGCAGGTATTCGGTCGACTGCACGTTCGCGGCGATCGCCTCGCGCAGATCGGGATTGAAATCCGTGAGGCCGCCGCTGTTGACGATCACGTCGACGGACCTCTCCAGGCGCTCGCGGTCCTCCGCGGCAAGGCCAAGCCCGGGCTTGCTCGCGTCGCCGCTCAGCACCTCGACGTGCTCGCGAAGGAAATCCGCGAACTTGTCGCCGTGCCGCTCCGCCAGCCGGTCGTACACCGGCGATTCCTCGACCATGCGTTCGAAGCGCTCGAGTGCGCTGGCCGATCGGTTTCCGCGCACGACAAGGTGGATACGCCCGATTTCGGGCAGATCGGTCAGCAGGCTGGCCAGCCACACCTTGCCGATGAAGCCGGTGCCGCCGATCAACAGGATGTTCTTCCCGCGAAGGGCGTCCCGCACCGAAAATGACGCGCCCTTGTATTTCGTGTCGAAGCGGACCACGGGCAAGTTGACCTTGGGAGAAACGCGCTCGGCAGGACGAATCGCTTCCTCGACGACGCCGGGGTTTCTCGCGAAGCCGAGGTCGCTCAGCAGTTGATCCCGCGACACGGTGCCATCAGGCCCGTTCTCTTGGAACTTGGCCATCGGGCCGCGCGGACGAATCACGGGATCGAGCAGGCGCCCGGTGGCGAGGCCGTCGCGGAAGTCGAGGCGGTTGCACAGGATGCGCCTCACGCCGAAATGCTTGGCGAGCGGCCGCATGATGTGGTCGAGTCCCTGGCTTACCAGCACCACGTCTCCGCCCGAAGCCTGTAGTGCCTGCAGTTTCTCGGCGCCGGCGGGTTTGAGCCGTGGCTTGAGGAAGTAGTGGAAGAATTCCTCACCGAGCAGATCGAGGCGGTCGCGGCTCTCGCCGCGCAAAACCGTGTGTAGCACGCGCGTGGCGAAAAAGCGGTCGGCGATGTAGAAGAACGGACGCGCGAGCGCCAGCGCGGCCATCGTGCCGCGGCGCGCCCAGCGCTCGGCAAAGCTTTGCGCGTTCCAGGTGAAAAAGCCGACGGGCCTGACGGCCGTCAGGTCGAGCAGGCTGCCCTCGACGCGCCAGAAAACAGGTTCGCCCGCGGGCGCAGGGATGTTGGCGTCGCCGATCGTGGTCGTCAGATGTGTTCGGGCCGAGTCAGATAGGGACATATTTCGAGTAGACAACTTGGCGATGGCCGATACTCGAATTTACACGTTCCCTGGCTGCCAAATCAAGACGCGGAAGCCCGGCTGTTTCGCATCACGAGTGCCGCGCACCGCTGGTCGCGCCCGCGTGAGAGTGGGCTGCGCCGGCAGGCGCGATATGGAACACGCGCTCGGCATTGCCGTGATAGATCAAGTGCTTGTCGGCATCGGATATCGGCGCCGAATCCATGAACGCAACAGCGGGCGCGGATGGCTGATATGGATAGTCGATCGCCCACAGAACGTTTTCCGCGCCGAGCGCCTTGATCGAAAAGTCGAGCGCCAAGTGCGACTCCTGTCCGCTCGTGGTGATCACGAAGTTGCGCTTCAGGTACTCGCTTGGCTTCAGCTTGATCTTCGGCGCCGAGAACCGGTTCTGCGCGTTCTTGTTCATGTAGTCGAGCCGCCACGACCAGAAGTGAACCGCTTCGCCCATGTGCCCGATGCAGATTTTCAGCTTGGGGAAGCGGTCGAAGACGCCGGCGACGATCATCTTCACCGCGTGCGTTG
>DATJRU010000074.1:0-16552 GCA_035504455.1 Vulcanimicrobiaceae bacterium
GCTTCTAGTGAACTGAAATGGAGGTGCCCGGCTTTACGCGTTTCATCAGGAACACGAACGGGACCATCGCCAGGACCGCCACGCCCAGCAGCCAGAAGTTGTCTACATATGCCAGCATGGTGGCCTGCTGGTCAATCAGATTTGCGACGAGGCCATACGACTGGCGGAGCGCTTCGGCGTGGCTCGATCCGTGGGACATCAGAAGGCGAGTGGACGAATTGAGCATGGCCTGGAGCGCGCCATTGCCCGAATTCACCTGGCCGGAGAGGTTCGACTGATGAAGTTGGGTGCGGCGGGCGAGCATCGTGGTGACGAACGATATGCCCACGCTGCCGCCGATATTGCGGGCGAGATTAATCAATCCGGAGGCGGCGTTGTTTTTCTCCTTGGGGAGGAAAGCGTAGGCGATCGTATTGATGGGAACGAAGAGGAAGGCGAGGCCCGCCATCTGGAAGGCGCGGGCCGTGGCGGCGGCGCGAAAGTCGATCTGGGTGTCGAAATGCGTCATGTGGAAGAGCGCGAACGAAAGCACGGAGAGGCCGAAGATGAGCAGCCAGCGCGCGTCGTATTTCGAGAGCAGGAAGCCAACGAGCGGAAAGATGCAGATCAGGACGAAGCCGCCGGGCATGAGCGTGAGCCCCGCTTTCTCGGCGGTGTAGCCCATCAGCGTTTGCAGGAAGAGCGGCAATAGAACGGTGCTGGAAAGCAGCGCGAAGCCGACCATGAACATCAGCATGTTGCCGACGGCGAAAGAGCGCTCGCGGAAGAGATGCAGGTCGATGATGGGGTCCTTGTGGAACCACTCCCAGAAAATGGCGGCGATCAATGCGACCACGCAAACCGCGGTCATTGTAGTGATGAAGTGAGAGCCGAACCAGTCGTCGCGCTGTCCTTTGTCGAGGACCACTTGCAGGCAGCCCAGGCCGACTGCGAGCAAGCCGAGTCCGATGTAATCGATGCGGAAACTCGCGCGCTTTTCCTGCTTGAGGTACGGCGGGTCGGAGATCAGGGCGTTGGTAAGGAAGAGCGAGAGAATGCCCACGGGAATATTGATGAAGAAAATCCAGCGCCAGTCGAAATTATCGGTGATCCAGCCGCCCAGCGTGGGACCGATCGCCGGGGCCAGAACGACGGCCATGCCATAGACGGCGAAGGCCATGCCGCGCTGCTGAGGCGGAAACGTATCGGCGAGAATCGCCTGTTCGCTCGGCTGCAAGCCGCCGCCGCCCGCTCCCTGGAGAACGCGGAAGAAGATCAGCGCGCCAAGGCTCGGCGCGAGCCCGCAGAAGAAGGAGCTGATGGTGAAGAGCGCCACGCAGGACATGTAGAAGCGCTTGCGGCCGATCAGCGACGACATCCAGCCGCTCAGCGGCAAGACGATGGCGTTGGAGACGAGATACGACGTGAGAATCCAGGTGCTTTCGTCCTGACCGGCGGAGAGGCTGCCGGCGATGTGCGGCAGCGCGACGTTGGCCACGCTCGTATCGAGCACTTCCATGAACGTGGCAAGGGTCACCGTGAGCGCGATGACCCACGGGTTCACCGGAGCGGCCCAGCGACCCGCGGACGGCAATGCCAGAGACGAACTCGAGGCCCCAAAACTCACAACGAATCTATTTCACCCAGACTTTCGGCTCGACGGACATTCCAAGTCGCAGGTAGTCGTCGGAGTTCTGCCCGGGATTGAGGACGATTTTTACGGGGATGCGCTGGACGACCTTCACATAGTTACCCGTGGCGTTTTCGGGCGGCAGGAGGCTGAGGCGCGCGCCGCTGGAATTGGCGATGCTGTCAACGTGGCCCTGATAGGTGCGGCCGTTGGCGTCGACCTTGATTTCTGCCGTCTGCCCCGGGCGCATGTACTTGAGCTGGGTTTCCTTGAAATTGGCGGTTACCCAGACGTCGTTAAGGGGCACGATCGTGAGGAGCTGCTGGCCGGGCTGGACGTTCATGCCCACTTCGACGCTCTTGGAAATGACGCCATCAACGGGCGCGATGATCTTCGTGTACTGGAGGTTCAGTTCCGCCTGTTCGAGCGCGGCTTGCTTTTGCTGCACGTCGGCTTCGGCGGAAAGAGCCTTGGCGCGGGTGGAAGCGACCTGCTGGGGGCCGGTCTGCGATGAACGCAAGTTGGCCTCGGCGGTCGCGAGGCGGGCGCGGGCCTGCGTGATCTGCTGATCGGCGGCGGCAACGTTGGCCTTGGCCGCGGCGACGCTGGCGTCGCCCGAAGCGGCCGCGGCGACCGCCTGATCGTACAACTGCTTGGAGATTTCCAGCTTATCGACGAGCTGCTTGTAGCGCACGAGATCGTTCTGCGCTTTCACGTTGTTGGCCTGCGCCTGGATCAGGTCCGCCTGGGACGCGTCGTACTGCTGGCGCGCCGCGACAATTCCGGCCTGGGCGTTGTCGATATCGGCCTGGGACGAACTCACCTGGCTGGTGGTGGTGACCGAAGTGACGGGAACGGTGATGTTGAGCGAGCGCGCCGTGGCCTGAGCGCTGGCGAGATTGGCCTTCGCCTGATCGAGAGCCGTTTCGTAATCGCGCGGATCGATTTCCACGAGGACGTCGCCCTTGTGCACGGCCTGGTTGTCGTCGACGTTGACGTGGAGAACGTAGCCGGAGATCCGGGCGCTCAGGGGCATCAGGTGGCCGTCGACCTCGGCGTCGTCCGTCGATTCGTAGCTCGCAAAATAGCGCCAGGCGAAAATTCCACCGACGATGACCACGATGCCGGCGATGACCAGAAACAGGCGCGCGCGCGGATTCGCCAGCAAGCCGGGACGCCGGTAGTCGGGCGGGGGCGACGCCGAGTGGGTCTCGGAATGGCTTTCGGCGGCAGAGGCGGTCTCAGCGGGCTGAGTGGTTGCCGGAGTCTCGACTTCAGTTCTCGGTGCCATGGTTTTATTTTCCTTTGAGGAATTGTTGCACGCCCTGTTCCCCTGCGCCCAGGGCGCGAGCCAGGGAAATCTTGGCGTAGTTATCGGCGTAAAGGCTCGCGATGTAGCTTTCGTGCGCGCTGGCGACGGCTTCTTCGGACTGCACGACTTCGACGGTGTCGGTGACGCCGGCGGCGAAGCGGTCACGGGACTGCGCGAGAGTTTCGTCCGCGAGATCGATGTTGCTGCGCGCGACGGCAACCTGCTCCTCGGCGGATTCGATATTGAAGAGGGCGGTGCGCACGTCCTGATCGATCTGCGCGCGGAGATTATCGAGGCGCTGGCGGCTTTGCTCGAGGCGGGCATCGGCTTCGAGGACGTCGCCGTGAACTTTGCCGCCCTGGAAAATCGGGATGGTCAGCGTGCCGCGAACGTCCATCACGCCGTGCGTGTTGAGGCCGTCGTAGGTGCCGGCGAGGCCGTAGTCGGCGCTGAAAGCGAGGGAGGGCAGATACTCGTCCCTGGCGGATTTCCGCGAGTACTCGGAGGCGCGGACATCCGCGAGCGCGGCCTGATAGTCGGAGCGGTTCGTGTAGGCGCGGCTGAGGGCTTCGTCGACCGTGAGCCCGGCGAACGGCGCGTAGATGGAACTATCGGTGAGGTCAAACGGCTGCCCCGGAGCGAGGCCGACCACGCGCGCGAAGGTCAACTTGGCAATGGCGACGTTATTTCGGTCCTGAATCAGGGTTTGCTGCCGCGTCTTGAGCTCGACATTCGCGCGAAGGCCGTCGATCGCGGGCGAGGTGCCCGCGTTCACCTGATCGGAGGCCTGGTCGTAGAGCGCCTGCGCCGTTTTCACCTGCGCGGCGGCGGTTTCGACGCGGGCCTCGTCCGCGATTACCTGCAAGTAGGTGTTGCCCACGGCGAGGATGACGAGGTCGCGCGCGTCCTTGTAACTGTACTGGGTGGATTTCAACATCTGCGCGGCGGAGCGCTCGTTGTTGATCGCCCGCAGATCGAAGAGAGATTGCGTGAGATACGCGCGTGAGTCGAAGTAAGCGAAAGGCCCCACGATCGACGGAATCGAGAAGCCCGCCGAGGACGGAAACTTGAAACTGAAGCCGAACTCGGCGAGGTCGACTTGCGATGCATCGACGTAGGAAGAAGCCGTCAGATTCGGCAGCAGCGCGCTCAATTCCTGCCAGCGCTGGCCGCGCGCGGTGCGAACGTCCTGCCCGGAAAGCAACAGGCCGAGATTCTGCTTGAGGCCGCGGTCCATCGCATCTTGCAGGGAAAGCTGCAGAACGCCGGGCTCGAGTTTCGATGGAACGCTGCCCGAGTAATCGTTCTGCGTCGCCATCTGCACCGGAACGGGCGGAGGAACGCTCGAAGAACCTCCCGAAGCGCCGCTTTGCGCTCCTGCGGGCACCGCGGACAGCAACAGCATGCATGCACAAATGGCCCAGACGGAGGGCGATCGGCCAGTCACGAAATGTTCTCCCTCGGACACGTTGTAGCTTGGATGAGCATGTGGGCGTGAAGGACTCAGAACTTCTGAATGAAATGCCGGCAAGCTCGGCTTGGTCTTCACGGCTTCGAACTCCGCGCAACCCTGATCATTCTCTTCTGACCGGCACACAGATTGGCGGCCAGCAGGTCCCACACCTGAACCTCGGTGGCGCGCAAGGAAGTGTCCGGGTTCATGGCCCAAGCCAGCGTGACGCCGAAGAGAATCAGCTGCGTCAAGCGCGCGAGTTCGGCGGCCGGGAGGTCGCAACGGACTTCGCCGCGTCGCTGCGCCAGCGTGAAGATCTCCGCGATTAAGCGCCGGCCGAGTACAAGGCGCTTGTGGAGCTCCGCGCGCACCGGGGGACACGAGGCGTGCGCCGCATAAATCGCGCGAAGCAACTCCGGGCTTTCCGACCACATGCCGGTCAAGTCCATCGCCATGCGCCGGAGAGCGGGCATCGCAGGGCCCTTCTTTGCTTCTTCGAGAGCCTTCTCGATGGCCGCGATGCGTTCGGCTCCGAAGGTCGCGAGGACGTGCTCCTTGGTCGGGAAATAGTTGAAGAACGTTCCCTTGCCGACGTCGGCAGCGTCGGTGATGTCCTCGACGGTGGTTTCCATGTAACCGCGCTCGCCGAAGAGGCGGAGCGCGGCGCGAAACAATCGCTCGCGAATTTCGGCCCGGCGGCGCTCGCGGCGGCCCGTCAAGCGCTGGTTCTTATTGCTGCGGGCGGGAGCGGAAGTGACTGCTGGACTCTTCATTGCGATGACCTTCGGGCAAATATGACTATAAGTCATATTTGAGCGAAAGTCAAAGCCTCAAAAGGATACCAGGGTGCGAAAAATGAAACAGAAAGCGGATCCCCCGCCCCGGGGACCGTCTGTCCGGGGCGGGAATCGCAAGAGCCCTACTTCTGAAGATTCTTCGGGCTGCGCTGGTTCAACGTTTCAATGAGGACCTTGGCGGAGTGCGGAATCGGAACAGCGCCGTGGAGGGCGATGTCCTGAGCGTCGATCCGGCGGCCGTAAATGCGCTCGTTAGCGTCGTTATCGGGGCGCAACGTCGAGCCCTCGAGCGAAATGCCCGCGAACAAGCCGCGCGCGCGCGAATAGGTGAGCACTTCGGCGCGCATGGCGACGTCCGTATCAGCTTCCGCGTCGCGGCCCACGGGACCGGCCGCCGCGGAGGCGTCGCCGCCGAGCTTCACTTTGCTCTTGAGGATCGAGCGAGCCCCGTCATGATTCATCACGAGCAGAACGAAGTCGGTGGCCTGGGCGCCGAGTTGGAAGCCGAAACTGCCGCCTTCGAGAGCCATCATCGTCGGCGCGCCCCACGGGCCCTGGAAGTTTTCGCCGCTGCGGCACGTCATCGCGCCGCGGCCGTAGCTGCCGCCGACGATGAACGCGGCCTTGAGCACGGACGGAATGACGATCACGCAGTCGGCCTTGTCGAGAAGGCTCTGCGGAATATCGTCGGGAATGTTCATGATTTCTTTGAGGACCTGGCCGGCATTGTCGAGGCGGTCCTCGTCGTGAGCCGTATCGTCCGCGCGTGCGGAAGCGGACGCCAGCAGCGAGGGCATGCAGAGCAGAGCGGCAGCGAGAACGAGCGAGAGTATCTTCTTCATGATGCCTCCTATGAATTGAGAATTGCGCACTCCATGATAGGAGCTTTCAACGCCGCGGCGCAAATGAATGAATGGCGACAACAGGCTCGCGTGGCGCGGGCTGCGTTTGCCATATACTGGGTGGCGTTGAGAATCTCCTTATACAAGCGCCGGGGGGAACGCGGCTGCTGCTGCGGCCACCGGCATCTGAAAATTAGACGCTGGGCGGCGGCATTTCGTATCGCTCTGTGCGCGGCAATTTTCGGGGCCGGCGCGGGCGCGGGAATGGCGCAGTCGCAAGCCGCAGACCGGCGGCCGGACGTGGCGCAGTTTCGCGTGCGATTGGAAAAAGCGCTCGATGAGGCGCATGCGCGGCGGGCGGCGTGGGGGATCGCCGTCGCCGATCGCGATACCGGCGAAATTCTCTACGCGCAGAATGCGGATCACTTCTTCGCGCCGGCGTCGAACGCAAAAGTGTTCGTGACCGCGCTCGCGCTAGCAACGCTCGGCTCCGACTACCGCTTTCGCACGACGCTCGAATCGGCGGGAACGCTCGGCGTCGACGGACGCCTCGCGGGCGATCTGGTGCTGATGGGCCGCGGCGATCCCGATCTTTCCAACCGCAGATTTCCATATACGGGCAGCGGCGATCGCGAAGGGCCGATTGACCGCGTGCTCGCCGAAATGGCGGATGCGGCCGTCGCGAAGGGGCTGCGGGAAGTCGACGGCGACATCGTCGGCGACGACAGCTACTTTCCCTATGATCCCTATCCGGAGGGCTGGACGACGGGCGATCTTTTCTTTGAGTTTGGCGCGCCGGTGAGCGCGATCGCTTTCAACGACAATGTGATCACGGTCCACGTGCAGCCCGGGGCGAACGCCGGCGATGCAGCGACGCTGACGACCGACCCGAGCGCGGCGGCCGATATGGTGGGACTCGCGGTGACGACGGTGGCGCCGGGAGCCGCGTCGAACATCGCGGTGGTGCGGCGGCCGGGCTTCGACTTCATTCAGATACGCGGCACGATTCCCGCGGGACACGCGCCGGTGCGTCTCGACCTGGCAATGACCGAACCAGCCGAGACGGCCGCGCGAACGCTGAAGGCGCTGCTCGAGGCGCGCGGCGTGCGCGTCACCGGAAGCGTCCGCGTGCAACATGCGGAGCCGCCCGAGAGCACGCCCGCGGGCGAGCCGGTGTTCCCTGCTCCAGGCACCGCGCCGGAGCCGGCAGCGAATCTACTGGTGCTGGCCGAGCATCTTTCGCCGCCGCTCGTCCAGAGCGTGGAATTCACGAACAAAGCCAGCAACAATCTTCACGCCGAATTGCTGCTGCGCGCGGTGGCACGCGAGAAATCGGGGCTGGGATCGACAGCGGAGGGATTGAAGATCGAAGAGGCCTTCCGGCGCGCGGCGGGAATTGTCGATGGCGACGTGCTGCTGTCGGACGCATCGGGGCTGGCGCGCGACGATCTGGTGACGCCGCGGGCGATGGTGGCGCTGCTGCGGTATGCGGCGCGGCAACCTTGGGGGCGCGATTTCATCTCGACGCTGCCGGCCGCGGGCGTCGACGGGACGCTACAGGATCGCATGAAGAATACTGCGGCCACCGGATTGATCGAGGCGAAGACAGGAACGCTCGAACACGATCACGCGCTCTCGGGTTACGCGACCACGCTGCGCGGCGAGTACCTGGCGTTCGCGATCCTGTGCAACAACGACGACCAGCACGGACCCGGAGCTTCGGCGACGATCGACGCGATCGCCACGGCGATGGTTGAGACGCTGGGCACCGGGCGCGGCGCAGCGCGGAAAACGAAATGAGCGGCGGTGCGGAGAGGGTGGTTACCGTTTTTGGCAGCGGGCGCCTGCGTGACGGCGACCCTCACTACGCGGAAGCTCGGCAGCTCGGTGCGCAGCTCGCTGCCAGAGGCTTTCGCATTTGCTCGGGCGGTTACGGCGGCGTCATGGAAGCGGCGTCGCGCGGCGCGAAAGAAGCGGGCGGTCGCACGCTCGGCGTGACGGCGGAATTTTTTCGTTCAACCGCCAACGAATGGATCGACGAGCAAGTGCGTGTGAAAACCTGGCAGGAGCGACTCTTCGAACTGATAAAGCGCGGCGATGCTTACGTCACCTGTCCCGGCGGCACGGGAACGCTGGCAGAGCTGGCGGTCGTCTGGGAGATGCTGAACAAAGGGGCGATGGCGCGGAAACCGTTCGTGGTGCTGGGCGAATTCTGGCGGCCGGTCGTCGATCTGGTGAGCGAAGTGGAGTTTGGACGCGCGCGCGATCGCGGGAAGGGCGATGCGCCGCTCGTCCACGTTGCCGCTTCTCCGGCGGATGCGGGCGCGTATCTCGCCGACCGTTTCTAGTGGGCGCGCTGATTTTCCCACAGGCAACCGGGCTACAATCGTTGCAGAGGTTCCGTGTCGCGCACTGCCGAACAACTGCTGGAATTCGACCGCCTGAAGAGCATCGTCGGCGGGTTCACCACCTGTGTGCCCGGCCGACGAGCCGTTGAATCGCTTTCGCCGCAGCAGGACGCCGCTGCGCTTGCCGCGGAATTCGAGCTTGTGCGCGAAGCGATGGCGTATCTGCGCGCGGGCTCTGAGCTCGGATTCGGCTCCCTGGCCGATCCCGCCGCGTGGCTGGCGCGGCTCTTGGTTCCGGGCGCCGTGCTGACGATCGCGGAGCTGCTGGACGTGGTTTCTCTAACGGAAACGGTGAGCGGCGTGCGGCAGACGTTGCGCGGCGATGGCGAGCGCGCAAAGTATCCGCGGCTCGCCGAACGCGCGGCCGCGCTGGCCGATTTCCGGCATCTTTCCACTGCGATTCATCGCGCGATTCTTCCGAACGGCGAAATCAGCGACGATGCGTCGCCGCAGTTGAAGCGGATTCGCGCGGGCATCGCGCAGGGACGCGCAAACATCCGGCGGTCGCTCGAAGCGATTTTGCGCGCCCGAGGTGAGTCTTCCGGCGAGCGCGGTGAGGACTACGTAACGCTGCGCAACGATCGCTTCGTGATTCCGGTGCGCGCGTCGGAGCGGCGCAGCGTGCCAGGAGTGGTGCACGGTGCGAGCGGTACAGGGCAGACGATTTTCGTCGAGCCGATCGAGGCGATCGACCTGAACAATCGCCTGGTGCAGCTGAGCGACGAAGAGATTGCCGAGATCGCGCGCATCCTCGAGGAATTGACGGAGCGCGTGCGGCTGGAGCGCGGGCCGCTGGAAACCGCGGCGGCGGAGATCGCACATCTCGATTCGGTGCTGGCGCGGGCGCGTTTCGCGCGCGAATTCGACTGCACCGTGCCGGAATTTGCGGCCGGGAATTCGCTGCGCCTCGAAGCGGCGCGCAATCCAGTGCTCGAAGCGACGCTCCGGCCGCAGGGGCTGAAGGCGGTGCCCCTGGGGTTCGCGCTGGGCGGCGGCGAGACGGTGATGGTGATCAGCGGGCCGAATACGGGCGGCAAGACGGTCGCGCTGAAAACCACGGGGCTCGCTGCGCTTTCCGCGCAATCGGCGATTCCCGTGGCGGCGGACCGCGCCGAGCTGCCGATTTTCGATCGCGTGCTGGCCGATATCGGCGACGAGCAGTCGATCGCGGCAAATCTTTCGACATTTTCGGCGCACATGCTGAATTTGAAGTCGATGCTCGATGTGGCGACGGAGCGGTCGCTGATCCTGGTCGACGAAATGGGCACGGGGACGGCGCCCGAGGAAGGCGCGGCGCTGGCGGTGGCGCTGCTCGAAGAATTTCGCGCGCAGCGCGCGTTGACGCTCGCGACGACGCATCACGACCGCTTGAAAGCGTACGCGTCGACCACACCCGGGATCGTCAACGCAGCGATGGAATTCGACGAGGAGCATCTGCGGCCCACCTACCGGCTGCTGGTCGGCGTGCCGGGGACGTCGAGCGGAATCGAGATCGCGCGAAGGCTGGGGCTGCCGGCGCGGGTGGTAGAGCACGCGCAGGCCAGCCTTTCACCGGAATCGCGCGAGGCGCGCGACCTGATCGCGTACCTGCACCGCAGCCGCGACGAAATGGAGGACGTGAAGCGGCAGGCGCGCGAGGAATTGGCGCAACTCGAGGAAGAGCGGCGCTCGCTGCGGACGGAGTGGGTCGAGCGGCAGCGGAAGCGCATCGCCGAACTGGAGAAAAGTTTTCGCGAGGCGCAGAAGCGGCTGGAGGCGGAAGTCGCGCGGCTCGTCGAAGACGTGAGGGATCGCGCCGTGCGCGCGCAGCTAGAAAAGCAAGCGGGGCGGCGGCTCGGCAAGTTCGAGTCGGACGCGCGTGCGGAGGCGGACGCGGCGGTGGTGGAGACGCTGGCGGCGTCGCAAGCCGACCTCGGCGTGGCAATCGCGGCGCAACAGGCGCCGGTGGCGCCGGAGCTGCTGGCGGCGGGACAGCGCATCACGGTGAAAGGATTCAAGCAGCCAGTGATTTTCCAGCGGCACGACGGCCGCTCGGCTGAGGTGCAGGCGGGGCCGTTGCGGATGAAGGTGTCGCTCGCGGATATCGTCGCGATCGAAGGAGCAGCCGCGGCTGCCAAGGGTGCGGCCGGGGCGCGTGGCATCACCGTCCACGCGCAGGCGAGCACAGAGTCGGCGGCCGACGAGATCAATGTGATCGGCGCCACCGTTGAACAAGCGACCGAGCGCGTCGACAAATTCCTCGACGAAGCAGCGTTAGCAGGCTTGCCGAGCGTGCGCATCATCCACGGGCACGGAACGGGCGCGCTCCGCCGCGGCCTGGCTGAATTCCTGACGGCGCACCCGCTCGTGGAACGCATTCATGCGGAGGCCGACGACCGGGGCGGGACCGCTGTTACTGTGGCAGAATTGAAATCCTAAATGGCTGAAGCGGGATCATTCGCGGAGAAGGTGAAGCAGCAGGCGGACATCGTCCGCGTGATCGGCGAATACGTGCGCCTGAGGAAGACCGGGCAGAATTTCACGGGACTGTGCCCGTTTCATCAGGAGAAGACGCCTTCGTTCAGCGTGCACCCGGTGAAGCAGATGTATTACTGCTTCGGGTGCCACGAGGGCGGCGATGTCTTCAAGTTCGTAATGGCCATCGACAAGTGCGAATTCCCGGAGGCCGTGCGCACAGTTGCCGAGAAATGCGGCATTCCGATCCCGAGGCCGCGCGAGCGCTCGCCCGAGGAACGGCGCGAGAACCAGCAGCGGGCGGCGCTGGTCGAGATGCACCAGCTGGCGGCGGCATTCTTCGCGCGCAATCTTCATGAGGCAGCCGAAGGGAAAGTCGCAGCGGCGTATCTCGAGGATCGCGGGCTCGACCGCGAGGCGATGAAGCGCTTCGGGCTCGGATGGGCGCCGTCGTCGGGCGACGCGCTGCTGCGCCAGCTCAAGCCGAAATTTCCCGAGGCGATGCTCGAAGTTTCCGGGCTGTTCTCGCGCGATCAGGGCGGGCGGCTCTACGACCGCTTCCGGCGGCGCATCATGTTCCCGATCGCCAACGATTCGGGCAAGGTGGTGGCGTTCGGCGGGCGCGCGATGGGCGACGACATGCCGAAATACATGAACTCGCCCGAGACGCCGGTCTATTCGAAAAGCAATCTGCTCTATCATCTCGACCGCGCCAAGGAAGCGATTCGGCAGGGTGACGTCGCGATTCTCGTCGAGGGTTACATGGACGCGATCGCGGTGGCGCGCGCGGGAATCGCGAACGTAGTGGCGAGCTGCGGCACCAGCCTCGCCGAGCCGCAGATCAAGCTGCTCGGGCGGTTCACGCGGCGCGTGGTGGTGAACTACGACCCGGATACGGCGGGGCAGGTCGCCACGGAACGCTCGATCGCGCTGCTGCTCGAAAAAGAATTCGACGTGCGCGTGCTGGCGCTGCCGGGTTCGGCCGACCCGGACAAATTCATCAAGGAGCAAGGCGTGGAGGCGTATCGCAAGCTGCTGGCGCAGTCGCCGCCTTACCTCGATTACCTGATCGGGAAGGCGCGCCACATGGACCGCACGACGGCCGCCGGAAAAGTAGCCGCGCTGAATTTTCTGATGCCGTACGTGCAACGCATGCCGGACCGGCTGCTGCGGTCGGAATGGGCCACGCGGATCGCGTCCGAATTGCGCGTCGATGAGCCGGTGCTGCGCGAGGCGCTGCGGCGAGCGGCGGTCGAGCGGCGCAGCGAAGTGAAGCCCAAGGCAGAGCTGCTGAGCGCGCCGGTGCGTCCGGCCGAACGACGATTGATGCAGATCTTGGTGGAGGCCGACGACCTTCGTAGCGAAATTGCACGCGCGATTGCTGAAGAGACGCTGCATCGCGGGCTCGAAACCGAGCGTATTTTCGAGGCGCTGATTTCGAAAGTGGGCGAAGCCGGCTCGCCGTCGGGTGGGCGGCTTGACGCGGCGACGCTGGCCGGCGCGCTCGAAGAACGCGACCGGCGCGTGCTCTTTGAGGCGCTGTTCGAGCCGTCGGTCGAAGCCACGTGGGAAGAAGCGGAGAGCTGCCTCGGCGTGCTGCGAAGCCGCGCCGCCGAACAGGAGCTTGCTGAATTGCAGAAAAAAATCGAGTCATCGGCAACGCCTGAGGAGCTGAACCGGCTGCTCGCGCGCCGCCTCGAATTGCAGAAAAAGTTGGCCGCGGCCCGCCTGCCGATGGCCGCATCGAAGGCAGCGAAGTGACGCCGAAATTGCCCAGCATCGTCATCGTCGGCCGGCCGAACGTCGGCAAATCCACGCTGTTCAACCGGCTCACCGGGACGCGCCGCTCGATCGTCACGAACGAGCCGGGAATCACACGCGACCGCATCTATGGCAGCGCGCAATGGGACGGCCGTGCGTTCGAGGTGGTCGACACGGGCGGAATCGTGCCCGAGGACAAAGCCGGAATTCCCGGCGAAATCCTGCGGCAGGCGCGCGTGGCGATCGAGAATGCCACGCGGGTAGTGCAGATCGTCGACGGGCGCGCGGGACCGCTGCCGCTCGATTCGGAACTGGCGCAGCTTTTGCGTCGCGCGGGCAAGCCCCCCGTGATCGCCGTGAATAAAGTGGATTCGGCGAAGCAGGCCGAGCTGGCCGCGCAGTTCTACGAACTCGGCGACGAAATTTTCCCCGTGTCCGCGGAGCATGGCTACGGCGTCGATGCACTGCTGGACGCCCTGACGCAGGACTTTCCGCAGGGCGAGTCGACGGCGGCGCCTCCGGACGTCAACATCGCGATCATCGGGCGGCCCAACGTCGGTAAGTCGACGCTGCTCAACGGGCTCGTCGGCGCCGAGCGCGCGATCGTCTCGCCGGAAGCGGGGACGACGCGCGACACCGTCGACACGGTGATCGATCGGCACGGCAAGACGTACCGCTTTCTCGATACCGCCGGAATCCGCCGCAAGGGCAAGACGAAGCTGATCGCCGAAAAGCTCAGCGTGATCATGGCGCGCAATCATCTGGAGCGCGCGGACGTGGCCGTGCTGGTGGTGGACGCATCGATGGGCGTCACGTCGCATGACGCGACCATCGCGAGCTACGCCGAGCAGTCGGGCCGCTCGGTGATCATCGCGATGAACAAATGGGACCTTGCCCTGCAGGCAGCCCAGGAAAAGGCCGCGCGCGAGAAGGCGCACGGCGCCGCGCCCTCCAAGGGCGTAAGCCCCGCGAAGCTGCTCTCCGATTACGAGCCGATGGTCCGCGGGAAGCTGAAATTCCTGGCGTACGCGCCCATCGTTTTCCTTTCGGCGCTCACGGGCGAGCGCACCGAAAAGCTCTATACGCTGATCGACCGAGTGGTCGAGGCACGGCGACGCCGTATTTCGACGGGCGAGCTGAACCGATGGCTCGCGAATGTCGACCTCGAACGCGGCACATCACCCGCGAGCCGCGAAGTGAAGATTTACTACATCACGCAGGCCACCGTCGCGCCGCCCACGTTCGTGCTCTTCACCAACCAGGCGAAGCCACTGCATTTCAGCTACCAGCGCTTCCTCGAGAACCGGCTGCGCGCGGCGTTCGATTTCACCGGCACGCCGATCCGCTTCACGCAGCGGCTCAAGAAACGCGACCGCCCCGGCTTCGAAAAGCCCGAATTCCCCAAGGGCGAAAAGCGCTCGCCGCGGCACAGCAAACCCAAGCGCCGCCCGGGTCGCGACCGGGAGCGCGAGCGCCGCTAACCGGCTTGCAGCTCGCCCTCGCGTCCCGCAAATTTTTCTGCTGTCCTTCCGAACCTTTCGGCGCGGCCGAGTCTCTAGGTGATTGACGAGAGCGCGTGGCCACTTCCAAACAAGAGGCGCAATGGGTCCTCCGGGCCCAGTGCGGCGATCGCGAGGCGCTCGAGCTGTTGCTGCGCGCAGTGCAGCCGCAGCTGCGCCGCTACCTGCAGAGGCTCGTCGGCGCGTCATCTGCCGATGACGTGCTGCAGGAGGCGTTGATCCTCGTCTCGCGGAAACTGCGCTGGCTGGAGGCGCCCGAGGCGTTTCGTCCCTGGGCGTACCGCGTGGCCAGCCGCGTAGCGTTTCGCCATTTGAAGAAAGAAAAACGCTGGTCGGATCAGGTTCGCGACGAGGCCGTCCTTGACGATTTGCCGGCAGCGGAGTCGGCCGTGCCGCCGGAACCGCTGCCTGAGCTGCTGCAATCGGAGGCGCTGTCGCCGGCGAGCCGCGCGGTCTTGGTGCTGCACTTCCAGGAGGAAATCTCGCTTCCGGAGGTCGCGGCGATTCTTGAGATACCGCTGGGCACGGTTAAATCGCGGCTCGCATATGGTCTGGCGGCCCTGCGCAAGAAACTGAGTCCCACAAGGAGCATGTGATGACGGAAGAAATGGAAACGATCCTTCGCAAGTCGCTCGACGCCGTGGACCGCAGCCAGAAATGGCAGATGGCGGGGCTGGTCGTTTTTCTGCTGCTTCTGCTGCTGCACCTTTTCACGTTCATGGCGCTGGTGCACCACGGCCACGAGGTCCAGGCCGCCAGCTCAAGAGCCGTGGCCATGGGAATATTCTCCGTGCTGCTGATGGTGGTGGCCTGCACTTTCGGCATCACCTTCTTCATTTCGCGTATGACCAAGCGGATCCTGAAGGCTATCGAGCTTTCCTCGAAACCCTAGCGGGCAAGATGTCGCCGGGGGTGTCGCAGGGGTTGACAGGGCCCGAAATCGGCCTACGATACAGGGAAAGCATGGCAAGCGCGGCCCAACCAGCTCCGGAGAGCCCCGAAAGCGGCGGACTATTTCGCATCGGGGAAGTCAGCCGGCTCACGGCGACGAAGACGTTCGTCCTGCGCTTTTGGGAGTCCGAGTTTCCGATGCTGCAGCCAGTGAAGAGTCCGAGCGGGCATCGCTTGTATCGCCGCGAGGACATCGAGACCGTCTTCGAAATCAAGCGCCTGCTCTATGACGAGGGTTTTACCATTGCCGGCGCGCGGAAGCACCTGCTCGACCAGCGCGGCGCGGAAGCCAGCGACGCCACGATCGAAGCCGCTGCAAGCGATGCTGCGGCCGCCACGGGGCCTGGCCCGATCAAGCTCGATCGGGGCTCGCGCGCGCACCGCAAATTTCTGCTCGATCTGCACGAAGAGCTCCTCGCCGTCTTGACCCTCCTCGAACGCGAGTGATACGCTGATTGACGGCCCAAAGCGGCGGATGCGCGCCGATTTGCGGCCGGTGCGGTCGGGACGTGGCGCAGCCTGGTAGCGCGCACGCTTGGGGTGCGTGAGGTCGCTGGTTCAAATCCAGTCGTCCCGACCATTTGCTCTCAGGCGTCTCCGCCTTCGTGCATGACTTCGCTCGAGTCTCGATTTTTCCGGCTTCTGGATAGCTTTGCGAGAACCGAATATCGGTGCTCCCTGACGGAAATGTTCGCTGGCCAAGAACGCGAGGAATATATTGTGTGCTTTCGCCCGATTACTACCGGTCGAAGTCCTGAGAAAATGAGGCTGTGCTGCTATGTGGAAGTTGCAATCGGCGAGGCGATCAAGTCGGCGCGTGCCAAGGTGCTGACAGCCGAAATCATCGACGATATGAAAAACGCGCTTTCAGGTCTTTGGGAGAAAGCACAATAATGTTTCAAGAAGCTCGGTTGCTGCAACGCTCATGCCGAATATTCTGATTACCAATGACGACGGGATTCACGCGCCAGGGCTGCGTGCGCTGGCGGCAGCGCTGGCCGAAGTCGGCACGGTGACGATCGTCGCGCCGTCGCGCGACCACAGCGCCGCCGCCCAATCGCTCACGCTGCGCCAGCCCATCTATTGCGACCAGATCGCCGAGCGCGAATACGCCATCGAAGGCACGCCCGCGGACGCGATGATCCTCGCGTTCCACACGCTGCTCGACGACAAACCGGACATCGTCTTTTCCGGGATCAATCGCGGCGGCAATGTGGGCGAGAACGTCTACTACTCGGGAACGGTGGGCGCGGCGATGGAAGGCGCGATCAATCGCGTGCCGTCGGTGGCGATGTCCGTGGCGTATAGGGGCGGCGAGTTCGACTTCGCGCCGGCGGCGGGCTTCGCGCGCACGCTCGCGCCGCTCATTCTGAGCGAGGGCCTCCCCGAGGGCGTGCTGCTCAACGTCAACATCCCGCAGGACTGGACGGGCGAGGTGCGCGTCA
>DATJRU010000075.1:0-34336 GCA_035504455.1 Vulcanimicrobiaceae bacterium
GCAAGCACGGGATCCGGCAATATCGTCGAGCGGCGGCCGATCGACAATCCGGGCGCCGCGACGTGCGCCTCCCCCGGCAGCCCGTTCGGGACCGTCTTCCTCGTCCAATCGAACCAAACGGCGTCCTACAACGGCCTGCAAACCGCCGCGCAATTGCGCGCGTCGCGCGGCGTGATGTTTTACGCGTTTTATACGTACAGCCACACGTTCGATAGCGTGCAGCTGGACAACAACACCACGCAGGGCGGCGCCGAGGACATGACGAATCTACGCCTCGAGCGCGGCCCGGCCGATTTCGATCTGCGGCACCAGTTCGTTTCGTCGGTGGTGTGGCAGCCGAACTACTACAAGGGCGAGAGTCGCCTCGCAAGGGGGCTGCTCAATCAGTGGGCCCTTTCGTCGATCATCAGTATTCACAGCGGCTTTCCGTTCACGATTTACAACGGTTCGGACGCCAACCTTTCGGGCAACGCGACGGCCGGCACATCGGCTCCCACTTCGGGCGAACGGGCGGAACTGATGCCCGGCGAGAATCCGGTGTTGAGCCACCGCACAGCCGCGGAATGGTTCAACACGGGCGCGTTCAAGCAGAATCCGGCGACGAGCGGCATCTCGGTGGACGGGAATTCGAGCCGCAACATGCTGCGCGGGCCGACTTTCAAGGACGTCGACTTGGCGCTTTCGCGCGACTTCACGCTGCGGGAAGGCTTGCAGCTGCAATTTCGCGCGGATGCCTACAACGTTTTCAACATCGTGAGCTTGAATGCCCCGTCGGGTAACGCCATTACGGCGGCATCGAGCACCTTCGGCGAAATCCTGAGTGCCGCTGCGATGCGCCAGCTTCAGCTCGGCGTCAGGCTTTCCTTCTAGTTACCCGGTTCCGGGCGAAATCTCATAACACGCCTATTTACATGCACTTGCGCCTACATTAACGCCTAGGGTAAACCCTGTATATCATCCGGGTAAGTACTTACCCCTACAACAAGAAGAAAGCGAAATCCCGAGAAAGGGATTCTTCACAGTTGGAGGTGAGCACTCCCATGATCGACCGACACGAGAATCCGCAAAGCCTGGCGCCGCAATACCCCCTGAGCGTATTGCTGATCGAAGACAATCCGGCCGATGCCGAGCTTTGCGTGGCCGCCCTTCAAAAGTCCGATTTCGAGTTTCAGTGTGACGTGGTCCAACGGCCAAGCCAGTTTGCGCAGAAGCTGAGGGACACCGTCTATGACGTGATCCTCTCCGACTACAACCTGGGCGATTGGACCGGCCTCGACGCTCTGGAAATCCTGAAAAAAGAAGGGCGCGACATCCCGTTTATTCTCGTGACGGCGGCGCTGGGCGACCAGGCAGCCATCGAGTGCCTTGAATACGGGGTCACCGACTATCTCTTGAAGGACCGGCTCGACCGGCTGCCGGCCGTGATCGCGAAGGCGCTCGAAGAGAAAGGCCGGCGACGCGAACAGGAGTGCGCGGATCGCTGGCTGAAGGAAAACGAAGCGAAATTTCGCGCGCTCGCCGAAGCGATTCCGACGGCCGTTTTCATCGAGCAAGGCACGCGGTGCCTCTACGTAAATCACGCCGCCGAAGAGATCACCGGCTACGGCCGCGAAGAACTTCTCGGAATGAACTTCTGGTCGTTGATTCTGCCGAGTTCCCGAAAGGCGCTGACGCAACAGGCCGCGAACCGAACCAATGAGGATGAAATGTCCGGCAGCCAGTACGAGGCGCGAATCATCACCAAGAACGGGCACGTGCGCTGGCTGGACGTGACGGTGGGAGCTCTCCGAATCGATGGAAAGCTCGCCGCTCTCATTTCGGCAGTCGACGTCACCGACCGGAAGCGAGCGGACCTGAGGATGCCGGCTCCGGCGACGGCCGGATCTTCTCGGCGCGACCTTCAAGACAAAGGATCACCGGCGGATGCTCTGGGCGCCGAACGCAAACCGTTCCTAGTGCTTGGCGCACGGGCTCAATCTCAGTTTGCATAATTTTCCCTACGAGCGCGTTTCCATCTAGACGAACTGCATGAGGGCGAACCGGACGTTTGCGCGGCGATGCTTGCCTCGCTCGCAAGCGGCGCCGCAAGTTGCCTCAATCCAACGACGCAAAGGGTGGTGTGAACATGAACGCGACCCGAAGCATGCCGATTCTGTTCGTGAGCCTGACGGGATTATTCCTGTGCGCTTCCGCTAAAGCCCAGGTCGCTCCAGGCGTTCCAGCGGACTCTCTGTTGCGCGCAAGCGACCAGATCATCGTGATGCCGCCTCACATGGACCCGAGCGATTCCCTACAGCCGGTCTCGAGAAATCAAGAGACGGCATCGGCTCACGCGCATCTGGGCAAGATCTATTGGATCGGCTGGGGACTCGCGGGAGTGTTTTCGGTGGCCAGCATCGAAATGACGGCGCATTGCGAGCGCCAGCCCGGCTGCTCCGAGGGCAATCCAATCTTTGGCGCGAAACCAACTCGGCTCGAGTTGTACGCGCCCCGCGCGGCCGTGATCGCCGCGGGCATGCTGCTTTGCCGGCACTGGAAGCGGCGCGACCCGCAAGACAACACGTCGACCATTGCGGTGACGGCGATCGATGCCTACTGGGGAGCGGACATGATTCGCGACGCGCACGAAGTGGCCACAGCTCCCGGGCGCCCGATGCTGGTGAGCACTCGATAACCGACCGCACCGGCACGCGACCAGGCGATCTTTGCGATGACGGATTAGGGGCGCTGAATCAGCTCGAGACGGTTGCCCACGGGATCGATGGCGATGCCGATCACGATGCCCGTGTTTCCAAACGGGCGCGGATCGCCGGCCATCGAGCCGCCCGCCGCCTTAATCGCCGCGACGGTCGCGTTCATGTCTTTGACATTGAGGATCAGGTGCGCGATGGGGTCCTTGATGTCGTCCGAATCGCGGTGCGTGATCACGATCGGCGTGCTCTTGTTGGCCTTGGCTTCGTCGGCGTTCGCGCCGAAATTCAGAAAGATTTCCGCGCCTCCGGGCACATTGATGCGATTCGTCTCGAACATGCCAAACGCGGATTCGTAAAATTTCGCCAGCGCGGCGGTATCCTGCCCGCCGACCCGCGCTGAGTTCAGCGTCACCTGAGCGTGGGCGCCGGTTCCGAGCAGCAGCGCAGCGGCCAGCGCGATCGTAAATGCGTAAATTTTCTTCATCGAACTCTCCAGTGGCGCGCGCCATTCGATGGGCCTGCGTCGCCTTGCGCGGGCTCGGTTCGACCACCCGCAAACGGGTGAAATCCTAACCGCCAAAGGCGCAAAGTTCAACCGCCTTCGCTCGCTGCCTGCGAACAGCGTTGTGGGGATGTTCGGAGAATCTCTAGGCTTGGCCGGCGGCGCGCCCCTGGGCCTCGGCCTTCTGGGTTTCTCGCGCCGTCTCGAGCAGTCGATTGAGCGACTCGACGTCGCGCGGCGTGACATACTGGCCGAGATCGCGCTCGAAGATCACGTTGAGCAGCCATTCTAGGCCGACACGCAGCTTCTTCTCGAGCCGCGGCAATTTCATCAAGTAGACGGAGCGCCAGAGAACCCAGCCGATGACTCCCGAGAATCGCATGCCGAAGATGCGCGCGACTCCGGTGCGGCGGCCGATCGCGGCGAGCTGGCCCGGCGCTTTGTAGACGAATGGAGTGGACTTTCCGCCGCTCAGCCGAGCGTGGATATTCTTACCAATCAGGCGACCCTGCCGAAGAGCGTGCTGCGCCGTAGGAGGATATGGCAGCGCGGAATTCGGATCGGGCACCGCGGCGCAATCGCCCGCCGCCCAAATTCCCGGGTGGTCCGGGATTTCCATCGTGCCGTCGACGACGACGCGCCCCTTCTGAAGCTTGAATGGCGTCTTGCTCACAAACGGGCTCGGCGAGACGCCCGCGGCCCATACGACGACGTACGTCTGGATTTTGTCGCCGTCGCTGCACTGCACCTCGCCGTTCAGATAAGAGGTGACCTTCGTCTTCAGCTTGATTTCGACTTGCCGCTGCCGCAGCTTCTCCTGCGCATACAGGCCGAGCTGCTCGCCGAGCTCCGGCAAGATCACCGCGCCGCCGTGGACCAGGACGACGCGCACTTCACGCGGATCGAGCCCGCCGTAATGAGGCAAGCTCTCGCGCGCAAGATCGTTGATCGCGCCGACCGTCTCGACTCCTGCGAATCCGCCGCCCACCACGACAAACGTGAGCATGCTCTTGCGCCGCGCATCGTCCGGCTCGACGCTGGCGACCTCGAGCAGGGCGATCACGCTCGCCCGGAGCATCGTCGCATCGCCCAGGCTCTTGATCGTGCGGGCGTGCTCCGCGGCTCCGGGCACATTGGCGTAGTTGGTCTCCGACCCAAGCGTCAATACGAGGTAATCGAAGGGAAGATCGCGACGGACGAGTCCGATTCCGTAGGAGATCGTCACGCGTTTCTGCGAAAGATCGATCGCTTCCACCTCAGCCGTAAGCAGAGTGACGCGGCGGAAGAGCTTTCGAAGAGGATTGGAGATGTGGACGGGCTCGAGTTCGCCGGCCGCCACCTCATGCAGCATCGGTGTGAACAGCGTGAAATTCTCGTGGCTGACGAGCGTAACCTCGACGTTGTCCTGCTTCGCGACCGCGCCATCGAGGTACCGCGCCGCTTCGACGCCGGCAAAGCCACCGCCCAAAATCAGAATCCGCGTCTTGTCTTTCGAGATTGCTTCACTCATAGCTTGCGTCCAGTTCTATTCGGGCACTTGCCCGGTTGCGACTTCCAGCTCATCCTCGGCCTGAAGATACGCGAGCTGCGACTGCAGGAGGCCGGCGCGGGCGTCGAGCTCCTGCGCAGTCGCCTGGGAAGCCTGCGATTGCACGATGGTTCCCTGTTTCAGTTGTTGGCTGGCTTCGCGGTAGGATTCCTCGCGCAGAGCCAGCAGCTGCTCGGAGACGGAGACCATCTCGTGGGTCCGCTCCAGCTTGTTGTAGGCGATCTGCACGGCAAGCTCCACTTCGTCTTTCACGCGAGCCAGATTTTCGTTGGCCTCGTCGAGCTGCGACTTTTGCGCGTCGAGATTCGCGCGCCTTTTGCCGCCGTCGAAGATGTCGTACGTGAAAAGAAAGCCGAAGGTGCCGAAGTTGCGAGCGAGAAACGGAACGTTGTTCTGGTAGCTGTAACGGGCGAATATCTGCGTATCGGGGATGTAGTCGCGCCGGGCGAGCTGAACCGCGGCGGACGCGGCCGACACTTTCTGCTCGGCCGCCTTGACGTCCGGATGCGACTGCATCGCGAGCTGCTTGCATTCTTCGATCCGGCAGGGCTCGTGAACTTGCGGCGTCGTAGGATCGAGATCGAGCTGCGTGTCGAGCGGCAGGCCGACCACGTCGTCCATCTGCGTGGTCAGGTCGGAGATTTGGAGTTCGATTGTGAGCAGCTGCTGCTTGGACTCCAGCGTCTCGGCCTTGCTTTGGATCAGGGCCTGGTCGAGCGCGCTGCCGAATTTCACCTGCTGCGTGCGCTCCTGCGCGAGATCCTGCGAAGCAGTCACGCCGGCTTTGAGGGCCGCCAAGTGCAGCTGCGCTACGAGAATTCCGTAGTAGATCTGGCGGACCTTGAGCGCGACGTCGTTCTGCGTCTGCCGCGCTTCGGACTGCGTTGCCTTTACTTCGGCCTCGGCGATGTCGTTCTTGGCCTTTACCTTCAGCAAGGACGTCAGCGGTTCGGAGAGCGATGTTCCGCTCGTCTCGAAAGTCTGTGCCCCTTGCAGCAGTGTGATGCTGTGCGAGGGGACGTCGGTTCCGTCGACCGTGCCCAGAGCTCCCTCGGCAATCTGAACGTGCTGCACGTCCGTCACGTGAAGCACGGAGCTTTCATTGCGGAGCGACGGGAAGTAGGCGCTTTTCGCTTCGTCTTTTTCGTGCTGCTTTTCGTCGACTTCGAATTTCGCGATCCGCACGCCGTGGTTGTGCGCAAGCGCGAGCTTGACCGCCTCCTCCAAGGTGAGGTGGCGCGGGGCGGCCGGCGCCTGTTCCTGCGCGGCGAGCGTCGCAGCGAAAAAGAACAGAAGCATGCCTGCCGATATTTTCGTGCTGCCGGCGAATTTCACGCGTGCGCCTCCTCTCGTGTTGCCGGGCGTTGCGGTACGGCGCTCAGGTCGCCGTAGTCGAGCGGGGCTCTTCGCATGAAGACTATCAGCAGCAGCGCCACAACACATCCCCACGCGACGGCTTGGTACGCGTCGTTGATCGCGAGCGCGTACGCCTGCAGTCGGAGACGCGCGCCCACAAGGTCCGCTGCGCGGGCCACCGCTTGCGGCAATCCCGCCGATTTGTCGTACATGCCCGCCGTCAGCTGCCGCAGGCTGAGATCGGAAATCCAGCTACCGCGCTGGACGTGGAGCCCCAGCAGGTTCGAGTGCAGCTTCTCGCGATCCGAAAGAAAGTACGTCATAAAAGAGACGCCTATCTCGCCGCCGAAAAGCCGCACCACGTGAAAGAACGCCGAGAACGTCAGCGCCCACTGCGGCTTCGAAAGGCCTCCCGAGAAGACGGCCTGCAACACGATCGTCGCGACGAGTCCAATGAACGCGAACGATTGCCCGACGCCCATCAAGAGCTCGGTGCGATGGTAATTCGCAGCGGACCAGGCCGTCGTGAAATTCGCGTTCAGGAAGCAGGCGAACGCCATGCCCGCAAAACCACACGCCATCAATAAGCGCGAGTCGATCTTGGAAAGCAGCAGCATTGCGGCGATGAAAGCGATCAGGAATTGCGGCAGCGCCGTCCAGATCACGGCGGGCCCGATTTGGTCGGCTTCGAACCCGCGGATGGCCAAAGACTGCGGTACCAGCACAGCCGTCGACAACAAACCGAAGCGAAAGAAAATCAGCGCGACGCCGAGGAGCAGCGTGTTGCGGTAGCGCAAGTACGGCAAATCCACGAGCGGATTAGGTCCGCGGAAACGCCGGATCAGCGAGCAAATCAGGAAGAAGCAACCGACCGCAACGAGCGACGTAAACAATCCGGACCGCCACCAATCGAGTCGCTCGCCCTGGTCGAGCGCGGCGAAGAGCGCCGCAAATCCCGCGCTTGCGTAAAGAAAGCCGGCAAAGCTCGGAGCGGCGCCGCCCTTGCGCTTCGGGGCGGCCGGAATGCCATAGTAAATGCACAGCATCATCAGCGGCGTGATCCAGGCGGAGTTCCAGAACATCCAGTGCCAGGAAAGATGGTCGCGGTACCAGCCGTAGAGCGAGGGAGCGATATTGACCGCGCCGTCGACGAACGTCGCGTACAACGCGAGGGTGAAGGGAAGGTAGAACAGCGGAATATTGCGCAGCGCGAACGTCAACGTCAGCGGATAGAAGGTGCCCGACGTGAGCCCGGCCAGCACCAGCGCAAAGATCAGAAGGCTGTAACCGTGAACGAAGGGCAAAAACACGCAGATCACCGTGAACGCCGCAGCGCTCGCGAGCAGAACGCGCCGGGGACCGAGCAGCCCGCCGACATACACGGTAAACGGGCCGATGAACATCAGCGCGGTGTTGAAAGCCGTTCCGATCCAGGCGCCGTCGTCAAAGCCGATGCCGAGGTGTCCCTTCAAATCGGCGAGGCCCAGCGTAATCATGCGCCCGGTCAGCGTGACGACTCCCGCGCCCAGGACCACGCCCAGAATTCCGAGCAAGGGACTCCGCGAAAGATCGGCCGGCATCGCGCTGGCGACCGCCGATGCGATTTGCGAAGGTGTGGGCGGGCTTATCGCCGCCGAAGAAGCGCTCATTCCGGCTCCGATCAATCTCTCGTCCGGACCGTCGCGACGACCGAGAGGCCGGGGCGCAACTGATCCGAAGAGGAAGAAGCATCGAGTGCGATCTTGACGGGAATTCTCTGCACCACCTTGGTGTAGTTGCCGGTGGCGTTGTCGGGAGGCAGGAGCGCGAATTGCGATCCGCTGGCCGGCGCAATTTGCAACACCGTGCCGGGAAATACTTGACCAGGGTATTCATCGACGCGAACCTCAGCGCGATCGCCCGGCTTCATGTGCGTGAGCTGCGTCTCGCGGTAATTGGCCTCCACCCAACGGGCCGCGTCGATGAACGCGATCACCTGCGTTCCCGGCGAAACCAACTGCCCGGGATGAACCTGCCTCTCGCCGACGGCGCCGTCGGCCGGCGCGCTGATCTGCGTGTAACCCAGATCGACTTGAGCGAGCGTCAGCGTCGCTTCCTTTGCGCGCAGGTCGGCCGCCAGCAAGGTTGCTTGCGACTCCAGCACATCTTTGCCGCGCCGTTCCGCCTCGACCGCCAGTTCGCTGCTGTGAAGCAGCGAATTCGCCTGCTGGAGGTCCGCTTCGCGGCTGGCCGCTTGCGCGGCGTAGCGCTCTTCGTCGGCGACGGCCTGCTCCACCGTCTGCTGCGTGGAAGCGTGCACATCAAGCAACGCTTCCTGGCGCTTTCGTTCGGCGCGAGTGCGTACGACGTCCGCCTGGGTGGCGGCCTTTCCGGCGATCGCCGCCGCGATACCGGCTTTGGCCTGATCGACGGAGGCGAGCGCGCTTTGGATTTTCGTGTCCTGCAACTGGAGCTGCCGAACGTTGTCCTCGATTGCCGCTTTCGCCGCCGCCACCGCTGCCGTGGCCTGGGCGACTTGCGCCCGGTAGTCGGCGTCGTCCAATTGCACCAGGAGGTCGCCTTTGTGCACCTGCTGGTAGTCGGAGACTCGGACTTCGCGGACGATGCCCGGAATTTTGGTGCTGAGAGGCGTCACGTCGCCGCGGACGTAGGCATCGTCCGTCACCTGCTCGGCACGTCCGCCCTCCCAGGAGTTCCAGCTGTACGTAATCGTGACGACGATCGCCACCGCTAGCAGCACCACGAGGAGCGGAGTGCCGTACTTCAGCCATTTGGACGCGGATTTTCCGGCGGGATGCTCCGGCTCCGCGGGCGCTTTGGCGGCAGGTGTTGCCGGAGATGATTCTGACTCTGCCATTTCTGTGGCTCCTCTCGTTCTTCAGGTCCCGGGGACCCGCACTCCGCCGCGGGCGCCGGCCCCGAGTAGCGAAAGAATACCCGAAAGGGCCCGTTGGTCGGTATCCGGAGACCGATCGGGCAGAATTGGAACTTGAACAGACCTCAGCCTCGTTGTCTAGATGAATGAGGTGCGCCGGCGGCTTCAAGAATTTTGCGGGCGTCCGCAGTTCGCGCGTGCTCCGCGACAAGCTCGCATCTTCTTCTCATTCTTACTTGCGTCCGCGGCCGATACTTCTTCATCTATCGCGACATGCGGATCGCCAAACCGATTTTCGTTCTCGCCATTCTTTCGCCGCTTGTGGCGCTGTGCTGTCTCGGCCGCGCCTCCGATGGCGCCGTCAAAGAGCCGGACAACTTCTTCCGCCAATACGTCGGCCTGACGGACGATCAGATCTCGGCGATTCACAAGGGCAAAGCCATCGCAAGAATCGTCGAGTCCCCGCGGCCCGACGAGGTTTTCGTTTTCGGCGCCGTTCACGTCGACGCCACGCCCGAGAGCTATCTGAAATTCGCGGCGGACCTGGACCGCCTGCGCAAGCTGCCCGACTACCTTGCGATTCGCAAATTCAGCGATCCGCCGACGCTCGCAGACCTAGACGGCTTCACCTTGGAAGACGAGGACGTCAAGCAGTTGCGTGATTGCCGGCCGGGCAAGTGCGAAGTGCAGCTTCCGGCGGATGTGATGGAGGAGTTCCAGAAGTCGATCGATTGGTCCGCGCCCGACGTCGACGACCGGGTCAACCACACCGCGCAGCAACTGGCGCTCCGCGCTCTTCAGGCGTACATCAGCGCAGGAAACGACGCGCTCGGAACCTACGAGGACAAGCAACACCCGGCCGAGGTGTCTAAAGCCTTCGAGGATCTGATGGACCGGTCGAAGGCGCTGCCCGTCTACCTGCCTGAGCTGGACCGGTATCTCCTCGATTATCCGAAGGCGACTCTGCCGGACGCCCAGAGTCAATTTTATTGGGAAAAGGTGAACTTCGGCCTCAAGCCGACGCTGCGAATCGTGCAGGCGATTGTCTACCGCGGGTCGAGCCCGACGGAGCCTGCGTACGCGGTGGCGGTCAAACAGCTTTACGCAAGCCACTATTTCCAGGCGGCTCTCGACATGACGGTGTGCGTGCGAGATCAGGCGCCGGAGGATGCGCAAAGCCGGGGCGCAACCGGCAAACCCGGATTTTTCCTGATCACCATGAAGGGATCACAGCAGGCGGGTCTTACCGGCTTCAAAGGCGGCATCGTGAGGAAGGTTGCAGTGGATCGGACGCGTTCGTCACTCGAGCGCGGGCTCGCTGCGATCAAAATGCAGCTCGAAAGCCAGGGCCAGGCACAATAACCGCCGCTGAAAGTTACGCTCAGCGCGAGAAGAGCGCGGCGGCTAGCTGGAAGACTTTTTCGGCGCTCCTCGAAACGCCGCGCGAGACGGCCAGTTGGATGCCGGTGGCGGGCGTGGACGAAAACGCGGGCGGCGGAAGGGCCGCCCCGGAATCGATGCTCGCGCCGGCGAGCGCCGCGTACCGATCGAGGAACGACGGGGCCACGCGGTCCCAGCGGAAGGCCGCCGCTGTTTCCAAGGCTGCGTTCGTGCGGCGCTTCCGCTCAGATTCATTTGCAAGCAGATCTTCGACCGCCGCGGCGAAGCTTTCTACCGTCGCAGGCGCGGGCCATGCATTCGCGGGGGTTGCGTACGACGTGACGCCGCCGCGATCCGGCGCGACGAGCGGCAACCCCGAAGCCATGGCCTCCAGCGGGGCGATGCCGAAAGGCTCATGCGGATTCGGATGAACGAATATGTCGGCGTTGGCGTAGAGGTCAGCCAGGTCGCCCGGATTTCTGATGTGCCCTAGAAACGCGACGCGCCCATGCGCGTTCCGTTCGCAAAACTCTTCCCAGTGAGCGCGTTCGATTCCGTCCCCCGCGACGAGCAGGCGGAAATCTCGTTTATCGCTGCCAGCCAGGCGCGCGATCAAGTCGAATAAAGTCGATAGATGCTTCTCGGGCGCGAGCCGCCCCACATACAAAAGCAGCACCGATTCGTCGTTTCCGCCGGCGCGTTGCACGAGCGATTGGCGGCGCTCTCGCGACCTGCGGCCCGGCGACAGGTGCTCGAGATCGACGCCCATCGGCTCGATCCAGATGTTGCGGCGGACCATCTGGCCCTGCGATGCGGCGCATAGCTCTCCGGCCGTGTATTCCGAGTTGGCGATGTGATGGTCGAAAAACGGAAAGTAGAGCCACTTCATGTAGGCCGCGCAGAATCCACTGGCAAAAGGTAGCCTGCCGATATACGTGCGGAAGTTATCGTCCATGCGCTCGCAGCTGAGCCCCAAAACCACAGGGTGAAAATCGAGCGACGGCAAAAGATTGCGGCGAAGAAGGACGCCAAGATAGTTCAGCGTGTATTTGTCGCAGATTTCCACGACGGCGGGGCGTTCGGCAGCGAGGATTTGCCGCACACGGCCGGCGCGCGAAAGGTATTGCGCTGGATACATCGTGCGGTACGCGGGATTGAAACGGGAGGGCGGCGACTTGACGTGGTAGATGCGGGCGAATTCGCCGACGTCCTCCACACTGTCGGTTTCACCCGGCACCACGAGCCGCATGTAGTGGCCCCGCTGATTCGCGGCCGTCATGAGGGCACGGTAGAACGTGGCGATGCCGCCGGAAGTTTCGTGCCAGGAGTTCGTGAGATGGAGCGTCTTGAGCGCCACAGCACCTCCTTGTTATTGGTTCTTCCCTCGATTCCCCCAGGATCGCGGCCCCGAAATTACAAACGAGAGTATCAGCCGCGGCAAGCGGCGCACATCGGAGGCGAAGCTGCCGCCCTCTCCGCCGACGAGGAGAGCGCCGCGCCGCATCGCGTACCAATTGAACAGCGCCGAGACGGCGCTCGCCCCAATCGAAATAAACTCCGCGAGCTTCAAATGCGGCGTGCCGTGAAGCCGATGCAGCAGGAATTCGAACACCTGGAAAACGGCGGGCACGGCGACAGTGATGAACGCAAGCGTAAGCCATTGCGGCTGCGCGTCGCGCAGAGTCTGCACGAACGCGCCGTAAAATCCCGCGGTGGCCGCGCAATACACGCACTCCACTAGAATCGCCGAGGCGCTCACGAAAAAGCCGCGGCGAATCGTGACCCCCAGAAAAATCGGCCCGCGCAGAATGATGCTCAGCCAGGCGTTTTTCCAGTTCCAAAGGAAGAGGATGCGCTGGGGGCGGCGCAAAAGGCCGGAAAGCGTCTCGAAAAAAGGGGGGCCGGCGGCAGCGCCGGGCGGATTCTCGCGCGTTTGGGACGGGATTTGCGCCAACCCGACCAGTATAGGCGAAGGGCGTTTGTGCACGAGGTTAACGCACTGTGAAAAGACGTTAAACCGCCTCTCTAAGTAACTCGTAATTATTAAGTTGCGGGAGCACAAAAATAGCGGGCGTGTAATCTTCCTTCGCGTTGCGCATGTGACATTGGACGCGAAAGAGCGCGTGAACCAACCGGAGGGCCATTTTGCAGAGCCAACTCACATGTCTTTGGAAAGAGGCTGGCGCCGCGAAGAAGTACCACACGGCGGTTTCACTGCACAACCATACCAGCTGCTCGAAGGAAAAGCTTGCGTTCATCGGGGAGTGCGCCGCCCGGAATCCGATCTTGCGGGCGGCGATGGCCACGCAAGAGCGCGACGCGATGGTGAAGTCCGCGATCAAGGTGGACTTCGAGCGGTCGTATTGGCGCCCGCCGCTGTCTCCTCTGGCTGCTTTCGAGCTCGAGTCCGATCAGATCGAGCGGGTGCTGGAGTTGGAGAGCATGGTTTCGCTCACGGACCACGACACGATCGAGGCGCCGCTGCAATTGCGCTTCGTGCCCGAGGCGCGCAACACGCCGGTATCGGTTGAATGGACGGTTCCCTACTCCGACACGAAGTTCCACATGGGCATTCACAACCTGCCCGCGGGCCGCGCCGAATCCATCATGGCTGATTTTGCGGAGTGCACGAAAAACCCGTCGGAGCAGCGAATATTCGAGCTTTTCGAAATGCTGCACGATATTCCGGAAGTTCTGATCGTCTTCAATCATCCGATGTGGGATATCGGGGGCGTGGGGAAACAGCGGCACGTCTACGTTCTCTCCGATTTCATGGCCAACCTCGGGATGTTCGTCCACGCGCTCGAACTCGGTGGCTTCCGGACCTGGGAAGAAAACCGGGCGGTGGTGAACCTGGCGAATCGCTGGGACCACATCGTAATCGGAGGCGGTGACCGCCATGGCTCGGAGCCGAGCGCCATACTCAACCTGACGAACGCGCGGACGTTCGCGGAATTCGTCGACGAAGTGAGGCACCGGCGGCACTGCCACGTTTTGTTCATGCCGCAATACGCGGAGCCAATCGCGCTGCGGATGCTGCAGTCCTTCGTAGACATCGTGCGGGAGTATCCGGACCTCCCGGAAACCTCGCGGCGATGGGACGAGCGCGTGTACCACCCCGACCGGCACGGCGAGCTGCAGCAGCTTTCGACCTTGTGGGATTCGCCGCCGCCGTTTATCAACATTTTCCTCGCCGCTGTGCGTATGCTGGAAGTGGACACCGTCCGCCGGGCGGCTCGTGCGGCGCTCGCTAAACCCGAACACGAAATGCATTTCGCCCTCGACCGCGGGCTGGAGGCCAAATGGCAATGGAAGAAAATCTACGGGTCGCGTTCTTTCCAGATACCTACGACGAAGTCGACGGTGTGGCGAACACGAGCCGGCAGTTTGAGGCGTTCGCGCGAAAGCGCGGATACCCCTTCCTGACGATTTGCGGCGGGACGGAAAACCGGACGCACGCGGACGGCTCGGCGACACGCGTTGTGCGGCGCCGCGGCCGCGTCGGCTTCGCGCTCGACAAGAAGCATGATTACGATCTGGCGTTCTGGCGCCACTACAATCCCGCCGCGGAAGCTGTCCGCAAGTTCGATCCGGACATCGTTCACATTACGGGGCCCAGCGACGTCGGACAGCTGGGGGCACTTGTGGCGTACCGGCTAGGCCTTCCTCTGGCAGCATCCTGGCATACGAACCTGCACCAATACGCGGAGCAGCGCTCTTCCGGCCTGCTCGACTTCTTTCCGCCGGCGCAGCGGCAGCAGATGGGCTGGCTGATCCGCGAAACGTCGCTCAAGGCCGCGCTGCGCTTCTACAAGATTCCGCGGGTGCTGTTCGCGCCGAATCCCGAACTCGCGAAAATGCTCGAACTGGGGACGGGCAAACCGGTCTATTCCATGGGGCGCGGCGTGGAAACGGAGCTGTTTTCACCGAAAAAGCGAGATCGGGAGGGTGGGCGGTTCACCCTGGGGTATGTGGGGCGGCTTACCATCGAGAAAAATATCCGCTTTCTGGCGGAGCTCGAGCGCACGCTGCTTGAATCGGGATTCACGGATTTCCGATTTTCGATCGTGGGACAGGGCGGCGAGGAAGAGTGGCTCAAGGCGAACATGCGCCAAGCCGATTTCGCCGGCGTGCTGCACGGCGAGAATCTGGCTCGGGCGTACGCGAACATGGATGCATTCGTCTTTCCGTCGAACACGGATACATTCGGCAATGTGGTGCTCGAGGCGCTGGCTTCGGGCGTTCCGGCGATCGTGACGGATTGCGGCGGCCCGCAGTTCATCGTGAAGCATGGCGAAACGGGTTTCGTCGCGCACAATTCCAGCGAATTCGCGCCATACGTCCGGCATCTGGCCGCCGACGCACAGCGGCTGCAGGCGATGCGAGAGGCTGCGCGCGTGTCGGCGCTGCAGGCTTCCTGGGACGCCATATTCGAAGGGGTCTATGCGGGCTACCGGCGCGAACTGCGAAATTGCACCGCCGGCGGAAGAAACGCCCGCGTGGGGCCGCAGGCAACGGTTGCGGCGGCGGGGCCGGGAGAATAAAATTTACGCGGTTTCCGTTTCACGACACATTCGGTGGAGGGACTGGATGCGACGGGCGATTCTCTTCTCGATGTTCCTTTCGAGCTTTTTCTGCGCTGCGCTGATGCTCCCGGGTTCTCCAGTCGCGGCAGCTCAACAGGCCGATGCCGCCGTGGACGCACAGAAGGCACCTCTCTCGGTCGACGAGGTGGTGAGCCGGCTGGTGCAGCGCAACCTTGAACGGGAAGAGGCGCTGCGAAAGTTCCAGGGCACGCGCGTCTACAGCGTGAAGTACACCGGCTTTTTCGGGACGCACAGCGCCGAAATGACAGTCAATGTGAGCTACGTCTCGCCGGACCAGAAGCAGTTCACAATCGTCTCGCAGTCGGGAACGAAGTTCATCGTGGACCACGTGCTGAAGGGACTGCTCGACGGCGAAAAGGAATCGGCCAACCCCGAGAACAAGCGGCGGACAGCGCTGAACGGAGACAATTACACGTTTACGCTGGACGGCGTCGACTCATCGCAAGGGACGCCGCAGTACATCCTGGAAGTGAAACCGAAAAGAGACAGCAAGTTCGTCTATCGAGGCAAGATTTGGGTGGATGGAAAGGATTTCGCTGTCACGCGAATTCAGGCGGAGCCGGCGAAGAGCCCGTCGTTCTGGGTGAAGAAGAGCGAAGTGAACCACCGGTACGAAAAGGTCGATGATTTCTGGCTGCCCGCGGAGAACAAGACCGACAGCTGGATTCGCATGGGCGGCCACGCGGTGCTTTCGATCGAATATCAGGATTACAAGATCACCGAGGCCGCGCCGACCACCTCGGCCGGCAGCGCCTCGGGCCACTTCGATCCCGCCGTGGCGCGAACCGCGCTGCCGTGATGTTCTGAACCTGCGTCGTTGCAAACATCCTAAGCGTGAACCTGTGTTGCCGGCTGATCCGTGAGCCGCCGCAAGAGTGAATTTCACCGTGCGGCGGAAGCCCTCGTAAACTGCGGCATGCCGAACTGGCGCCGGCGTGCTCTCCACGAGCGCGCCCGCGACGCAACCGTCGCCGGAAGCATCTGCCGCTTGAGCCGCTCGCGAAGCGCCCTGCGGCCGCGATTAACGCGCGACTTCACGGCGCTGACGGAGAGGCCAAGGATTTCCGCCGTCTCCTTTGTGGAGCGTTCGTCGAGGTCGCAAATCATGAGCGCCTTGCGGATTCCCGGCTTCAGGCTGTTCATTGCGGAGAGCAAAAGGCGCTGGCGTTCGCGCTGCGAGTAGCTGGATTCCGGGTTGGGCCGCGCATCAGGCATTTCGAGGGCGACCTGCGTTTCGGAGGTCGGATCGGAATCATCGAGAGGCACCTCGCGCGACCGCCGGCTGCTCCGCTTGAGCATGAGAGCTTCATTCAGAGCGATGCGAGTGAGCCAGGTCGAGAAAGAGGACCTTCCTTCGAATTCTTTGAGGTGGACGAAAGCCTTTTGAAGGCTCTGCTGAACGATGTCCTGCGCGTCTTCACGATTGCCAGTGATGCGCAGCGCGGTGAAAAAGATCACTCGTTCGTGACGCTCGACCAGTATTTCGAATGCGGAGCGGTCACCATTTTTTGCGGATGCGACGAGCGAGATATCGTCTCTCGCCGGCACAGGATTGCAGGCTGTCTCTTCCACGTGGCTTGAAACATCGAGTAGCACTGGTCGATCCTCCCTCATAATTGATTGGGACCGGCTGGAAAAATCGTCGCGATTCAGATTTCATCCGTCCGGAACGAAGCGATCATGCTCCAACGAGCCGGGCCGTACATCACGAGATCGGACGTTTTTTTGGTACCACGGAAGCACGCATCCGCAATAACACGATGGTGGTAGAGCGGAACTACGCTGCCAGGCACCCATCCGCGGAAATCCGCTACCTCGAAAGTGGTATCGAATAACTCCAAGGATTAGGGATTCACGCCCAAGCGCCGCAGAGTAAGCTTTATGTGAATGCTCCCGGGCCCCCGAGCTTACCGAATTCGTGGAGGTTTTCTTGCAGCTCGGCGCCGCGCGATCGGCGCCCTGGCGGCGTTCTCGATTATTTTCCCTTCATTTCTCTTTACGAAAGCACATGCCTGCTCGTCGTCGACGGCCAAGGCAGACGCTGACTGGGTACTGAGCTGGGGAGACGAGTTCAACGCTCCCAACGGGACCCCGCCCGACCAGACGAAGTGGGTCGAGGAAACCGGTGGGAACGGCTGGGGAAACGGCGAGCTCGAGTACTACACTTCGCGCCCCAAGAACATCCGGCAGGAAAACGGCGACCTGGTGATCGAAGCGATCAAGGAAAAGTTTGCCGGGCCCGACGGCGTGGAGCGCGATTACACCTCCGCTCGCGTTAACACAAGGGGACGATTTAGCCAGGAGTACGGGCGCTTTGAGGCGCGCATCAAGAATCCATCCGGGCGCGGGGTCTGGCCGGCATTCTGGCTGATGGGCGACGACTTCTCGACCGTGGGCTGGCCGGCCTGCGGAGAAATCGACGTCATGGAAGGCATCGGGCCGCTCGGATCGCAGATTCGCGGGAGCATTCACGGCCCCGGCTACTCAGGACGCAACTCGCTGACCAGCGCGTGCAATTTGCGGGCCGGCAATTTCAGCGACGCTTTTCATATCTTCGCGGTTGAGTGGGAGCCCGAAGCGCTGCGTTTTTACGTGGACGGCCGACTGTATGCCACCAAAACGCCCGCCGATCTGCCGCCGGGCAAGCCCTGGGTCTACGACCGCCCCTTTTTCCTGATACTCGATCTCGCTGTGCGAAACAGCGTCCCGGGAGATTCGGCTGAAGCCACGACGTTTCCGCAGCGCATGCTGGTGGACTATGTTCGGGTGTACACGCGCAAAGAATCGGCCTCCGACCTTTCTGCAAAGACGCGCGTCCCATCTTTATAGATTTCTTACATCGGCTGCACGGTCTCCCGCCGCGGGCTGACCTTGATCTGGAATTCGAAACGCCGTGGGTTGTACAATCCTCGCTCCATCTAAGGCGAAGTTCCATCAGGCGCTTGGCTTGGTGGGTCGTTGAATCGATCTTTACTGCTCCGGACCGCGAGACTTCGTCGATGACTGCCCTCTCAATTCAAATCGCGAAAGTTCTCGTGCTCTTGCTGGTCTTTGCCTGGAGCGCGCTTGCACAGTCAGACCGCGCTGCCATCGCCGGCACGGCTCGCGACACGACCGGCGCGATCATCCCGGACGTTCAGGTGATCGCGACGAACGGGAACACGAATCTCCAGACAATCACGGCGACCAACGAGCTTGGCGAGTATCGGCTCGTCAACTTGGAAATCGGGCCGTACACCGTTTTGTTTTCCAAGGACGGCTTCGAGCAGTACAAGCGCTCGGGCGTCAACCTGGCGGTCTCACAAGTGGCCAACATCGACGTGGTGCTGGCGGTGGGTTCGCGGCTCGAAACCACGGTTGTGGCAGGGGGCGCTCCGCTCCTGCAATCGCAAACGACATCTATTTCGACGAATCTCAACAACGCGGCCGTCACCGAGCTGCCCCTGAACGTGCAGGGCGGGCGCAATCTTTCTTCGTTCATGTTCGCCTACGTCGCGGGCGTCGAGGGCGTCGGATCGACAGCCGCGAGCAAGGACTTCTCTTCGCACATCGACGGCAGCTTGACCGACACGAAGGAAGTGATGATCGACGGGACTTCGGCGGTATCGCAGATTGGCGGGTACCTCAGCGAATCGAGTCCGCCGATGGAAGCGGTGCAGGAGTTTCAGGTGACGAGCGCCGGCCAGGGCGCCGATGAGGGGCGCACCGGCGGCGGGGTTTTTCGCTACGAGATGAAATCGGGCACGAACTCATGGCACGGCAGCGGGTTCCTTTACATGCACAACGAGGATTTCGACGCCCGATCCTACGGAGACAAATACAACGAGGGTGTATGCCTCAGCAACCCTGCCATGATCGGGCAGACGACGGCAAGCTGCGAGGATGACTTCGGCAAGCCGGCCGACAGCCTCTACGACTACGGCACGGGCATCGGCGGCCCGATCAAGAAAGACAGGCTTTTCTTCTATTCGGCGTTCGAACGCTACACGTTCGCCGACGATGGTATCGGCGGGCTTTCTTCGACGGTCCCGACGATGGCGTTTCTGAACGGCGATTTCAGCGCGCTGCTGAATAAGAGCGTCACGCTGGGTACCGACAGCTCGGGCCAAACCGTCTATGCGGGCGCGATCATCAATCCGGCGACCGGCGATGCGTTTCCTGGAAATATGATCCCGATGGGAGACTTCAGCGCCGTATCCAAGAAGATCGTCGCGCTCTACAAGCAGTACTACGCTCCCCTCGCGTCGACCGTAACGAACAACAATGCGTTGCCGCTGAGCAGTCCCGGACCGAAGTACGAAAGCGATGAATTCAGCACCAAGCTTGACTACAACGCAACGGACCGCCACCGGTTGGATGGCTCGGTGATCTTCGCGTATATCCCGCGGCTGCTCTCCGATCAGGGCGGGGTGTGGTCCGCAGGCTCGTCGAACGGCGGACCGATGGCGAATTCGTATCATCACGACACGACCGCTCCATCGATGCGTTTCAGGGATTCATGGGTCGCTTCGCCGACGCTGCTCAACGTGGCCGGCGTGACGTTCAACCGGTTTCGAGTGCCGAGCGCGGCCAATTCACAGAGCGGAAACTGGCCCAGCGCTTTGGGGCTGGGAGACTTCGGCGCGGGGAATTTTCCGCTGATCAAATTTCAAGGCATCAACGGCACGGACCAGACGTTCGCGCAGAATGGCGCGCCGGCGTGCGACGGCATCTCGAACTGCAATCTCGCGGTCGACGAAACGTATCTCGGCAGCCAGTTCAACGATTTTTACGCCGCGAACACGTTCATCTACGACGATACACTCTCGTGGGTGCGCGGCCGCCATGCCTTCAAGTTCGGCGCCGACTTTCGCGTTCAGCAGTTCAACTCGCACGCCGATAAAGGAGTGCCGACCTTCATCTTCGATCCCGCGCAGACGTCCGGGAGCTTCGGCCCGGAAGCGGGCTTCGGCTTCGCGAGCTTCCTGCTGGGCGACGTGAATCAGGCCTCGGTGAGCGAGCCGGACAACACGTATGGCCGGCGCAAATCCGTGTCGCTGTTTGCAGCGGACGATATAAAGGTCACGCCGAAACTCACGCTGAATCTGGACGCGCGCTGGGATTTCAACGGCCGCTATCACGAGAAATATGGCCACTGGTCGACGTTCGACACGACCACGCTCAATCCGGTGACGGGCCAGCCCGGCGCGCTCGTTTTCGCGAGTCGTGGCGGAGACTCATTCGAGCGAAAGGAGTACTACCACAATTTCTCGGGATTGATCGGCGGCGCATATCAACTCACGCCCAAGACGGTGGTGCGAGCGTCCTTCGACGTATTCTACGTGCCGCTCGATCTGAATACGTACAGCGGCATTCCCTACGGGTTCAATCCGGGATTCGTCTTGAATAATCAGGTGCTCGCGCCCTTCAACTGGGACGGCGGATATCCTGGGCGTGCGGTCGATATCGGCAAGAATCCGAATTTCACCGAGTACGGCATGGTGTCGATCGATCCTCGCATGCTGGAACTCGGCAACGTGCAGGAATGGACGGCCGGAATCCAGCGGGAGATCGGCAGCAACTTCGTCGTGCAGGCCAACGTGATCCAGAATCACGGCTATCACCTGGAGAGCGGCTACGTGGCGGCGAACCAGCCGCAACTTTCGGTGTACACGGCGCTGGCGCAGTCGGGGCAGCTCTACAACACCGTCACGGCGCCCGGCTTTACGGGACCGGCGTGGGCGTCGGTCGCGCCGTTTCCCAATGTGGCCGCGACGTACGGGCCGCTGTTCTTTGTGGGAACGCCGGGCGGCAACAGCGACTATCAGTCGCTGCAGCTTACTGCGACGAAACGCGCGTCGCACGGCCTGTCGCTGATGGCCAGCTATAATTTGTCGTCGTGCCACGCGGACGTGGACAACGCCTTCGAGGATCTCTTCTACGCCGGGCCGCTGCAGGACGTCTACGACCTTCGGAAGGAGCGGCAGGCCATCTGCTCGTTCGATCAGACGAACATCGGGAAAGGCTACGCGCTGTATGAGCTTCCCTTTGGCCGGGGCCGCGCGCTGCTTTCGAATGTGTCTCGCGCTGTCGATGCGCTCGTCGGCGGATGGACGCTTTCCGGAGATTTCTATTACGCTGCGGGCACACCGATCCGGATCGTGGCCAACACCTACTATCCCGGAATCAACAACGTGTACTCGGACATCGCCGCGGACTGCAACATTCACGAGCATTTCAACGGGCAGGTCAACGGGACATATTTCAACCCGGCATGCTTCGTGAATCCGCCCTTCGGCGACTTCGGGGACGCGCCCGGCTATCTGGCGGGGCTGCGCAACCCGGGCCTGGCCTCGGAAGACCTCGGCGTGAGCAAATCGCTCCAGGTCGGCTGCGAGGATTGCCAACTTCGCCTATACTTCCAAGTGTTCAACCTATTTAATCGCCACGGATTTGCCGGGCCGAATACGCAGATTGGCTCCGCGGGCTTCGGAGAAGTGCTTGCGCAGGATCTAAACGGTTTGCCGGGACCTCGCGTGGGCCAGTTCGGCGCGCGATACAGCTTCTGACGGGGACGAAACATCCACAGCGTTGAACCAATCCGGCGAGCCGATCCGAGTCGTGGGAGAGGGCCTTTGCCGTCCGATCATCGTTTCCTGCGGCTACTCCGATTTGCCGTCTTGCCTCTCCTGCTGGCCGCTTCGAGCCTGTTTATAGGGTGCCGCTCGACGCGCAACGGCGCTGGAGCGGCGAACGTCCCGGTGATCAAGTTCACGCACGTCCCGCTGGCCGGATTCGATAACCCCGAAAAAGTGAACGCCATCAAGGGCCGCGTGATCGGCGCGCGCCCGGGCCAGCGCATCGTTCTGTACGCGTATGCGCAGGCAGCGGAAGCCTGGTGGGTCCAGCCGCTCGCCGACCAGCCTTTCACGACGATCGAGCCTGATTCGACGTGGGAAAACAATACTCATCCGGGCACGCAATACGCCGCTCTTCTCGTCGGGCCGGACTTCCAACCGCCGCCGACCGCCAAGTCCCTGCCGGCGAACGGCGTCTATGCGACGGCGGTGGTGAGAGGCGGACTGGCGTTCTGGCGCACGTGGTGGTTCCCTTTCGTATGCGTGTTCGTCGGCGCCATCATCATCCTGGGCTTGCACCGCCTGCGCCTTTTGCAACTGAGCAGGCAGCTGAATCAGCGGTTTGAGGAACGCCTTGCCGAGCGCACGCGAGTCGCGCAGGAACTGCACGATACGCTCTTGCAGGGGCTGCTCAGCGCGTCGATGCAGCTGCACGTAGCGGTCAGCCAGCTGCCTGACGACGCTGCGCCGAAGCCCGCCTTCGATCACGTTTTGAAGATGATGGAGCAGATCGTCGACGAGGGGCGGAATACGCTGCGAGGGCTGCGGTCGGCAAGCGACGGCGCGTTCGACCTGAAAGCTGCTTTCGCCCGCATCCCCCATGAGCTAGGGCATCCGCGGAAGCTGAACTTTCACCTGCTCGAGGATGGCGCGCCGTTGCCGCTGCGACCGGCGATTCGCGACGAAGTCTACCGAATCGGGCGCGAGGCTGTTGTCAACGCCTTCCGCCATGCCGGGGCCGGCAACATCACCATCGAACTGGACTACGGAGCGAAAAATCTCCAGATTCTCGTGCGCGACGACGGCTGCGGAATCGACCCGCACACGATCCTCGCCGGGCGGGACGGCCACTGGGGACTTTCGGGAATGCGCGAGCGGTCGGAGAGAATCGGCGCCAGCCTGAAGATTCGCAGCCGCGTCGGAAACGGCACGGAAGTGGAGCTTCGGATTTCGAACGACATCGCGTTTGAGTCCGATTCGCGGAAGTCGGCATCCAAAGCCCTCCGGATGCTTTACACGCGAAGCGCCGCGCTTGCAGAACCTGCCTCGAAGAAGCGGGCCGGATAGATGAGCGCGGTCAAGAAAATACGAGTCTGCAGCGTCGACGATCACCCCTTGCTGCACGAAGGGCTGGCGACCGTCATCCGCAACGAAGCGGATATGGTGATGGTCGCGGAGGCCTCCAGCGGGCGCGAAGGCATTCAGCAGTTTCGGGAGCACAAGCCAGACGTCACGCTGATGGACTTGCGGCTTCCGGACATGAGCGGAATCGATGCGACGATCGCGATCCTTTCAGAGTTTCCCAACGCGCGCATCGTGATCCTCACGACGTTTGCAGGCGACGTGGAAATCCAGCGCGCGCTCGAAGCCGGCGCTCGCGCCTACATCCTGAAAAGCATGCCGCCGAAGGAACTCGTGGAAGTGATTCGCCAGGTGCACGCCGGCAAGAAGCGGATTCCCGCGGAGATCGCGTCTCACCTTGCCGAGCACTACTTCGATGAAGCGCTCACCAGCCGCGAGATCGAAGTGCTGCGGCAGATCGCCGGCGGCAATCGCAATCGGGACATCGCCGAAAAACTCTTCATCACGGAAGAGACCGTGAAAGTCCACGTGAAGCACATCATGGAAAAGCTCGGCGCAACCGACCGCACGCAAGCCGTCGCCATCGGCGTCCGGCGCGGAATCATTCAGCTGTGAATGGAGCGAAGCACTGGAACTAGCTTTCGACGAAACTCCTGCCGGTAACGATGCCAACGGCCCGGGTACGGAAGGACGATCTGGAGACCCGTCCATCCGGCGTTCTTCGCGGCTCGCCGGACGTTGTCCCCAATCGACCGAACGACCACGACGATCATTTCCGGATCGAGCCGGCGAATCTTGCGAGCCAGCCGAATTTCGCCGGCTGCACAAACGCGGCGGCGCGACCGGGCGCTTAGCCGGTCGACCGGCCTCCCGCAAAGATCGACGAGATAACAACCGAGAGACTGGAACGATTCGAGGAAGCGTTCCTCTCGCAAGTCGCGGAAGGCGAGAAGAAACACCTCCCGAATGGCGCGGTAAAGCCCCGAATCCGCCTGATAAAAGAATCGGCCGGAAGCCGGCGGCGATTCTCCGACGAAGAGAATTCGCACCTGTTCGGGAAGATACCGCTCGCGCAGCCGCTCTTTCGCGGCCGCCGATTTTGCGGCTCTACTCGCACGTGCTCGAGGCATTCTCGTGAGGTTGATTCTGCCCATCCTCGCCGATTGTCGCACCCTAGAGCGAGTCAATCACTTAATCAAATCCTTACGATAGATTTATTTCGTCAATCGCTTTGGCCGTTCGGCCTTACACTCGGTTCGCGCCGCGCTTCCAGCCATCGGCGGCGCCAAACGGTTTTGCAGGCACTTTCCGACGAGTCCCACATGCCGGGAGACGAAGCAGAACCGGGTGTATTCAGGCTAAACGGTCAGTCCCATGGCAGCAGGTATAACCACTCTCGGCACGCCGCCAAATCGCGAACCGGAAACGCGAGAGCTCGCGTCGCTCCTCGAAATCAGCAGAACGCTCTCCGGCACCTCGCGCGTGAAGGCGGGCCTGCGGGAAACGCTCGAGATTTTGGAGCGCGATCATGGAGCGTTCCGAAGCTGCGTAACGCTTTTGCGCGAAGGTTGCCAGGAACTTTGCATCGAGGCTTCCATCGGCCTGAGCGCCGATGGCCAGACGGTTCGCTACCTCCTCGGCGAAGGCGTGACGGGACGAGTGGTGCAAACGGGCAAGCCGGTCGTGGTGCCGCAGGTAAGCCGCGAGCCCGATTTCCTGAACCGCGCCGGGCAGCGGCGGTATTCTCCGGGCTGGGAAATCACCTTCGTGTGCGTTCCGATCGTGATCCACCGCAAGCCGGTTGGTAGCCTCAGCGTCGACTTACATTTCGACCAGGAACGCGACTACGAGCGCACGGTCCATTTCTTTGGCGTGGTCGCTTCCATCATCGCGCAGGCCATCCAGATCCATTGCCTGATCGACGCAGACCGGCGCCGGTTGCTCGAGGAAAACGTCCACCTACGGGAGGAACTGCGCGAGCGCTACGACTTTTCCAATCTCATCGGCAATAGCGGGCCGATCCGGCGCGTCTACGAGCAGGTAACACAGGTCGCCTCGACCAATACTACGGTGATGCTGCGAGGCGAGTCCGGAACGGGTAAAGAGCTGATCGCGCACGCCATTCATTACAACTCGCCGCGCAAGAACAGCCCGTTCATCAAGGTCAACTGCGCCGCGCTGCCCGAAACGCTGATCGAATCCGAGCTCTTCGGCTACGAGCGCGGAGCGTTCACCGGAGCCCATTCACAGAAGAAAGGGCGCTTCGAGCTGGCCGAGGGCGGCACGTTATTCCTGGACGAGATCGGCGACTTGAACGCCTCTACCGCGGTAAAGCTGCTTCGCGTGTTGCAGGAAAAGGAATTCGACCGCTTGGGCGGCACGCGAACGATTAAAGCCGACGTGCGCTTGATCGTGGCGACGAATAAAAATCTCGAGAAAGCGATCGCCGGCGGCACGTTTCGCGAGGATCTTTATTACCGGCTGAACGTGTTCGCGATCTTCGTGCCTCCGCTCCGCGAGCGCAAATCCGACGTGTTGCTGCTCGCCGACCATTTCCTTGAAGAGTATTCCAACCGGCACGGCAAGCACATCAAGCGAATCTCCACGCCCGCGATCGATATGCTGATGAGCTATCACTGGCCGGGCAACATCCGCGAGCTCGAAAACGCCGTTGAGAGGGCTGTGCTGGTCTGTGACGGCAACGTGATCCACGGGCATCACTTGCCTCCCACGCTGCAGACCGCGGAGGCCTCAGGCACCGTAACGAATGTTTCCTTCAAAGAGGCTGTCGAGGCTTACGAGAAGGACCTGATTCAGGACACGCTGAAGACCACTCGAGGCAATCGCTCGAAAGCGGCCAGCCTGCTGAAGACCACCGATCGCGTGATCAGCTACAAGGTGAAGAAGCTGAAGATCGATTGCGATCGTTTTCGAAGCTAGCTCGACTTCGCTTCCCCGACGACTTCTCTTTCATTCGGGTGCAGATGTTCGGCGCGCTCGCGCAACTCATCGACCCACGACTTCGCGAGCTTCGGAACGGCCGCCAGTTCCAGGGTGAGGGCCAAATCCGTCTTGCAGTGATGCAGGATTCTATTGGCGCGAGCGATCGGCCACGTCGGGTTGGGCCGATCGAGCAATTCGACCGGCATGCCTGCCTCGATGCAGCCTTCGTCCAGAACGCGCAGATACCAGCCGCTGCGGCCGTTGTGCACCACCAGGCGCACCAATTCATGCATGCGCCAGCGCCGCGCCAGTTTCCAGCAAGGCTGGCGCGGCTGGCTGGCCTCGAAAGTCACTGGACCAATCCGGAAGATGTCGCCGATGAAAACCGATTCCTCGCTCAGGCCGGAAATTGTGAGGTTTTCGCCGAACGCGCCGAAGGGCATCTCGGGCAGGCGAAGTTCTTCGCGCCAATTGGGATAGTGATCGGCGCCGTAGGCGAGAACAGCCTTATCCACGCCACCATGATGTTTCAGGTCCGCCTGGCTGTCGCCCGCGAGGTTGGTCGTGCCGACGAAAATCGGACCCGACACCGGCATTTTGAAGAAGCCGGTTGTCCAGGGCTTGTCGTGCGCATCCGAGGCATCCTCGAAGCCGTAGCTCTTCGGCGTCCCAACCTGAATGGAACGGAGAACGGCGGATGGCACTTGAGGCGAAGGCATCAGGAGATGGTCAGTGTATCACCGATCCGAATCGTGCCGGCATGGACGACGGACGCATAGGCGCCGACGTGGGCTTGGTTGTGTTGCGCCGCGGTCTTCAAGACCTGCGGATCCTTTGGCAGATCGGCCTGGCCGAGCGTGGTCATCACGCAGCGCGGGCAAGGCCCGGTCACCTGAATCTTCACTTCCGGCCCGATGGCGATCGTCTTTCCTACCCAGTCGTTTTCCACGAAGCCTTCGTGGCCGGTGGTGTCGATGATGAGGTTGGGCCTAAAGCGGCGCGGCTCGAAGCGGCTCTGCGGGTTCAGTTCGCGCAGGCGATCGAGCGTGCTGGTGGTAAGCAGGTGGAGTATCGCGAGATCGAAAAACGTTCCGTCGGGCATGGCTTCGTCCGTAACGACGTCGGGGCTCGCCGACGCTTCGCGGTCGGGCCAGTATTCCTCGAGCTGCGCGTGCTGCGGAGCAGTGGCCAGAAGCGTGACGGGCCGCCCTAACGCGGCAGAGAGCGTTGGAGCGAAATCCGCGCTGGAGCTGACCGCGAGGCCTCCGTCGGGCAGCGTCACTCGCACCGGCGGCACGTCCGCCCCGGCTGCGGGCGGACTTGTGAATGTCGCATGGTAGCTAAAGAGGTTGGGCCACTTTCGCGGATTCTTGGCGCTCACCACCTTTCCAGTTTCCGCGTCGCAGAGCGCGTACGAGCGATCGCCGAAAAGACCGCGAGGCGTAATCTGGGCGGCGTTGAGCGCCTCGCCCATCATGGATTTGACCGGATAGCGGTGAAGACTCGCCAGTGAGCCAAGGCTCGCCGTCATACGGAACCTCCGGCAGCCGTGCGGAAACTCTTCTCGGGAACCAACGGCTGCGGAACGATTTCCGGCACCGGCAGCATCGCCGTCGTTTCTTCGAGGACCTTGCGGATTCCTTCGATTTCCGAATGGCTGCGACTGCGTACGGAAACCAGGATAACTCCAGCCACAAGGTAGGTGAGGAAAATGTAGGGAAAATAGTTCAGCGGCGCGGCGGGAACGGGATAGACCGTGCCGACGATCGGGACGGCCAGCAGAGCGAGCGCGATCACGGCGATCGCGATGTTGTACGGTTTCAATTCGCCGATCTTCTTGAGATAGAACGGCGTGGCCAGCGAAATCAGCACGTAGGCGCCGCAGAAACCCATCGCGCCGAAAAGCCCGGCGTCGTTGAACGCGTCAAAGGGGGCCATCTGCCATCCGCCTACAGCGCCGTAAGAGAGAAGGATGAAAGTCGTGGGAATCAGAAACTGGATCGCGGCGAAAGACGTGATCGCGACATGCGGGGTGAGATTGTGCTTGTGCGAGCTGCCGATCGAGAGCGGGAAAATTCCGTAGCGGCCCATGGTGAAGAGCACTCGCGCGCCGGCGTTCATGCACGAGAGCGCCAGAGCGAAGAAGCTGATCATCGCGCCGATCGAGATCAGGACGCCCATCCATTTCACGCCAAGATTCGAGCTAAGCGTCGTGAGCGGCGCGTCAAGCTGATCCAGCGTCGGCGTGTTGCCGGCGAGGGCGTGCGTCTCGACGTAGGTGATGAAGACGAAAAACGCGCCCGTCAGCAGGAGGCTGGCAATCACCGCTCGCGGGATCGTTTTCAGCGGTGTGCGCGACTCTTCGCCGAAAGCCGTCGCGCATTCGAAGCCGACCAAGCTGAAGATCGCGACGACCACGCCGAGGCCGATGTCCTTCAGGCCGTGGCCGGCGACCGGATGCAACTGCGAGTGATCGATGAAGCCTGTCTTGCCCAGGGCGAGCATCGCCAACATCACGATCAAGGTCACCGAAATGCCCTCGAATACCAGCATCAGGATCGTCGAGAAAGTGATGTCCTTGTAGGCCAGGAACCACGCGGCCAGCACGCAGATCGCGAACAGCGTGATCGAAGGATGCGAGATGTAACCCGTGGCGCCCGTAAGCCCGATCAGCTTCGTCGCAAAATGGGTGAAGCCTGTGACGCCCGCGATGCCGATAAACATGTACGCGAAAATCAGGCACCAGCCGGACATGCCGCCGACCTTCGGGCCGAGCCCTTTAACCGTGTACTCGTACATGCTGCCGGCCGAGGTGTATCGCTTGCTGAACTGATTGAGACTGATCGCGACGAACAGCAGCATGATCGTCCCGAAGAGATAGCAGAGCCATCCGGCCGTGCCCGCCGTGCCGAACATCAACGGCACGATCAGCGCGGCGGTCATGCTCGGAGAGATCAGCGCAACCGCTTGAGCCAACACCTCCCAGAAATTCAGCGCGTTGGTTTTCAGTCTGGTGTGCGTCTTTTTTACCGCTTGCTCGTAACTCGTGCTGCTGTCGGTCATGGAGGCTCCTGGATGAAAAACTGGATGAATCTCCATGAGCGACAGTGCACGCGCGCAGCCAATCGCAAAATCACGAGGAAGATCAGCACTTTGTGGCGTTTTCAGGCTTGCTGGCCGCGCAAATCGCATTTTGGAGAGCGCGATCTACGACAATTTTGTAGGTTTCGGATAGCACTTTCGACAAATTTGTTTCACCCGCGATGGGGCGCGTGAATATGGCGGGCGGTGCCATCCGACATTTTTGTCGGCTCCGAGGCCGTACGCGACAAGTTTGTCGACCGCCGGCAAGTATCGTCTTGATTTGCAGCTAGGGTGCCCTGAAGGAAGCCGTGCGGGGCGGGCTATAAAGCTGCCGAGATGCTCGTGCCGGCAGCCGCAAAAACCGAAGACATTTCCGCGCGCGCCAGCGGAAGGAACCGCTCGACCACGCCCGGGTCGAATTGTCGCCCGCTCGCCTCGATCAAGCGCCGCTCGGCTTCGGCGTAAGGCATCCCGACGCGATACGGACGAGACGACACCATCGCATCGAACGCGTCGATCACCGAAACGATGCGCGATCCGACCGGGATTTCGTCGCCCTTGAGTCCCGCGGGATATCCCTTGCCATCATAGCTTTCGTGATGGTGGAGGATCATGAGGCTGGCACGCTCCATCCCCGGTACGTTGCGCATCACCGCCCAGCCGTATTCGGGATGCTTCTTCATCAGGCCGTACTCTTCGTCGGTGAGGCGCGCCGGCTTGTTGAGGATTGCGTCCGGAATGCCGATTTTCCCGATGTCGTGGAGCAGCGCGGCAACCTCGAGATCGGAAAGGGAGCCTTGATCCAGCCCCAACTCGCCGGCAACGTGCAGCGCCCATTCTGCCAGTCGCGTGCTGTGGACGCCCGTATTGAGGTCCTTGAGATCGAGCAGCTGATTGAATGCGCAGATCAGAGAGGTCCGAAGCGCCAGCGCCTGCTCTTCCATCTGCTTGATGCGCAGAATCACGCCAGACCATTGGCGCGGCACGCTCGCCGGGATCTCGAGAAACGACGGAGCTTCCGAGACTCTCTCGATGCCGCTTGGGGTCTCGGAAGCATCCGCCACTGACTTCACAGTCGTCACCGTCGAATCGGCTCCGCGCTTAGGGAAGCAATCCCTGCAAGGGATTGAGGGACGAGAGCGTCCAGTCCGCGTTGAGGCGGCCGTAGCCCATGTTGAATCCGACGAACTTCGCATGGGATATCGCCCACGCCGCTTGGTTTTGGCTGTCTTGCGGCTGCATGTTCAAAACCAGCGACGCGGTACCGGCCACGAAAGGCGAACTGAAGGACGTTCCCCAGCCCGCTGCGTAAAGGCCGAAGGGGTAGGTGGTAATCACGCCTTCACCGGGCGCGGCGACCCAGACGATCTGGTTGCCGTAATTGGAGAAGCTCGAGCGCTGGTCCTGATTGTTTGTGGAGGCGACGCCCATCACGTTCTGATAGGCCGCCGGATACACCGTTTCGTCTTCGCCGTCGTTGCCGGCCGAGGCTACCAGAACTACGTGGTTGCTGTTGGCATAGTTGATCGCGTCGGTGAGCTCCGTCGAATTTGACTGCATGTCGAAGCTCATGTTGATCACGTTGGCGTTGTTCTGCACGGAGTAGTAGATGCCCGCGATGATGTTGGAAAGCGAGCCGTTGCCGTTCGCGCTGAACGACTTGACCGGTAGCAGCTTGGCCGTCGGCGCGACGAGGTGAATCACACCCATCACCATCGTGCCGTGTCCGAAGGCCTCATACTGGCTGCCATCGAGCATCGCCGCCGTGTGCTGATCGAGCATCGCCGCCGTGTGCTGGTTCACGTAAGCGGCCGGGCAGGTCTGACAGGGAGGCGGCGCGCTCATCGAGATATCGTTCATCTCGTTGCCGCCGGGCTGATTGCGCGTGAAATCCCAACCTTGCAGCAGCAGGCCCTGGAACGCAGGGTGGTTCGGGTCGACGCCCGTGTCGATGTCGGCTACGATTCCCGAGCCGCTCACGTTGAAGGTGTTGTGGGCTTGAGGAATCTGAATAATCTGTGCTGCCGGCTGATTCACGTAACCGTCGGTGACCGTGTTCCCGTAGTAGTTGACGGGCGTGGTGTCCCACAGCCCGGCAGGCGGGTTGTCGGAAGTCGATTGACTCTGCGAATTCGGCGGAATCACGAGCGTCTGATCCGGCTCCGCATCGATGATTCCGGTCACAGTTTGCAGGACGCCGGCAAGAAGATTAGGAAGCAGTCCCGGCATCGGTCTGACCAGAAACACTTGGTTCAGGTTCCCGTCGATGTTGCCGACGACCGTGCACCCGTTGATAAGGCAAACCACCTTCAATCCGGCGAGACCCAGATTCGTGCGGACGATCACTCCCGGTTGAGGCGTCGTCAGGTTCGAGAGCGTGCTTCCGACGTTCGAAAGCAGGCCTCCCAGTAACCCCTGCGCCCCAGCCGGTTGGCCCCACAAACCGGCAAACAAAAGAACTGCCAGCCAGACTCTACGCTTCATGGTTTGCCCTGCTCCTTTGCGTACCCGCCCTTGAACTCGCTGTACCATTTCGGCACGATTACTAGTCTTGGCTTTTGTGCGTTGTCCGACCATAGTACGAACGGTTCTTTCTTGGGCTTCCGCGTCTAGACTTTTTTCCTGGTTCGTTTTCTCGATCTATAGCTAACAGATTTATAATCAGCGATCTCTGGACTGCCTTCCGCGAGGCTGATGGTGGGCTCCACGACAGGCAGGCAGAGCTCCTCGCCCGGCAGAATCACCCTCAGTTGAAGACCTCTACTCAAGTCGCACTCCAGGTAAAATTCCCCGAAGGGGCTTGTCGTCGATTCGACCAGTACTCGGCGCCCGCGGCAGAGCTTGACCGGCACCGCTCCCACGCTCTCGTTGGGCGTCGTTGAATTGAGCACCTGTCCCACAAGCGCCACCTTGTCCGTGTTGCGCTGCGGCTCGATTCGAACGTCGATCCGATAGTTGCTGACGCCGTAGAGCAGTTGGCGCTCGGCAGTTGCCGTCGATCGGACGCCGGCCACGAGAGGCGTGGACGCGCTATCGAACAGCAGCTTCGCGATCACCTCCTTCACCCGGCCGGCCTTACGCGGCCCGTGAATGCCGAAGGTGCCCTTCACCATCGCCACCGCGCTCGCGGGTGGTGCGTACGCTGATTCGCGTCTGCCGGCCTCGTAGACGCGCTGCCACAGGCTCAAAGTCTTCGAGCACTGCTTGCAGCCCTCGCCCAAGTGGCTTTCCATCTCGGCCCGTTCGCTCGGTCCCACCAGGTTCCGCGCAAAATCGATCCACTCTTCCATCGAAAAATGTCGCATCCGTCCTCCCCCAAAATTTAGTTGCACCGGTCCCATCCCCTCCGGCTCCCGCCCGTGGCGGCTCTGCCGGAAACTCCATCACCAACGCATATGGGAAAGTACTAAGGTGAAAAATATAGGGAGCTACCGCAATTTCTGATCGGGGCGGCCTACGAGGCTAAGGTCTTTCCTATCAATGCGAAAGGCGCCCAGTAGTAAGGATGCGGATAAATGGAGCGCAGTTCTTGCATGGCGCCTTGCAAGGCGACGGCTTTCGTCTGGCCGTCTCGGAACCGCCGGTAAAAGGCGGCCATGAACTCGGAGGTGCTTCGGTCGTGGACGTCCCAGAGCGTGAGCAGCAGAGACTGCGCGCCGGCGAAGAGGAGCCCGCGGATTAGGCCAAGCAGTTCGTCTCCCGGGCTGACGACATTCATGCCGGTCGCGCAACCGCTCAGGGTCACCAGTTCCGCCCGCAGCTTGAGTTGATACAGGTCGTAGAGGTTCAGGTACGCGTCTCCGAGGCGGATGCCGGAGAACATCGGGTTGTCCTGCCGGAAGTTGCCGTGCGTGGCGATGTGAATCAACCGGCTCTGCGCACCTGTTTCGCGCAGCTTTGCCTCGTTCGCTTCGGCGCCAACAACCAGTTCCGCCCCGGGCAGCATCGCGGCCACCGACTGCACTTCGTTCAGGATCAACGGCGCGCGCGAGTCGGGAACGCCGAGCACGAGCGAACCGCCGGAATCGAGATCGGGCTTTCGCTGGCACAGCGCGAAAATGCTCGCGCTGGGGGCGTAGGAAACGGTGAACGAATCGATGAGGTACCCCGCGCCGTCGTGCAGAGCGTGAAACGGAAGATAATGCAGGATGCCGTGAGGAACGATCACCACGTGCTCGGCACGCAGTTGGGCGCGCAATTCCGCGAAAACCTCTTCGTAGAGCTGGCCGAGGTGCGATCGCATCGCATCGAGCAGCGGCTTTTGGAACGTCTGCACGTACTCGGGGCCCAGCCGGAACTTCGAAATCTGCAGGTGGAGCATCCGCAGCAGGTGCATGACGCGCGAGATCGGCGTTACGGGAACAATTTCCAGTTCGTCCCGGGTAACCACGGCCGCGACGAGATGGTCTTTGATGCTGAAGTATTCGACGAGCGCCGTTTCTGGTGGCAGGCACTCTCGGACGTCCTTCAGCGAACCGATCGCGGACGGCGAATCCGCGTTCACGCCCGGTTGCGGGGCGGGCAAATCGCGCAGGGCGCGGAGCAGGTCATTCTCGTGGGCCAGCGCTTCTTTTTGCAGCTTCTCGATGCGCTTCGGCGAAGGATCGTCCGAGCGTAGCTGCTCGAGTTCGATGCGCCGGTAATACCAATTCAACTCCTCGCGCATTTCGCGCACCCGCCGGACGAGCCCGCTCTGCCCCGCTTCCGCCACCGGGAGCACATGGCCGTGCTGCACGAGCAGTTCGGCCAAGCTCCGCGATTTTGCGAGTTCCATGTAGCCGAACGCTTCTTCGCGCGAGTCACCGGCTTCGTTCTTGTTCATGCAGAGCTCGACGAGGCACTCGTAGACCTCCAGCCGATTCTTCATGAACGCGATCTTCAGTTCTTCGCCGTGGAGGCTGCTGCGCAGCGTCTCGAGCGCGCCGCGCGCCCTCTGGTAGGAGTCGTACGCGCCCCCGGAATCTTCGGAAGTCTGCTGGATCTGCCCCATCAGGAATTCGGCCTGATACCGCAAAACGGGCGCTTCGAGCGACGCCAAACGCTTCAGCGCGCGCTCACACTCGGATCGGGCGGCGCTGCAATCTCCGGTCCGCATCGCGAGACGCGCCAGCAGCAAATGACACAGTACGGCCTTACCGGGCAGAAACGAGGTGTCGAAAAACGCCGCCGCTCCCGAGCAAAGGCGCCGCGCCTCGAATAAGCGGCCCTCGTTGTAGAGAACAACCGCCTGGTAAAGATCGATCAGCCACGGCCACACCAGGTTCTTTTCGTTAACGAATTTCGGACGCGCCTCGGCGAAGAGTTCCAGCGACCGGACAGCTTTGCCCAACTGGCTCAGCGCCATCGCTTCGTTCGCCTGGCATTTCGCCTCTTCGTACCCCATGCCGAGCTTTTGAAATCGAAGATAGCCCTCGTGCGCCGTCTCCAT
>DATJRU010000076.1:0-14480 GCA_035504455.1 Vulcanimicrobiaceae bacterium
TGCCGATTGCGCGGCTGGCTCGCGTAACGCTGAGCGAAGATGACGATGACGCCGTTCTGGGTGGCGCGCGCGCCGGCAAGGTTGATGAGCCGGGCCGCGACGTCATTGGGCAGGCTCGGCGAACCGCGCGCGTCGAACCTCAGCTCGACGGCGCTTGCGACCTTATTGACGTTCTGCCCGCCCGGTCCCGACGAGCGCACGAAGCTCTCCACGATCTCGCTCTCGTCAATGAGCAGATCGCCGACTTTCATGCCTCTACCGCCAGTCCCGCACGTCGACGAAATGCCCGGCGATCGCGGCGGCGGCGGCCATCGCGGGCGAAACCAGATGCGTGCGACCCTTATAGCCCTGCCGTCCCTCGAAATTGCGATTCGAGGTCGAGGCGCAGCGCTCTCCCGGCGCGAGCTTGTCGGGGTTCATGGCCAGGCACATCGAGCAGCCGGGCTCCCGCCACTCGAAGCCCGCCGCCTTGAAGATTGCGTCCAGGCCCTCGGCCTCGGCCTCAGCCTTCACCAGGCCCGAGCCCGGCACGACCATCGCGTTGACGCGCTCGGCGACCTTGCGGCCTTTGACGATCGCGGCGGCGGCGCGCAGGTCCTCGATGCGCCCATTGGTGCAGGAGCCGAGGAAGACGCGATCGATTTCGATGTCCGTCATCTTCTCCCCGCCCTTAAGCCCCATGTAATCGAGCGCGCGCTTGATCGAGGCGCGCTTCTGCTCGGTCGGGGCGTCCTCGATGCGCGGCACCGCGCCCAGGATCGACGCCACGTCTTGCGGGCTCGTGCCCCAGGAGACGATCGGCGGCAATTCGGCGGCGTTGAGCGTCACTTCGCGATCGAAATGCGCGCCCTCGTCGCTCTTAAGCGTATCCCAGTGGCGCCGCGCCTGATCCCATAAGTCCCCCTTCGGCGACTTCGGCCGTCCTTTCAGATAGGCGCAAGTCTTCTCGTCCGGCGCGACCATGCCGGCGCGCGCGCCGCCCTCGATCGACATGTTGCACATCGTCATGCGCCCTTCCATCGAAAGGCCGCGTACCGCCTCGCCAGTGTATTCGGCGACGTAGCCGGTGCCGCCCGCGATCCCGATTTTGCCGATGATCGCGAGAATGATGTCTTTCGCGGTGACGCCTTGAGGCCGCTTGCCCTCGACATCGATCTGCAGCGTCTTCGATTTGTACTGGGAGAGGCACTGCGTGGCGAGCACGTGCTCCACTTCGCTGGTGCCGATGCCGAAAGCCAGCGCGCCCATGGCGCCGTGCGTCGAAGTGTGGCTGTCGCCGCAGACGATCGTGCAGCCGGGCTGCGTGATGCCCAGCTCCGGGCCGATCACGTGGACGATGCCCTGATTGCGGCTCTGCATGTCGAAAAGGTTTATGCCGTGTTCCTGGCAGTTGCGAGCGAGCGCGTCAAACTGCGCGACCGCGTCCGGATCGGCCAGAGGAATCGCGCGATTCTTGGTCGATACGGAGTGATCCATCACGGCGAAGGTCAGCTCAGGCTGGCGGACCTTGCGGCCGGCGGACTTGAGTCCCGAGAACGCCTGCGGGGAAGTGCCTTCGTGGATGAGGTGCCGGTCGATGTAAATCAGAGAGGGCTGGCCGGGTTCTTCGTGGACGACGTGCGCGTCCCAAATCTTTTCGTACAGTGTGCGCGGGGCCATACGCTAGTTCGGCCTCCTTCGATCGATGCCGAGCGTCGAATTCATGTTCTTATTTTCGCGCCCGAGCGGTGAAAGTCCAATTTATAATTATTGCAGTCAACATAAATCACATTTCAGCCGCGGTTTGCAGCTCCGACGTCCCGGAAGAATCCCCTCCGATTTCCGCCGCGCCGAAAACCTACTGACAACCTAGCACGCCGCGCGAAATTTGCAAGCGAGCGCGCCGTGTGTGGGGCCTCGGCTTGAATTTCTCTCGGCCGGCCCGCAGACTGACATGGCGATGCCGCCGCCCATTCCGGTCGTTCTAGTCGAATACGACGTTGAGTGGCCTGCAAAGGCCGCAAAGCTTGTCGAGGATTTGCAAGTGCTCGGGCCGACCCTGCTGGCCGTTGAACACATCGGCTCCACGGCGATTCCGGGGATGGCCGCCAAGCCGATCGTCGACTTGATGCCGCTCGTGACGACGCTAGCGGACTTGGATCGTCAACGCTCGCGCGCGGAAGCCCTGGGCTATCAGTGGCACGGAGAGCTTGGCATCCCGGGACGGCGCTATTGCACGCTTTCGAAGGAAGGCGGCGTCCGCATTGCCCAGTTGCACTTTTTCGAAGCGGAGTCGCCGTACGTTACGCGGCATCTCGCGTTCCGAGATTACATGCGCAGCCATCCAGAAGCGGCCAAGGCTTACGAGAGTGAAAAACGCCGGGCCCAGAAACTCCATCCCAACGATTCGCATGCCTACACGGATGAAAAGTCCGCTTGGATCCGAGTCGTGGAGGCTGATGCGCTTATCTGGTTTCGCCAGCAGCAGCCGGCTCGTGAGATTCGGTCCGTGCCGGGCGCGGCATCACGGAGAACGAAGCCGATGATTTCGATTCGACAAGCTACGCGCGCGGATGCGTTCGTCTTCAAGGCGATCCGCCTGCGGGCGCTGCAGGATACGCCGCTGGCGTTCAGCGCGACCTACGCGCAGGAGTCGCAGTTCGAAGATGCCGAATGGGTCCGGCGCGCGAGCGGCGAGCAATCGATCCTGCTGCTGGCCATGGACGATGGCGTCGCCTGCGGCATGGCTGGAGCGCTGTTCAAGCAGGACGACCCGACGCACGCACTGCTCGTCTCGATGTGGGTTGCGCCGACGCACCGGCAGCAGGGAATCGGCCGCCAACTGGTGCAGGAAGTGCTGGCTTCGGTGCGAACGCGCGGAATTCCAGTCTTGGATTTGATGGTGACGTCCGGCAATCGATCCGCGATTGCGTTCTACGAGAATTTGGGATTTTCGCTCACCGGACGAACCGAGCCTTATCCCAACGATCCCGCGCTTGTGGAATACGAGATGTCCCGCCCCGTGGATTGACCTGCGACCCGTTTCCAAGAGACTCTTTTGGAACAAGTCCTGATTCAGCGGAAGGAGTACAGGAACATGCGCATTCGCAGCGGCGATGGAGCGTTTTGGGCATGGGCGATCTTCGCATCCGTTTTGATTTCGGCGGTTTGCGCGATGGGCGAAGCCGCGCCCCCTGAGACACAAGCGCCCGCCGATCCGTGGACGGCGGCGGAGACGGTGACGCCGGCCGACCTCGCGAAGGAGATCGGCGACGCCGATCCTGCGAAGCGGCCGGTGGTGGCGTGCGTGGGATTCAAGTTTCTGTACGACGGCGGGCACGTGCCGGGGGCGTCGTTTCACGGGCCGGCGTCGAAGGACGAAGGGCTGGCCGATTTGAGGGCGTGGGCGAAGGGGCTGCCGAAATCTTCGAACGTGGTGATTTATTGCGGCTGCTGCCCGATGGTGCGCTGCCCGAATTTGCGGCCGGCGTTTGTGGCGCTGCATGACATGGGTTTCGCGCGGCTGCGGGTGCTTTTGTTGCCGACAAATCTCGCGACCGACTGGGCAGGGAAGGGCTATCCGCTCGAGAAGAGCAAACAGTAGGGGGAAGGAGCGGCGCTCGCCGCTCCTTCTCTTGCCGCGCTTCGGGACTACAGGCCGTCGCCGAGATGCGCGAGGCGATCATCGACGACCGCACGCACTTCCGAGCCGATCTGCGTCAACTTCTGCTGCTGGTCCGGAGTGAGCACCGCGAAAATCTCGCTGCGTATTTTCTCGCGCTCGACGATGGCGTTCGCCAGTGTGGCCGATTCTTGCTGCGCCATCGAATGGACGAAGGCGTCGTCATACGTCGTCTTGGAGTGAAGCTGCTCGTTGTCCTGCTCGATTTGCTGGCGCAACGCTTGGATCGTGGGGCGCTCGTCGACGAGGATCGTTTTGATCTGCGCCTTCTGATCGTCCGTCAGGTTGAGGTCGTCCGCGATGTGGCGCGCGAGAAAGCCGCGCCGCATGCCGCCTTCGAACGGACCTGCCGCGTGGACAGCATGCGCGCCGACGATCACGACTGCGAGAGTTCCTACCGCTGCGAAAGCCATCAGAGTCTTTTTCATGGAAGAGTCCTTTCTCTGCCGAAAATTCGATCGAGGATTTTTTCGTCCTCTACCATGTATTACGTGCGGGGCGCGCCCCGCTCTGTAAGGAAGTGTCGCCCGCTTCGGCCCGTGCGCCCGTTACAGAGTCAAAAGCCCCATCCTCACAAACCGAGGAAGGGGAACTCGGGAGAATGTCGCGAACGAAGAGAGGTTCTTCGGCCGCAAACGTCGCGGCCTCAGAATGACCGTCGCGAGGAGGCCACGGTCCCAAAGCGACGGAGCCGGCGAGACGCCGGTGCTACAGAAAAAGCGGCCGCCCGGAGGCGGCCGCTTTCGGTGAAACGCTTACGCATGCGTGACAAAGATTACTTGCAGGCGATCGTTTGCCCGCTGGCATCCGTGCAGGTTCCGGTGTGGGTGACGCCCTCACCCTTCGTGTAGGTCGTCGAGCCCTGATAGGTGTCGCCGTTCTTGTTGGTGGCGTCCGTCGTGTGCGTGGCGGAGCCGTTCTGGAACGTGGTGTTGCCCTGATAGGTGCCGCCGTTCGGGCCGGTCGCGGTGGTGCTGCGCGAGCCGGAGAACTGGCCGTCCGCGTTACGCTGCGAAGAGCCGCTGGTCTGGACCGATCCGCCGTTCGGGCCGGTCGCCTGCGCGCTGCCCTGATGCGTCACGTTGCCGTTGTTCCACGTGGTGCTGCCTTCACGCGAACCCTGCGCGCCATTGGCCGTCTTGAACGCGCCGCCGCTGGCGGTCGCGCCCTGGCCTTGTCCATTCGTGGTGGTGACGCGGCCGCGCGCGGCATAGCCGCCGTTGGCGCCGCGGACTGCGGTTCCGTGCCCGGTGGTGACGCCGCCATTCGCGTTGCGATGGGCGAAACGACCATGGGCGACTGTTTGTGCGTTGACGTTGGTTGCAAGCAGGCCGAGGGCTGCGGCTGCCGTTACGATTGCCAGCTTCGGAAGGGATTTCATCTGAGCACTCTCCTTGTGTTTTTCAGCGCCTCGATCTCGCGCTTGTCTGGTTTAACACGGGCTTTTGGGCGGGGTTTGTAAGGAAGTGTCCGGCGGGCGGGCCGCTGCGCAAGCCCTGTATTTCCAATGCCTAGGCAGTATTTCTTTGAGCAGGGAGCGTGATTTTTACCTCGAGGCCACCGCCCTCGCGATTCGCCGCCTCAATGCTGCCGCCATAGAGCTTCGCAACCTTTTGGGAAATCGCGAGGCCGAGGCCGGCGCCGCCGGTGGAGCGGTCGCGCGCGCCCGAAACGCGGAAGAAGGGCTCGAAGAGCCGAGGGAGAGCTTCGGGCGGGACGCCGGGGCCTTCGTCGTCGATGCGAATCTCGGCCATGGCAGGCGATCCATTGAGGCCATCCACCGAGACGTGAACTTCGACGGAGGTGTCCGGGCGCGTGTAACGCAGCGCGTTGCGGACCACGTTTTCGACGCAGCTGCGCAGGAGATTCGGGTCGCACTTGACGCGGCAGTCGGTTGGCTGATCGAGGCGCACCGATTTGTTTTCGTTGTGTCCTTCGAGGCGCGCGTCTTCGACCACGCCTTCGAGGATGGTGCGCAGGCTCACGGGGATGAGCGTGCTTTGGTCGACCTGGGACTGCAGGCGCGTGAGCGTGAGGATCTGGTCGATGAGGTCGCCGAGGCGTTTCAGGTCGCTATCGATGCGCTCGAAGGCGGTGACGTCGCCGCGGCGGGCGAGTTCGAGAGACACGGTGAGGCGGGTGAGCGGCGAGCGCAGCTCGTGCGAGATGTCGCCGAGGAGTTCCTGCTGCTTTTGCAGGAGCGACTGAATGCGGTCGGCCATTGCGTCGAAATCGCGCGCGAGGTCGGCGAGTTCGTCGTTGCGCTGCGCGAGGGCGGGCGTGGCGCGGACGGAGAAGTCGCCTTCGGCGATGCGGCTTGCTGCGGATTGCAACTGGCGTATCGGATGAGCGATGTGCCGCGCCAGCAGAAAGCAGAGCAACGCTGCGGCGAGCAGGGCGACGGCAAGGCGCAGCAGGGCGATGCTCAGGTCGGGCTGCAACAGCAGTCCGCGCAGCGCGCGCACCTGCGCCACGAAGATGTAGTTGCCTTGTGGCGAGGGCACCACGAGCGCGCCGCTCCATCGCAGATAGGTGCGAAATTGCGAGTGGCCGGTAGCCGTCGCCTTCTCGGCTAACTCGAGAGTGCGCGGGGGAAGTCCGCGGCCGCTGACGTCGTGCCCGTGCGGGTCGAGCAGCGCGGCGGTAATGCCGGAGGAGTCTTCGATGTCGTCGAGATACTGATTCAGGAGCGGAGCTCCGCCGTGCGTATAGAAATCGACCGCGCTGTGGGCGTAGAGGTCGAGAGCGTGCGACATCCAGCGTCGGCCGATCGGCTGGTAGCCGGTGAAGGCAGCGAACAACACCATCGCGACGCTCAGCATGGCCATCGCGAACCAGAACCAGAGGAAAATCTTGGAGAAGATGCCGCGCACTAGCCGGCTCCCGCGGGCTCTTCGGAGTCGTTGCCGGTGTAGATGTATCCCGCGCCGCGAACGCTGCGGATGCGTTCGACGGGGCCGAGCTGCGCGCCAAGTTTCTTGCGCAAGCTGCTGATGTGGTTGTCGACGCTGCGGTCGAGCAGGCCGACCGGGCGGCCGAGAGCCTCTTCGGCGATTTCGTCGCGGCTGAGAATTTTGCCGGCGGAGCGCGCGAGCAGCAGCAGGATGTCGAATTCCGCGCCGGTCAGCTCGACGTCGGTGCCGTGCTGCACGACGCGGCGCGTGCGGCTATCGATGTGCAGGTCGCCGATATCGAATGCTTCGGGCAGCGCGGCGGTGCCTTTGCGGCGCAGCACGGCGCGCATGCGAGCGACGAGTTCGCGCGCGTTGAACGGCTTCGGCAGGTAGTCGTCCGCGCCCGCTTCGAGGCCGGCGATGCGGTCGGCTTCGTCGCCGCGCGCGGTGAGCATGATGACCGGCACGCTCGAGTTCATGCGAATGCGGCGCAGGACTTTGCGGCCGTCGCCGCCCGGAAGCATCACGTCGAGGATGACGAGCTCGTAGTCGTCCTTCACGCCTTCGCGGATGCCGGCGTCGGCATCGTGGACAGCGTGGAGATGGAATCCGTCCATGGCGAGAAGACGCCCGAGCGAGGAGCAAAGCTCGGCGTCATCGTCGATCATCAGGATGGGAACGGATTTCATGAAATGCCTGCGCCTAAGATTCTTCTACCGAAACCGCTCACGAACCATTGTAAAGAAGTGTCGCGACCGGCGGTGTGTGCGCGATTCTAAACAGGCACGGGCTGGTGTGCCGTGGGCGCGAGCCCGCGCGAAAACTCAGGAAACGCCGGGAACTGGACACCGGGTGTACAATCCCGCGACCGAGTAGGCTGCGCCGGGAGAGGCGTAGGCGCTCGGAGGCGGCGCCGCTCGAGCTGTGGGGAATCGGGCGAGCCGCAACGGACAAACCGGGGGGATCCATGGGAAAGCGGTCGGTGTTTTTGTGTTTGGCGGCGATGGCTGTTTTGTGGACGGCGCCGATGAGAGCTTCGGCGCAAGAGTCGTGCGAGAGCCTGGCATCGGCGAAGATTCCGCACGTGACGATCACCACGGCGACGGCGGAGCCGGCGGATTTCGAAGTGCCGAGCACGGGCGGGAGATTCGGCACACCGGCCGGGCTGAAGGTTTCCGCGCCGTTCTGCCGCGTGGCGGGATTCTCGGCGCCGACCAGCGATTCGCACATCGGGTTTGAAGTGTGGCTGCCGCTTCCCGCGAGTTGGGACAACAAATACATCGGCATCGGCAATCCGGGATTCATCGGCGCGGTCAGCTACGCGGGACTCGCGCGCGAGGTGGGGCGCGGATCGGCAGCGGCGTCGACGGATACGGGGCACTCGGATGTGGGCGCGACAAGCGAGGCGCCGGACAAATGGGCGATCGGGCATCCGGAGAAAATCGCGGACTGGGGCTACCGCGCGATGCACGAAACGGCGGTCGCGGCGAAGGCGCTGATTTTGGCGTACTACGGCAAGCCGGCGAAGTTTTCGTTCTTGAGCAGCTGCCATGAGGGCGGCAACGAGTCGCTCACCGAGGCGCAGAAATTCCCCGAGGATTACGACGCGATCGCCGCGGGCGATCCCGCGTACTACATCACGCACCTGCAGGCTGGGTCGGAGTACATCTCGTGGGTCGCGCTCAAGGATGGCGTGAAAGCGCCGAGCTACATTCCCCCGAGCAAGTATCCGGTGCTGAATCGCGCGGCGCTCGATGCATGCGACGGGCTCGACGGCGTGCGCGACGGGTTCATCGAGGACCCGATGCGATGCCATTTCGATCCGGAGACGATTCGCTGCCCCGGCAAGGAGGACCTCGCGTCGTGCCTCACGGAGCCGCAGGTGCAGACCGCGAAGCTGATTTACGCGGGAGCGAAGTTCAAGGACGGTTCGGAAATTTTTCCGGGCTTCGAGCCGGGCAGCGAACTCGGCTGGGGCATCATGGCGGCCGGGCCGCAGCCGATCAGCATCAGCACCGGATTCTTCAAGGCAGTGGTTTTCGGGGATCTCAATTGGGACTGGCACACGTTTGACGTGGATCGCGATACGCGCACGGCGGACGAAAGGGTGGGCGCGCTGGTGAATTCGAACGACCCGAATCTCAAGCCGTTCAAGGACCACGGCGGGAAGTTGCTGATCTACCAGGCGTGGGACGAGACGGCGGTGCCGCCGCGCAGCATGGTCGAGTATTACAACAACGTGCTGAAGACGATGGGCGGCAAGAAAGAGACGTACGATTTCGTGCGGCTCTTCATGGTGCCGGGAATGGGAATGTGCCCAGGATTCGGATTCGGCGACAACGGGACGTTCGATGCGCTGAGCGTCATCGAGAAATGGCGCGAGACCGGGAAGGCGCCCGACGTGATCATCAACACGCACAAGGTGGGCGACGAGGTCGACCGGACCCATCCGGCGTGTCCCTATCCCGAGGCGGCGATTTACAAGGGCAGCGGCGATCCGAAGGACGCGGCGAGCTTCGCCTGCGGCATTCCGAAGTGGTGAGCAGGCCTCAAGGCTCGCTCTTTCACGGGAGGGGCGCGCGTCACGCGCGCCCCGAACTCCGTACTCAGTAGGCGGCGGTGAAGCGGCGGCCGGTGAATTGCGGCTTTTCGATTTCGTCGACAAGCGCGACGGCGTAGTCTTCCGCGGAGATGCGGCTTTCGCCCTTGGAATCGACGACGAGTTGATCGGTGCCAAGCCGGTATTTACCGGTGCGTTCGCCGGGCTGGATGAACATGGCGGGGCTGAAGTAGGTCCAGTCAAGGCCGGCGGCCGCGCCCTCGCGCCGAAGGGTGCCGAGAACCTCGCGCGACGCGGACGCCGCGGGCTTCCACGCTGGAGGAAAATTCGGCGTGTCGAGGAGAATCTGGCCGGGAGCGATCTCGAGACTCGCAGCGCCCCCCACGAAGATGAGTCGGATCGGTTTCCCCGTGGTTTCTTTCGCCGCCTGAATCCCTTCCATAAGGGCGCGGATGGCGGTTTGATAGTCCCCCGGATCGCCGCCGCGCGGCCCGAATGCCGAAACCACCACGGAGTTTCCTGCGATCGCCGCGGCAACGCTTTCGGGCTTGAGGATGTCGCCGGGCTTGATCTCGAGATTGGGGCTCTTCTGCGGAGCTTTCGTGACGTCGCGCACGACGGCGGTCACTTTGTGCCCGCGCGAAAGCGCCTCTTTCAGAATTCGCTGCCCGATCATTCCCGTTGCGCCGTACAGTGCGATCTCAGCCACAGTAGGTCTCCTGTCGAAATGTTGTGAGGGTCGCCCCGCGCAGCCGCTGCGGCCGGCCGCGCTGCAATGCGATTCCGCCCCGCCTAGAGTTATGCCAAGAGAAGGGAAGGGGCGCAAGCGATCTCTGCGTTTCGCAACCTGGCTAGACCACGGCCTGCGCCAGCGCGGGTCCGAGCGGCGCATGCTAGAATTTCGCGAGTCCGCAAAGTGAACGCTACCATCCAAGCCGCCACCGAGGCGCCCGCCGGCACGCGCACCCGGCCTTGCCCGCTGTGCGCCGCGCTCGAGCGCAAAGTGCTGGATCGCCGCGACGGATGGGACATCGTGCAGTGCGGTCGGTGCGAGATGGTGTTTCTCGGCAGCGAGCTCGCGTACGACGAGCAAGCGGCCAAGCACGACTGGTTCGAGGAGCACACGAAAGAGCTGGCGCAGCGGAAGGAAAAGCAGCCGCTGATGCTGTTTCTCTCGCGCTGCACGCGCTGGCTGCGGCCTGAGCCGACGGCGCGGCTTGTGGCGCAAACGCTGCGGTGGGTGCGGTCCGGCAAGCTGGTTGATTTTGGCTGCGGCGACGGCCGTTTTCTCGCGGCTGCCTCCGCGCATTTCGACGTGACCGGAATCGAGCTCAGCCCACAGGGCGCGGAGGCTGCGCGAAAGCGGACTTCGCGCGAAAAGATCCTCGAGGGGCCCGTGACGGAAGTAGCCGAGCGCGACTTGCCGCCGGGCGCGTTCGATGTCGTCACGCAGTTCGGATACATCGAGCACGAGTGGCACCCGTTGGCCGGGCTGCGCGCCGCGCATCGAGCCCTAAAATCGGGCGGCCTCACCATCCTCAAGACGCCGAACTACGCCACCTGGAATCGCCACATCCGCGGCATAAACTGGTGCGGCTACCACATTCCCGCGCACTGCAACTACTTTACGCCGCGCACGCTCGCGAAAATTCTCCGCGAAACGGGATTCGAGCCGCTGCCGCGCCTGCTCGCCGATCGCATGCCCACTAGCGATTCGCTGTGGATGGCCGCGCGGAAAAGTTAGATGTCGCCGCAGCGCAGCTTTCTCCTTGTAACCGTTCTGCTGGCACTCGCCGGTGTCTCCGCGCGAGCGCAGGGCAAACCCGGCGGAGATTTTCCGCTGGCGCAGGGAACCTATTGGGTCTACCGCGGATTCGTGCGCTGGACGGTGGCGAACTCCAGCACTGTCAAACTGACTCGCGTGACGTGGAAGACCGAAGTCACACGCACGATTTACCGCGACGGGATGACCATCGCCGTCGTGAGGGGAATGCCCGGCGACCTCGATTGGTCTGACGGCAATCCGACGCCATCGCTCTCGATCGTGATCCGCACGCGTGACGCCAAGTTCTACCTGGTCGAAGACGACGAAGCGAAAACGCTGATTGGCGAGCTAGATCATCCACAGTTTTCCTGGGGGCAAGTTCCCGTCGACCATGATTGGTTCTTGCAGTTGCCGCTCGCGAAGGGCAAGAAATTCTGCGAAGCCGAAGGCATGCAAAGGACCGACAATCATTACTGCTGGGTCACGGGAGCGCCGCATGCGGCAGAACTCGCCAATGTGAAGGGGATTCCGCAGGGTAAGCGCGCGGCCTATCGCGTCGAATACTTTACGAATCCGGACGATGACGAATTCGATTTTGTTCCCGGCATTGGCATGGTGACGTACGGCTACCATCACCACGGCACGGTGGCGGACACGGAGCTCCACCTCATCGAATTCCACGACGGCGCCGACAAGATTCCTGGAAAATAGAAAAGGGAAAACGGAAATTGGCCAAACCGTCGCGCATCGACAGCGATGTCCATTTTCCCTTTCCATTTTCCTTCACTGTTCTCGCCACCACTTGCTCCGCGCGTTTCTTCGCTGTACCAAAACTGTACCTCGCGTGAATTGACGCGGGCGCAGCATCGGCCTAGAGTCCGCGTCACAATCGTCGCCAATCGTTTCCTCTGAAATTGGGTAGAGCGCGAGCGGCAAATATTTTTTCGGCCGGTTAACTCACCAGCTCGTTAACCCGTGAAACACGTGCGCCGGGGTGTGTCCATTCACCGGCGAGGGGAGAACGCGCATGATGCGATTCACAAAAAGGGGTGCAATCACCTTGGCAATCGCGGCGCTGTCGATCGACGCGGCGTTGCTGGGGCAAGGAAGGCTGTCGAGTCCGGCGTCCGGAAGCGTGAGCGATCCGGGCGTGCGGGCCGGGAGCGTGCAGGTGGGCGTGCCGCTCGCGGGGCTGAGCGCGGCGGAACTGCAATTCTTTGAGGACGGCCTCAGCCGTTTCATCCAGGTGGACTCGGTGGGCGGAAACGTCTCCGGCGAGCCGGGCTCCGGGCTCGGTCCCGCCTTCAATTCGAATAGCTGCTCGAGCTGCCACGCGCAACCCGCGACCGGCGGATCGAGCCCCAACGCCAGCCAATATCCGAACATCGGGCCAAACCCGCAGATGGCCGCGGCGAACGACGCGGGTGCGACCAACAGCATTCCGTATTTCATGTCCGCCGATGGTCCGGTGCGCGAAGTCCGCTTTCCGTTTGTGGTATCGAATGGACGCGTGACGTCGACGGCGGATGGCGGCGTGCACGACGTCTTCACGATCGCCGGGCGCACGGACGCTCCCGATTGCACCATGGCGCAGCCGAACTTCGAGCAGATGAGCCAGCTCAACAACATCATCTTCCGGATTCCGACGCCGGTGTTCGGCGCAGGGCTGATCGAAAACATTCCCGACTCGACGATCCTGGCCAACATGAGCGCGAACGCCTCGCTCAAGCGCGGCCTCGGCATTTCGGGCCATCCGAACTACAGCGGAAATGATGGAACGATCACGCGGTTCGGCTGGAAGGCGCAGAACAAGTCGCTCGAGATTTTCGCGGGCGAAGCCTACAACGTCGAAATGGGCGTGACCAACGAGCTCTTCCCGAACGAGCGCGAAGGCGCGCCCGCGAGCTGCCTCTACAACACGACGCCGGAGGACGCCACGAATTTCGGTTCCTCGGGCGTCGCGATTCCGAGCGACATCGTGGCGTTCGCGGATTTCATGCGGTTCCTCGCGCCGCCGGCGCCTTCCGCTGCGGGAATCCCCGGCAATCCGACCGCAACGTCGCTCGCCAATGGCCGCGCCGTCTTCAGCGCGGTGCATTGCGACATGTGCCACACGCCGTCGCTCGCGACTTCGCCGTCGACGTTCAGCCCGGCGCTGCGAAATCAGAATGTGGCGCTGTTTTCCGACTTGCTCGTGCACAACATGGGCTCGGGGCTCGCCGACAACGTCACGCAAGGCTCCGCAGGACCGGATGAATTCCGCACGGCGCCGCTGTGGGGAGTCGGCCAGCGGATCTTCTTCCTGCACGATGGCCGCGCCACGCCCGCGAACGGCGGTTTGCTGCGAGCGATCGAGGCTCACGCCGGACAGGGGTCGGAGGCGAATCAGGTCATTTCGCTGTTCAACGGACGGAGCAATCAGGATCAGCAGGATTTGCTGAATTTCCTGCGATCGCTCTAGCGCTACGTGGAAAGGGCCGGCGTCTGAAGGCGAACGCCGGTCTACTTCCTAAAGTGCGGCATCACTTCACTCGTGAAGAGTTCGAGCGAGCGGACGCTTTCATCGTGCGTGAGGTCGCCGTAGGCGAAGCGCGGGACGAAATAGTTGGCCTTTGAAATCTCGAGTTGCTCTTCGATGGCGGCGCGAACGCTTGCGGGCGTGCCAGTGATGATGGTGTCCGGGCCCGCCTTCGAGATTTCGTCGAGCGCCTGGTGCTTCACGTCGAACTTCCGCCACAGGTAGGAGACCTTGTCGTAGAAGCCGCGGTAGCCGAACATGCCGCGCTCACTAGCCTGCTCGTCATTTTCGCCGACGTAAAGCAGCCGCGTGATGCCGACCTTCGGCACTTGCGCGCGAGGATGGCTGCATCCTGTGCCGTAGGCCGCGCTCCACGCGTCCATGTACGCATCGACCACTTTCCGCGCGCCCGTCGCAGGGAGCAGCGTCACGATGTTCATGTTGCGGCGGGCGGCGCGCGCGGCGCTGTCGGCGCTGTTCGTGGCGTACCAGAGTGGCGGGTGAGGCTGTTGCAGCGGCTTCATCTCGATGGGGACATTCGAGAAGTTGAAATACTTGCCGTGGTAGTCGACCACGTCCTGGGTGAGGGCCGCCATCACCACTTCGACGACCTCGTTGTAAAGAGCCGGAGCCTCGGCTTCCGTCACATTGTAAAAGCCCAGTTCGAGCGGAGACACGCCCCGGCCTGTGCCGATCTCGAACCGCCCGTTGGTCAGATGGTCGAGCATGCAGATTTCGGCGGCCAGGCGTAGCGGATTGTAAAGCGTGGCGATCAGGACGAGCGGCGCGAATCGAATTTGCTGCGTGATACGCGAGCCGGCGGCCATAAAAATCAGCGGCGAAGGCGCCAAGCCGAGCGGCGTAAAGTGATGCTCGGTCAGGTGATAGGTGCTGAAGCCGGCCTTGTCATAGAGTTCGAGCAGCTTGAGCCGGCTGTCGTACGTTTCATGGATCGGCCGGTTTTGCCGGTCGACGTGGTCGATAACGCCGAATTCCATCCGCAAGTTTGTCCTCTGAGAACCCTAGTGTGGCTCGCTCGCTGCCGAAGGGAACCCGAACCGCCGATCACTCTACCTGCGAGA
>DATJRU010000077.1:0-5462 GCA_035504455.1 Vulcanimicrobiaceae bacterium
CGCGAAGGATTCACGCTCAGCGCGACCCCGTCGAGGCCTTAATCACTGAGGTCGAATGGCCGGGGAACGAGGCGCATGGTGTTGCGGAAAATTCTCAGGTGTCGATTTTGCCAGCGCGGTACGCGCGACACAAGTTAGCCCAGCGCGGAAGCGCTGGGAACGCGGGCCGAAACAAGCCCAAGCGCCGTAGGTGCGACACAGCAGCCTAACCGTTGAGGGGCGCGCCGGCGACGTCCCAGTCGAGGGTGAAGAGCGCGCTGTTGGTGGCGATCACGGCGCGGTGCGTAGGCAGGAGCGCGAGCCCAACGATATTCGCGCCGCCGAGGACCAGCTCCGCTTCGGCCTGCGGCGTGATCCGCACGATGCCGCGCTTGCCGCTGAGCGACCCTGCAACGTAGAGGTTGCCGAGCCGGTCGAACGCGAGTCCCTGCGGCCGCCCCAGCCCGCGGTAGAAAACTTCCACCTCACCTGCCGGCGTGATCCGGTAGACGCGATCAAAGCTCGACGTGGTCGGCCCGGTGACGAAAAGCTCGCCCGTGGGACTGAACGCCAGGTGATACGCGGAAACCGACGGCTCCAGCGTCGCGAAAACGAAAATCTCGCGATCGGGCCCGATCTTGAAAATCGTCCCGCTGCGGTCGCCGACGTACAGGCTGCCGTTCTTGTCGAACGCGATTCCCGTCGCGATGCCCATGCCTTCGATCCACTGCGTCGCGCGCCCGTCGGGCGAGACGCGATGGATCGTGCCGTCGTTGCGGCAGGAGACGAAAAGATGGCCCTCGCGGTCGAGCGCCAGCCCCGTGGGATTCATCAGCTCGGTGATGAACGGCTTCACCGAATGATTCGCATTGATCTTGTAGAGCGACACCGGCACTTTCTGCCCGCGCTGCCCGCTGAATGTCACGTAGATGTTGCCATCCGCGTCCACCGCCGGATTGCTCACCGGATGCAGGTTGTCCGCGAGCTGCACGCCCAGCGCCATGGGGAATGGCGCGCTCTCGACGCCGCCCATCCGCACGCGCACCGCGCCGCCCGCCGCGCCGTCCGGCACGCGCGCGATCAGCAGATTGTCCGCGGCCATCACCAAGCTCGCCTCGGCCGCGCCGAACTGCACCTGCGGCCGCGTGTGATTGCGCACGCTGAAGCCGCTGCCCGCGATCGAAACTTCTCCGCCGGGCAGGGCCGCGCCCGGTTTGACGCTTTCAATTCTCGGCGTGCCGTTCGTTCGTAAAGCCGTACTCACGTTGGTGTCCGTCCCAGTCACTTCGCCCCGATGCCGTTCACTGACCGCGGCTGTCATCCCGAGCGGAGTCTCGCGCGGTTTTCGCGGGCCCGCCTGCCGGCGAGGCAGGCGCGAGACGCAGCGAGGAATCTGCTTTTTCTCCCGCCCTACGCCGCACCCGTCACAGCCCCATCGCGCGCGCGATCCACAGTCCGATCCCCGCGTAAATCCCGGCGATCCAGTCGTCCGCCATGATGCCCCAGCCGCCCGGCAGCGATTCCGCCTGGCGCGCTGGGAAAGGCTTCCAGATATCAAACGCTCGAAAAAGTATAAAACCCACCAGCAAATATTTCCAGTTAAGGGCGGAGTGAACAGTAATGACGCCAAGCCGTGCCAACACCCAAGCCGTCCCCGACGTCACCTTCGACGCCGGCACTCCGCAGCCCAGAAGTAAGGCAAGGTGCTGCCCGGAGACTTCATCAATCACGACGCGCTGGGGGTCCTTCTGCTGCCAGAACGCGGACGCCTTCGAGCCCGACCAGACGCCCACTACCGCCGTCAGAGCGCCAAGCAGAATTTGCATGGTCAAGAAAGGATCGGAGCCTTCCCGGAAACCCACGCCGCCTAGGATCAAAACTGCCGCAATGAAAAGCCAAAAAGGAAGGGCCGCAAGCGCTAGGCCGGCGAGGGAGCCAAATGTGCCGGGAGCTTTCGGGATATAGCCAAGGCCGCAGGCGGTCGCGATGAACAGCGCGAAGCGTGGCTTGCGTGCCGTGGCGGATTTCTCCGCCGTGGCGGAATTGCCCGGCGACGCGACCGACGCGGCTGCTTGCGGCGCGTCAGTTTTTTCGTTCATCCGCGTCTCGTTCGAGAATTTCAGGAGCGGATTCGTCGAGCACCGGCTCGCTCACGACGTACTTCTCGCTGGCCCATGCGCCCAGATCGAGCAACCGGCAGCGCTCGCTGCAAAACGGAAATTCCGCGTCGGCTTGTGAGTCGGTCGGCTTCTTGCAGATGGGGCAATGATGCTTCATTCAACGAGCATACCCCAAAGCCCACCGCCGCGCAGCAACCGGCCGATTGCGTATTTTTCAAGCCGGCGGGCCACCGCCATCAGCCACGATTTCCGCGCGGCTCTTCCACGTCGTCAAGACCGACACGAGAAAAAAGACGGCGATCGACAAGTTCGCGCTGCCTCCCACCAGGATCGCGCCGAGCGGTGCCGGCACGCGGTCGGCAAGCGGCGAGATCAGAAAGATCACGGCCGGATTCGCGACGACTGTCCAACGCGGATACCGCGTTCTTCCCAGAAGGACGACCCCAGCCAGCAGCGCGGCTCCGATGTAACCGGGGATGGAGCCGAGGTTGTAGGCAAGGCTCCAGTAGGATTTCACGGCCGCAAGCAGGTCCGAGCATGGCGCTCCCTGCGCGGAGCAAAACTTCATCGCGAGCCCGCGCGCCGTCCAGAGCGTGTGCACGGCGCTGCCCGCGACCATCAGCGCGAAAAAAAGCGCGAAGAGCAGCCGCGCCATCACAACACCCGACGGCCGCACATTGAGGTACACGTGCCAGAATCCCACGATGCACAGGCACGCCGCCACCGGCCCGATCAAGCCGCCGGCGAAAAGACGGGCCAGCGAGTCGTGCTTCACAGTCGCGAGCATCCCCATGGGGAAACCGCCGCCCGCCCCGAAGTATCCGTAGAAGAGCATGTCCCCTGTGAAGAAAAGCAGCGCTCCTGCAAGCCCGCTGAGTCCCGCTAGGCGCCGCGCCCAATCGGTCGATTGCCACGACATGCCGATGCTCCTCGAGAAATAGCTCCGCGCGAATGCCAGCGCTCGCGTTCACGCGCAAATCTTGCGCAGCTTACAACGGCGAACGCAGGATCGCCAGCAGCGAAGCTTCACGAAACGGTAATTTCGAGCGACTTTTCTCCGTATCATAAGTAGAGGGTCGAAAGTGTGACCCTGTCCGGCTAGGCAGGTGGGAAATGAATTTTCGGGAAGTGATTCAGATCGCTCTTCGCACTCTTGGGCGCAATAAGATGCGCACTCTATTGACGATGCTGGGAATCATCATCGGCGTGATGGCGGTGATCTGCATCGTCGGCGTCGGCACCAGCGCCAGCGAGCAGGTGCAGGACCAGATTCAGAGCCTCGGCGTCAACATGCTCTTCGTCATGGCGGGCAGCGTGAATTCCGGTGGCGTCCAGATGGGCACCGGCGCCACGAACACGCTGATGGTCAGCGACGCCCGCGCGATGCTCCAGGAAATTCCGCAGATCACCATGATCTCGCCGGAAACCGACACCACCGTGCAGGTCGTCTACGAAGGACAGAACTGGGCCACGCGCGATCAGGGCGTCGGCCCCGACTACTTCGACATTCGCAACTGGCCGGTCGTGGTCGGCAGCCCGTTTTCCGAGCGCGATATCGATACGGCCGCGGACGTTTGCGTCATCGGCTCGACCGTCGCTTACAAGCTCTTCAGCGGCGACAACCCCATCGGCAAAGTGATCCGCGTGAAGACGCTTCCGGTCACCGTGATCGGCGAGCTCCAAACGAAAGGGCAATCCACCTTCGGCCAGGATCAAGACGACGTGATCATGATGCCGTACACCACGGTGATGAAGAAGCTCGTCGGCGTCGACTGGCTGCAGGTGATCACCGCGTCGGTCGACTCGAAAAACGACATCGACTCCGCGACCAGCCAGATCACCGCGCTGCTTCGCCAGCGCCATCATCTCCGCGCGGACGAAAACAGCGACTTCTCGATCCGCAGCCCCGCCGAAATCGCGCAGACCGTCGGGCGAATCTCGATGATCCTCACCGTGCTGCTCGGCAGCGTCGCGGCGATTTCGTTGCTCGTCGGCGGCATCGGCATCATGAACATCATGTTGGTGTCGGTGACGGAGCGGACGCGCGAAATCGGCGTGCGCATCGCCGTCGGCGCTACCGAGGGCGACGTGCAGCGGCAGTTCCTGAGCGAAGCGGTGGTGCTGAGCTCGATTGGCGGGCTGATCGGAGTCGTCTTCGGAATTGCGGCGTCGGTTTTCGTGGCGAAGGCGATGGCGTGGCCGACCGCGGTCTCGCCGCTGTCGATCGTCGGCGCGGTGGCTTTCTCGGCGGGCGTCGGAATATTTTTCGGCTACTATCCCGCGCGCAAGGCCTCGCAGCTCGACCCCATCGAAGCTCTTCGCTACGAGTAGCTCGCAGCCGACGCGGTGCAAGACTTACTTTGGGCGCTGGCTCGCGGCTGCGCCCGCGCTCGACACAGGGCTCGCCCCGCCCTTCGGCTCCGCGCTCGGCGGAGCAACATACGACGGCGGCAGCGGATTGCGCACCTGGAATTGCCGCTGGTGCCACGAAGGGTACGGCACCGGCGGCTGGCTCGCTTCGTCGAGCCGCGCCACGTGCTCGGCAGTGAGAGCGAAACTAGCGGCTGTGAGATTGTCGCGCAATTGCTGCTCGTTGCGCGCGCCGATCACCAGGCTCGCGACGGTCGGCTTGCGCAGCAGCCAATTCAGCGCGATCTGCGGGATCGTCTTTCCCGTTTCCTTCGAGACCACCTCGAGCGCGTCCACCACCTTGAACAAATAGTCCTCCGGAACGAGCGGACCGAGGTCGGCCGTTTTGTGCAGCCGGCTTTCCGCGGGCAGCGGCTGTCCGCGCCGCACTTTTCCCGTGAGCCGCCCCCAGCCGAGCGGGCTCCACACCAGCGCGCCGATGTTTTCCGTCCACGCCTGCGGCATCAGCTCCCACTCGTAGTCGCGTCCCACGAGCGAATAGTAGACCTGGTGCGCCACGTACCGCGTCCAGCCATACCGCTCGCTCACGCCGAGCGCCTTTTGCAAATGCCAGCTCGAAAAATTCGACGCCGCGATGTAGCGCACCTTGCCCTGGCGCACCGCGTTGTCCAGCGTGTAGAGGGTCTCCTCGATCGGGCTCACCGCGTCGAATCCGTGGATGTGGTAGACGTCGATGTAGTCGGTCTTCAGGCGCTTCAGGCTGCCTTCGATCTGCTGGATCAGGTGGTGGCGCGACGAGCCCATGTTGTTCGGGCCCGACCCGAAAGGAAACGTGCCCTTCGTCGAAATCAGGAACGTGTCGCGCGACGCCTGCTTGATCGCCTCGCCCAGCACCTGCTCCGAAAGCCCCTGCGAATAGACGTCCGCCGTGTCGAAGAAATTCACGCCCGCTTCGAGGCACACGGCGACGAGCCGCGTCGCTTCCTTCACGTC
>DATJRU010000078.1:0-8847 GCA_035504455.1 Vulcanimicrobiaceae bacterium
GCCCACGCCGCGCGCGTTCACCGCCCAGGGCAACTGCGCGGCCGCGGCAGCTTTCGCGGCGGAGTCGATGAGCGCGGTCATCTTGGTCGGAAGCACGCTCAGCTTGAGGATCGTCGCTGCGGGTGAAGCCGCGAGCGCGGCGGGGGCAAACTCGCTGGTGCGGTCCGGCGCGGCGAGCGTCGGCTCGTTGCCTGATACCGTGAATTCCTTCGCTCCGATCCGATCCGCCATCGCCCGCATGTCGCGCTCGCTGCGTTCGAGCGCTTTCGCCGTTCCCGCGAAGCTCGCGATTAGAGACCAGCCGCGATTCGCCGGCAGATCGTGGTGCGCCAGCAATTCGGCCCCGCCGGGGCTGACGATTTCGAGCACCAGTGGTCGCAATGCCGAACCCGCCACCGTGTGACGCAACTCGACGGCGCGCGCGGCATCCTCAAACGCCGCCACAATCGTCCGCGTGGCGGCCGGCAGCGGAAACGTGCGGAAATTGATTCGCGTCAGAACGCCCAGCGTCCCCAGCGCCCCGATCATCAGCTTGTGTAGATCGTAGCCGGAAACATTCTTCACCACGCGCCCGCCACTCTTCGCCGCCGCGCCGTCTCCGCTCACAAATTCGATCCCGAGGACGTAATCGCGCGCCGTGCCGTAGAACTGCCGCAGCGGCGAATCCACGCCGGAAGCGATCGTGCCGCCCGCCGTCGCGCGGTCCATGAACGGCACGACCAGCGGCAGGAATTGGCGATGTTCGGCGAGTGTGCTTTGAATGCGGCTCAGCGGAATACCCGGTTCGACGCTCAGCGTCATATCGCCGGGATCGAACCCGACCACGCGATCGAGCCGCGTCATATCGAGCGCGAGGTCGTAGCGGCTCGGCGCCGCGCCCATATCGAGCTTGCTCCGCGCGCCGCACGGCACGATCGCGAGCTTCTCCGAGGCCGCCATGCGTACGATCTCGGCGACGTGCTCGGCCGATTCCGGGCGTATCGCCGCCGCGGGAGCCTTGCCGCCGATCGCATACGCTGCTAGAGCCGCAGCGTCGCCGACCACGTTCTGCGCGCCGGCAATTTCAGCGACCCGCGCGGAAAGAGGCGTGCTCGCCGCGCTCATGCGCGAGCCGGCCCTGCGGCCGCCGCCACCGGACGCACGTGAATTTCGCCGCAGCCCTTCGCGGAGGGTAACACCTTCGCGGGATTCAGCAGCCCGTCGGGATTGAAGACGTCGCGCACGCGCCGCATCAGGTCGAGATCGGCTTCGCTGAAGAGCAGCGGCATCAGCCGGTCCTTTTCCATGCCCACGCCGTGCTCGCCGGTGATCGAGCCGCCCATCTCGATGCAGAACTGGATGATCTCGTCCGACGCCGCGACGGCGTTGCGAAATTGCTGCGCGTCGCGCGCGTCGAAAAGGATGATGGGATGCAGGTTGCCGTCGCCCGCATGGAAAATGTTGCCGATGGCGAAGCCATACTTCGCGCCGACCTCGTTCACGCGCCGCAGAGTGGCGGGCAATTTCGTGCGCGGGATCACGCCGTCCTGCGTGTAGTACGTCGGCGAAAGCCGGCCCACCGCGCCAAACGCGTTCTTGCGGCCCTTCCACAGGAGGTCGCGTTCGCGCGCGTCGCGGGCCACGCGAACTTCCCGCGCGCGATGCAGCCGGCAAACGTCGTCCACCTCAGCCGCCTCGAATTCAGCCGCTTCGCGCAGGCCGTCTACTTCGATCAGCAGCACGGCCGCGCAATCCAGCGGGAATCCCGCGTGGACGTAATCCTCCACCGCGCGAATCGTCCAGCCGTCCATCATTTCGCACGCGGCGGGGGTGATCCCGCGCGCGGTGATCTCGACCACGGTTTCCGTCGCGTCGTCGACCGATTCATAGATCGCCAGCAGCGTTTTCGTAGCTTCCGGAAGCCGCGTCAGCTTCACGGTAATCTCGGTTACCAGGCCAAACGTTCCTTCCGAGCCGACGAATACCCCGGTGAGGTCATATCCGGGCGCATCCACTGCACCGCCGCCCAGGCGCAAGATCTCGCCGTTCGGCAGCACCACCTCGAGCGCCAGCACGTGATTCGTCGTCACGCCGTAAGCCAGCGTATGCGGCCCGCCCGAATTTTCCGAGACGTTGCCGCCGATGGTGCAGGCCTTCTGACTCGATGGATCGGGAGCGAAGTGCAGCCCCAGGTGCGCCACAGCCGCGCTCAGGTCCGAATTCACCAATCCCGGCTGCACGCGCGCCGTCTGATTTTCCGCGTCGACTTCGAGAATGCGGTTCATCCTCGCAAACGAAGTGACGATCCCGCCCCGCCGCGCGATCGCGCCGCCGGAAAGCCCCGTGCCTGCGCCGCGCCCCACCAGCGGAACGCCGTGCCGCTTGGCGAGCCGCACCACACCGGCCACATCCTTAGCCGTGCGCGGGAATACCACGCAATCCGGCCGCGCCGATTCCACCGATCCGTCGTACTCGTAGAGCAGCAAATCCTCAGCCCTATAGAGGACCGCGTCGCGCCCCAGCAGCTTTTGCAGGTCGCGGAGCAGTCCGGAATCGATCGTGGCAGGCGCCATAAGCACTTATTCGGCACTATAGTCGCTCGCTTGAGCGGGCGTCAAACGCGGCGAGCCGCGCTCACTCTGGTGTATCCTGTTGAGCCGGCAAATTGGCCGGGCGGAGTGTGTTGGTGGGCAAGCCAAAGGTTCTGGTGACGCGCCCTTTATTCCCGGCGGCGCGCGCGATCCTCGAAAAGCAGTTCGACGTCGAATATTGGAGCCGGCCCGAGCGCATTCCGCGCGCCGAGCTGCTGGCCCGCGTAGCGGATAAAGACGCGCTCGTCGTGCTGCTCACGGAAAAAGTTGACGAGGAGTTGCTCGCCGCCGCGCCCAAGCTGCGGATCGCCTCCACCGTCTCCGTCGGTTACGACAACATCAACGTCCCCGCCTGCACGCGCCGCAAGGTTGTCGCCACGAATACGCCGGGCGTCCTCGACGACACGACGGCCGACCTCGCGTGGACGCTGCTGATGGCCATCGCGCGCCGCCTCGTCGAAGGCGACGCCTGGGTGCGCACCGGCGCCTGGCCCGGCTGGGACATCGACCAACTCCTCGGCGGCGACGTCTACGGCAAAACGCTGGGCCTCGTCGGCTTCGGGCGGATCGGCCGCGCCATGGCGCTCCGTTCACGCGGCTTTCAAATGCGCGTGCTATACCAGAGCCGCACGCGCGTCGCGCCGGAAATCGAGAGGGAACTGGGAGCGGAATTCGTCGATCTCCACCGGCTGCTGCGCGAATCCGATTTTATTTCGCTGCACGTCCCGCTTTCGGCGGAGACGCGCCACCTGATCTCGAAGGACGCCTTTGGCAAAATGAAGCCGACGGCGTACCTGATCAATACGGCGCGCGGCCCGGTGGTTGACGAAGCCGCGCTGGCCGAAGCGCTCGAGCAAAAAAAACTGGCGGGCGCCGCGCTGGATGTCTACGAACACGAGCCCAAGGTGCACCCGGCGCTGCTCGGGCGCCGCGACGTGATTCTCGCGCCGCACATCGGCAGCGCGACGATCGACACGCGCACGAAAATGGCGGTGATGGCCGCGAACAACGCCGCCTCGCTTTTCGACGGCCGCCGCCCGCCGAACGCCTTGAATCCCGAGGTGCTCGGCGCCTAGAGCTTCTGTAGTTTCGCGCATCCGAAATGGAGGGAACTTTTTGCCGCTCATCACACGCAATCATCCGAAGCTAACGCTCGAAGGCGCGCGCGCCGTTCTCGCCGCCGCCGAACGCCACGCGCTCGAAATCAAAATCTCGATGAACATCGCCGTGGTCGACGACGGCGGCAATCTCCTGGCGTTTGCCCGCATGGACGGCGCGAAGCCCGCGTCGATCGCTGTCTCGTTGGTGAAGGCGCGAGCCGCCGCCATGCGCCGTGCCCCGACCGGCGCTCCGATGTCGGGCGATCACGTGAACGTCGCGCTCGCGCTCGGCCTCGCTTCCGCGGCGCAGGACCACCAAACGCCCATTCGCGGCGGCTTTCCTCTCGTAGTCGATGGCGAAGTCGTCGGCGCGATCGGCGTCAGTGCCGGAACCGAAGATCAGGATGTCGATGTCGCGCGCGCCGGAGTCGCCGCGTTCGAGCAGGCCAAGCCGTGAGCTTCGCGAATCGCCGTCAACCCACAAGGACAACACCCGAATGGTAGAACTGCTGAAGCATCTCCTCCACACCCTGTCGGACGTGCGCGGCCTGATCGAATGGGGCGGCACCTTCGCCGTGTGCCTGATCGTTTTCATCGAGACGGGCCTCTTCGCCGGATTCTTTCTGCCGGGCGATTCGCTGCTGGTGACGGCGGGGGTATTCGCGGGCGCGGGCCAGCTCAAGCTCGCGTGGCTGCTGTCGCTCGTCACGCTCTGCGCGATCGCGGGCGACCAGCTCGGCTACTTGATCGGCTGGCAAGCGGGCTCGACGCTCTACAGCCGCCCCGATTCCCGCTTCTTCAAGAAAAAGCATCTCGAGGAAGCGCACAAATTCTACGAAGAGTACGGCGGCAAGACGATCATCATGGCGCGCTTCGTCCCCATCATTCGCACCTTCTGCCCGCCCGTGGCCGGCGCCGCCAAGATGAGCTACCCGCGCTACCTGATCTACGATGTTTGCGGCGGATTCCTGTGGGTCTGGGGCATGATCCTCGTGGGCTACACGCTCGGCCGCACGGTCCCCAACGTCGACAAGAAGATTCACTACATCATCGCTGCCGTGATCGTCCTCTCGCTGATTCCGGCGGCCGTCCACGCTCTGCGCGTGCGCGCGAAGCAAGCCTAGATTTTGGATCGAGCTGATCGCATCGTCCGCGAGGCCGGGTAATCGACGCGCCTCCGCGCCCGCACAAATTGCCCCTCGGCTGGCTGCGGCAGCATACAATATGCACTACGAAGTCAGGCTCAACGCTTCCTTCACATTGAGGCTTAGGCGCTATGTGGTTTTGGATCGTTGTGCTTTTCGGCTGGCTGTTCGTCGAGTGGCTGCAGCGCCGCCAGGCCGAGCGGGCGAACGACGAACGCTTTTCCCGTCTGGTCGGCGCGCTGAACCGCTACGAGGCGGAAATCAAAAAGCTCGCCGCCCGCGTGCAGGCGCTAGAGACTCGTCCCAGCGCTTCCGTCGAGGGGGCTCCCGCGGTGCACGCGGCAGAGCCGGAAATCGCAAAACCCGCTGCGTCCACTCCCGCGCCTCCCGCTGTTCCCGCTAGGCCGGCGGCGCCGCCGACCGCTCCGGTTCCGCACGCGCCAGCCACCCCGCACGTGCCTCCGCTTCCGGCCGCGCCGCACGTGCCTTCACAGGCTACGCCGCCCGCGATGCCGCACGAATCCTTCAGGCCCGCCGCTCCGCCGTCGCCTCCTCGCGTGCCGTTTTCCAGCCCGCATCCTCCTGTCGCCGCTCCGGAACTCGCGCGCCGCCGCGCCACCGAACTCGAAGAAAAAGTCGGCCAAAATTGGCTGAACAAAATCGGCATCACGGTTCTCGTGATCGGCATCGCGCTCTTCCTCGCTTACAAATTCCCGACGCTCACGAACCCCGAGAAAGTGATTCTCGGTTACGTGGTCAGCCTGGCGATTCTCGGGCTCGGCATTTATCTCGAGCACGTCGAGCGCTATCGCATCTTTGCGCGCGCGCTGATCGGCGGCGGCTGGGCGCTCACGTTCTTCGTCACTTACGCGATGCATTTTGTGAAGTACACGCAGGTGATCGAAACGCAATGGGTCGACCTCGTGCTGCTCTTCATCGTGGCCGCTGCGATGGTGGCGCACACGCTGCGCTACGACTCGCAGGTCGTCACCGGCCTCGCGTTCCTGCTCGCCTTCACCACCGTCGCCATCAGCCAGAACACCGTCTATTGCCTCGCCGCGGGAGCGATTCTCGCGATCGGCCTCGTGGCGATCGTTCATCGACGGCGCTGGTTCGAGCTCGAAGTGTTCGGCTTGGCCGCGTCGTACATCAACCATTTCATTTGGCTCCGCACGGTGATCGCGCCGATGGGCGCGCACAAGCACATGTTCCCGGAATTCGTGCCCAGCGCCGTGCTGCTCTGCATGTACTGGGCGATCTATCGCTGGTCGTATGTAGCGCGCGAGATCCGCACCGCCGCCCAGGAACACGTCTCGACCGCAGCCGCGCTGCTCAACACCGGTCTCCTGCTCTTCCTCTTCAAATACCAGTCAGTGCATCCGCAGCTCGCGTTCTACGCGCTGCTGATTCTCGGAGCTGCGGAACTTGCGATCGGCCAGCTCCCGGTGACGCGCCGTCGCAAGACGGCCTTCGTGATCCTCTCGACGATCGGCACCGTCCTGCTCGTGGCCGCGATCCCGTTCAAATTTTCCGGCATGGACATCGCCATTCTCTGGCTCGCGGAGGCGCAGGCTTTTCTGCTCGCCGGCGTCTTCACGCGCGAGCGCGTCTTCCGCATTCTCGGCATGCTTGGGGCGCTTCTTGCCGCCGGACACATGATCGTCGTCGAGCTCGGGCCGGTCTTCGAGGCCCGCTTCGGGCTGGGCCACTCGCTGCCGGAATTGCAGCTCGCCGCGACATTCGGATTTGCGGCGCTGCTTTTCTATGTCGACGCCCTCTGGATTCCGCGCCGCTGGCAGACCGCAATTGAATCCGATAGCGAGCAGGTTTGCTTCCGCGCGCTTTCCTATCTAGCGGGCGTGATGCTGTTCGGCAGCTTGTGGCTCGCGTTTCCGGACGCCTGGATGCCGGTCGCCTGGGCGCTGGCGGCCTTCACTCTGGCTCTGCTGGGCCGCTTGCTCAGCCTCGACGATCTGTCCTATCAGGCGCACGCGTTCGCGCTCGCGGCTTTCGCGCGCACCCTGGCATTCAACATCGACGCCACGAACACGTATCACGGGGTCACGCTTCGATTCATCACTTTCTCGATCGTGATCCTGCTGCTTTACCTCAGCGCGGGCTTCAGCGGTCCGCGCGACGCGCCCATCGTCCGCGTCTTTTCCGCGGTCCACAGCTCGGCCGGTTCCATCCTTGCCGCGGTGCTCGCGTACAAGGAAGTGTCCTCGCCGTGGATCGCCGTCGTTTGGGCCGCATTCGCGCTGATCCTGCTGGTAGCCGGCGACCGTCTGAAACGCGCTGAGCTTCACGTCCAGGCGTGCCTCCTCTCTTTCGGCAGCCTCGTCGAAATCGCGCTCGTCAATCTTCCGGATGGGGAGCCGTTTGGCTTGTATCCGCGCGTCACGCTTCGGCTCGTCACCGTCGCGCTGGTAGCTGCTATCTTCTACGCGTCGGCGCGTTGGGCGAGGGAAGGGAAGTTCGCCTGGTCGAATGCGCTTCGCATCGCGTACGGCTGGGCCGCATCGGTGCTCGTGGTCATGCTTCTGCATGACGAGTTGCGACCGCTCTATGTAGCTCTAGGCTGGGCCCTTTTCGGGCTGGCAACTTTCGAAGTGGGCATGGCGCGGAAGTCGATCAACGCGCGGCAGCAGGGATACGCCGTCCTCGTAGCGGCGTTTATGCGGATCTTCGACGCGAACCTTGGCGCGTCGCGCCACGACTTACTCATCACCGTCCTTCCCATTGCGGTTATTTTCTACTACGTGTACGCGCGGCTCAGCGTCTCGAAAGGCCGCGACTTCCACGCCGACGAAGGACACGCCTACGCCGGCACCACCTGGAGCTTCCTGGGTTCCGCGACGGTCGCGACCGTTCTTTTCCTCGCGCTCGATGCCGGGTGGGTTGCGGCAGGCTGGGCGGCTTTCGCCTTGGCCGCGCTCGCGGTCGCGTGGGGCGCTCGTCAAAGCGTCTTCCAATATCAGAGCCTTCTGCTGGCGGGAGCGGTTTTCTTCCGGGCGCTGTTTTTCAATTTCGCGGAGGCCGGCGCGCCGGTCTGGCCGTGGCTCGGCCCGCGGTCGCTTGAAGTCGGCGTCGCGATCGCGCTGCTCTTTGCCGCGCAGGTTTTCGCGTTTCCCCTGCGAGACCGCAACGCCAGCGTCAGCCTGCGCGATCAGCCTTGGCAGATTTTCGTCCGGCGGCCCGAGCAGGTCTTCTTCTTCGTTCCGCTGGCGCTGCTGACGATTCTGCTCGCGTACGACGTTTCGACCGGCCGCGTCACGATGTCGTGGGGCGTCGAGGCGTTCGTCGTGTTCGTCTTCGCGCTGGCCGTCCGGGAACGCAGCTTCCGGCTCACCGGTCTCGGTCTGCTGCTTCTCTGCGTCGCGAAAATTCTGTTGCTGGACGTCTGGCGTCAGGCGCGATCAGACCGCTTCGTCACCTTCATCACGCTCGGCGTGGCGCTGCTCGTCGTCTCGTTCCTCTATTCGCGCTACAGCGACGCGATCAAGCGCTACTTGTAAGCCCCGAAATGCAAAACGGGGAGCCTGGCAGCCCCCCGTTTTGTTCTTGTTCTGTACCGTGCGGGCTCGAGGCCTACGCAATCGGTTCGCACCGCAAAAGCGGTGTGCGGAACACTGTCAAGAATCTAAGCCCGGTGGAGTCATCCTTCTAATCCTCCGTGTCTTAGCTCCTGCAACTCCGCACTACGCCCGTGTGAACGCCAACGCAAGAGGAAAATCTGCGCTCCAAAAAACGTCAGCGGCCTTTCCCGCGCAACGGTCCACGGCTCGAGCCGATCGGCTGGCGCAGCCATCGCAGCCAGTTCGCGGCCACCCGCTCGATGGACGACAGGGAAGCGAGCAGCGAAGTCTGCGTTTTCGTTGGGGCTTGCGGCCGCGCAGGCGAGGCTTTCACCGCGCTGGATCCGTTGTTGGGCTTCGTCTCGGGCTTCGGCGTCGCCGGCGTTCGCGCTGGCCCGCTACGAATATCGGGCGCAGCCTTCGGCGTCGCCGCCAGGTGCGCATTGACTGGCCTCGC
>DATJRU010000079.1:0-19560 GCA_035504455.1 Vulcanimicrobiaceae bacterium
CATTATCCTCGGCAATTTTTCCGATGCGGGATTGCGCTTCGGACAGGTCGATTGGACGCACAGCGCGCAAGATCCCGCCGCGATGATCCGCGATTACGTGAAGTGGGACGACAATCCGCTTTCCCTGCAAGCATTCGCCGAGTCCGCCGTGCGCGCGTACAAAGTGGCGACCACGCCGCCGATGATGCCCGTCGCGCTCGTGGCGGGCCACGAACTGCAGGAAAATCCCGTTCCGGACGCCGCGAACCTGAGCGTGCCGAAGCTGACGATCGTTTCGCCGCCCGCGGGTGAATCCGGCGCGGTCGCCGAAGCGGCGCGGCTTTTGGTGGCCGCCGAGAATCCGGTGCTCGTCACGGACCGCGTGGCGCGCACTCCCGCGGGCCTTGCGGGCATGATTGAGCTGGCCGAACTGCTGCAAGCTCCCGTCGTCGACCGCAACGGCCGCATGAATTTTCCCACGCGCCATCCGCTGAATCACACCGAGCGCGCGGGCGCAACGATCGCCAGCGCGGATTTGGTCGCTGGCCTCGAACTCACGGATTTCTGGAGCACAGTGAATTCCGTGCACGGGCAGGTGAATCCCGAATTTCGCCCCGTGACGAAGCCCGGTACGAAGCTCATCAGCATCACGGCGAATGATCTTTACCTGAAGAGCAACTATCAGGACTTCCAGCGCTATCAACCCGTCGATCTCGCGATCGGCGCGGATGCCGAGGCGACGCTGCCGTCGCTGATCGAAGCCGTGAAGATGCAGCTCACCAATGAGCGCAAGCGCCTGTTCGCCGACCGCGGGACAAAACTCGCGACGGCTCATCAGCAGGCGATGCAGGCCGCGCGCGATGCGGCCACGTCCGGATGGGACGGCAGCCCGATCAGCACCGCTCGCGTCTCGGCCGAACTGTGGGCGCAGCTTAAGAACGAAGATTGGTCGCTCGTCTCGAATTGCCAGTTCTTCAGCCGGTGGCCGCTGCGCCTGTGGGATTTCAACAAGCACTACCATTACATCGGTGGCGAGGGCGGATACGGTGTGGGCTACGGGGCGCCCGCGGCGGTCGGCGCGGCTCTGGCCAACCGCAAACACGGCCGCCTCACGGTGGCGATTCAGAACGACGGCGACCTGATGTTCGCGCCCGGCGTGCTCTGGACCGCCGCGCACAGCCGCATTCCGTTGCTGATCATCATGCACAACAATCGCGCCTATCATCAGGAGCTGATGCAGATCCAGATCATGGCGGATCAGCACAATCGCGGCATCACGCGCGCGGGCATCGGCAATACGCTCGTCGATCCGGCCATCGACTACGCGAAGCTCGCGCAGGGAATGGGCGTGCACGGCGAGGGACCGATCTCGGATCCGGGCGATCTCGCCGCAGCGATCCAGCGCGCGATCGAAGTCGTCAAAGGCGGCAATCCCGCGCTGGTCGATGTGCTTACACAGCCGCGCTAGACAGCAGGAAGAGAGGACTCGCGCGTGAACGATCCGTTTGTAGATGCCAATCGAGAAACACGGTCTGTAGGGACGCTGCCTCGGTTTGAGCCCTTTTCGCGAAGGCTTGCTGCGCCCCTCGCACTGGCGCTCGCGATCGTGCTTGCCCCGACGTTTAGCTGCGCCACTGTCCAGGCGCAGACGATGGCGACGAAAGCGAAAGACGCGCCGGCTGGCGATGCCCAGGCAGGCAAGCGCGTCTTCACCAGCGCCGGTTGCGTCGCGTGCCACGGCGCGCAAGGACAGGGCACGTCGCTCGCTCCGCAAATTTCACCGCCGCCAGTCGAATTGCCCGCGCTGATCGCGTACGTCCGCCAGCCAACCGGCAAAATGCCGCCCGTTCCCGCGTCGACCGCCTCGGACCAGGATCTCGCGAACGTGTACGCGTTTCTGGAGTCCGTCGCGCCCGCAGCCACAAGCGCCGAGTCGCTGAAAGGAAACGCCGAAAACGGCAAGCGCCTCTTCGCGGCCTACGGATGCTACGAATGCCACGGCCACCAAGGTGCGGGTGCTGCGATCGCTCCGCGCATCGGGCCCCCGCCGATTTCGTTTGCGGCGCTGCTGCGCTACGTCCGCGCGCCCACGGGACAGATGCCGCCCTACACGGCGCGAGTCGCCTCCGACCAGGATTTCGCCGACATCTATGCGTATCTGAAGACTTTTCCGCCGCCCGCTCCGGCGTCCAGCATCCCGCTGCTGAACCAATAAGGGCTACGGTTTATCTTCTCCTGCACCGATCTTGTACCTCAGGACAGTAGTTCCGCGTGCCCCGTTGCGGGACACTTGCTCAAGTGTCCGTCGTCCCAATCGCCATGCGCCGCTTTTCGCTCATTCTTGTGGTGGCCGCTGCGCTCTTCCAGGCGCGCTGCGCGGGTGTGACCAAAGGCTCCTCGGGCGGCTCGGGCAATAACGGCGGCAATCCGCCTCCGGCGATCACCGTTTCGGTTTCGCCAAATACGGCCAACGTCCGGATCGGCATGGCACAATCTTTCGCCGCCACCGTCAGCGGCTCCTCGAATACCGCAGTCACCTGGGAAGTGAATGGAGTCGCAGGCGGCAGCGCCGCCACCGGGACGATCAATTCCGCGGGCATCTACGCCCCGCCTTCGGCGCTACCGAATCCGAACAGCGTCACGATCGAGGCTATTAGCGCCGCGGATGCGAGCGCGACCGGCGACAGCAGCGTCACGCTGTGGAATCCCACGCCGGTGCTGAGCAGCATCGCGCCGACCTCGGTCAACGCAGGCGCCTTCACGCTGTCGATCACAGGCAACAGCTTCGTGAAGGGCGCGCAAGTGTTGTTCAACGGCACGGCCCTTACCACGACGTTCGTTTCTTCGATGCAGCTCACGGCGAGCGGCGCGGAAACTTCGGCGGGGACCGTCACCATCGCGGTCGCCAATCCGAGTCCCGGCGGCAGCACGTCAAATTCGCAGAGCTTGCAGGTGACTTCGACGAGCAGCGGGCCGCCGCCTCCGCCTTCGGCGTGCAGCGCGATGTCCGTGGGACAGGAAGTGAGCCTCAACGGCTTCGTTCCATTCCCGTCCGACAACTTGTGGAACGAGGATATTTCGGCGGCGCCCGTCGACCCGAATTCGACGGCCATCATCAATTTCATCGGCGCGAGCGTTCCGCTGCATCCGGATTTTGGCTCGGGCCTCTACAATGGCTCGATCATGGGCATCCCGTACGAGGTCGTCGACGCGTCGCAAGGCCCGGTCACAATCAACTTCACCGCTTACGGCGACGAAAGCGATCCCGGCCCGATGCCGATTCCGCTGAATGCGCCGATCGAAGGCGACCCGAATCCGAGCGGCGACCAGCACGTCCTGATTCTCGACAACGCGAATTGCTGGCTCTACGAGCTGTACGACGCGCAGCTGAATGGCTCGGAGTGGAACGCCGGCTCAGCCGCGGTCTGGGACCTGACGGCTGATGAGCAGCGTCCTTACACGTGGACTTCGGCGGACGCCGCGGGCCTGCCGATTTTTCCGGGGCTCGTCCGCTACGACGAAGTTGCCGCCGGGCAGATCAATCACGCCATTCGCTTCACGCTGCAGTCGAGCCGGGCCGCGTTCATTCCGCCCGCGTCGCACTGGGCCGCGAACTCGACGAACGCCCTCGCTGCTCCCATGGGCATGCGCCTGCGCCTCAAAGCGAGCTTCGACATCTCCGGGTTTTCAGCCGCCAATCAGGTGATCCTCACCGCGCTGAAGAAATACGGAATGATCATGGCCGACAACGGTTCGTCGATGTACATCACCGGTGCGCCCAACGACAACTGGAACAACGACGACCTGCACAATCTCACGGGAGTGACAGCGTCCGACTTCGAAGTGGTCCAGATGACGCCGGTCTACACGTCCGCGAACGTTCCTCAGGGCTCAGCGCCGACGATATCGAGCTTCACGGCGAGTGCGCAATCGGTTTCCGCCGGCACGCCGGTCACGCTGAGCTGGAGCGTAAGCGGCGCATCGTACCTCATCGTTTCGCCGGGCATCGGCGCGGTGCGCGGGACGACCGCGAGCGTCACGCCCACCCAATCGACCACCTACACCCTCTACGCCACGAACGCCTTCGGGCGCACCACCGCCACAATCAACATCACAGTTCACTAGCGGGATCGCTGCGGCTTCAAGTGCTGGTGAGGCTGTAGACGAGAATCGCGAGCACGATCAGCGTGATCGCCACGTAGAGCCAGTCCCGCTCCACCGCGAACGCCACCACGGAAAACGCCACGCGCGCCACCGGCGTCGCGATCAGCAGCAGCAACCCGAACTGGATCAGCCCGTGCGCGTGCAGCGAAACCGCTTGCTCGAAAATCTGCGACACGTCGCGCAGGTAGGAAGGCTCCCCGTGGAACGCGGTGTACTGCGGCTGCGTGTGGCCGTACTTCGCCACATAGAGAACGCCGCCCGCAAAAACCACCGCCGCCGCAAGGATTACGCCCGCGCGCAGCAGTTGCCCGATGATTTTCTCGACGCGCTCGTCCGTCCACGAAGCCGGTTGCGGCATGGCTAAATTTTCCCCAGAACGCCCTTCAGCATCATCTCGATGGCGACTGCCGCGATAGCGACGGCGAAAACCATCCGCAGCGTGCGAACCTTCGCATGCGGCAGAATCCGCGCGCCCAGCAGCGCGCCCGCGAGCACTCCCAGCATCACCGGCATCGCCATGCCGGGATCGAGATAGCCGCGATGCAAATAGATGCCCGCGCTGGCCGCGGCCGTCACGCCAATCATGAAATTACTCGTGGTGGTCGAAACTTTGAACGGGATGCGCATGGCCCGGTCCATCGCCAGCACTTTCACCGCGCCGGAGCCGATCCCGAGCAATCCCGAGAGCACGCCGGCGAGCCACATCAGACCGAATCCCGCCGGGACGCCGGTGACGTGATACGCGCGCAGGCCCTCGGGCGTGGGATAGTGGCCGTCGAGCCGCAGCATTCGCGCGAAGCGGCCCGTATCGCTGGATGCGAGATCGGGCGGCTCGGCGATCGAAGCCCACGCGGAATAGAGCAGCACGAGCCCGAAAATAATAGCGATGGCCGCCGTGGGGATGCGCGTGGCCAGGTACGCGCCCACCACGGCACCAATCGTCGTCGCGATTTCGAGGAACATGCCGACGCGCATGTTCGAGTAGCCTTCCTTAAGGTACGCTGCGGCCGCGCCGGAGGAAGTCGCGATCACGGACACGAGCGACGCGCCGATCGCGTAGCGGATGTCGACGTGAAAGGCGAGGGTCAGCATCGGCACAATAATCACGCCGCCGCCGAGCCCCGTCAGCGACCCGAGCAGCCCAGCCAGGAACGATCCGCCCGCGACGAGAAGAGTGAAGGCGATGGTGGACACGGTTAGAGTTTCGGCCGCTCGGATTTGTTGTCCTGAGGCGCCTGGAGTTCCGCGCGAAGGCGGCCGCCGGCTGCATCGGGCAGCGTTTCCTTGAACGAATCGGCGAGTTGCCGGCGTAGCTTCGCTTTCACGTCCTGCTCGGCAAAAGCTGCATGGACGCCCAGCAGGTTCGCGTCGAGCAGGTCCTGCGCGGACCAATCGAACGTCTCCTGCAAGCCGTGATATTCGCCGGTGAGTGTGGCGGGAGTCAGCATGCGCGTGTCGGTGTTGATGTTCAGCGGCACGCCCGCGCGAAACAGCTTATCGACCGGGTGATGCTCCCACGCCTCGATCGAAGGAATGATTTGCACGTTCGACGAAGGGCAAATTTCGAGGTGAATTCGGTGCTCGCGCAGGTGCTCGACCAGCACCGAATCCTCGATGCTGCGCGTCCCATGGCCGATGCGCGAAGGCTTCAGCAGCCGCAGCGTCTCCCACACACTCTCCGGACCGAGCGCCTCGCCCGCATGCGCCGTGCACTGCAATCCGCGTTCATGCGCGTACCGGTAGGCGCTGACGTGCGCGTCTAGAGGGAAGCCGGCCTCGTCGCCCGCGATGTCGAGCGCCACCACGCGGCTGCCGCGAAATTGCTCGACGAGCTTCGCTGTCTGCATGCTCTGCTCTTCGTTGAAATGCCGCAGCGTGCACAGGATCAGCCGCGCTTCGAGGCCCGTCTGCCGTATGAAGTCTTCCGTCGAGCGGTCGACGATGCTCACCACCTGCTCGGGCGTGAGCCCCTGCTCGAGATGAAGCAGCGGCGCGAAGCGCAGCTCAGCGTAGATCACGCCGTCGTCGATGAGCTGGCGGAAAAGGTCGCCGGTGACCAGCCGCAGCGACATCTCGCTCTGCATCAGGCGGAATCCCTTGTGGGCGCGCGAGAGGAATTCGGTGAGGTCCGTGCAGCGCGCGGGCGCCATGTAATCGGATTTGTACTCTTCGTGCGTGACGGTCGGCACCAGCGCCGAGACGGCCGCGTAGCTCAGCGAGCAATCCAGGTGCAGGTGCAGCTCGATTTTCGGAAGCGACTTGAGTTGCGATGCGCTGAGCATGTTGTGGCCCGTGGTTCCGGTTGCGTCACACGTAGGCGAGCGCCTGCTCGAAATCGGCCAGCAGGTCGCGCCAGTGCTCGATGCCCACCGACACGCGCACGAGCCCGTCGGTGATGCCGGCCTGTGCGAACTCCTGCTCGGTGAATCCCGAGTGCGTGGTGGTCTTCGGATGGCAGGCCAGCGATTCGACGCCGCCGAGCGACACCGCATTGCGCGCGATCTGCACGTGGCGCAGAAACTCGAACGCCGCCGGCTTGCCGCCGCGCAGCTCGATCGAAAACATCGCGCCGGGATAATCGCACTGCGCCGCGAAGATGCGCTTCTGCTCGGGATCGGTAATCAGCGTTGGATAGACGACGCGTGCGAGCTTCGGGTGCGCTGCGAGGTGTTCCGCGATGCGCTGCGCGTTCTTGCTGGCGCGGTTCATGCGCAGCCCGACGGTGGGCAGCCGCCCGCTGAGCATCCAGCACTCGTCCGGTTGCAAGATCGTGCCGAAAAGCCCGCGGGCGGGCCGCAGCTTGGCGACGAGTTCCTGATTCGCGCCCAGAATAATTCCCGCGAGCATGTCGCTGAATCCGGAAAGATATTTCGTGCCCGAGTAGACGACCAGATCGGCGCCCAGTGTGAGCGGATGCTGGAACGACGGGCCGAGCAGAGTGTTATCGACCATCACGAGCGGGCGCGCCTCGCCCGCCGGTATTTTCAGCGCGGCGACCGTCGCGCAGGCCTGCTTGATGTCCGTCATGATCAGCGTGGGGTTTGCGGGCGTCTCGATCAGCACCGCGCCCAGATTTTGCGCGGACTCGATCGCGCTCGAAAGCAGGTCGCCGCGCCCCGCCGGCACGGGAATCCCGGTGATGCCCCATTTCGAGAGATGGTCCTGAATGAAATGCTGCGTGCCGCCGTAAATGGGCACGGTATACACGATCGACTGGCCGGGATGCAGAAACGTGAAAAGGGAAGTCATGATCGCGGCCATGCCGGTGTTGAAGGCGACGGCGGCGCGCGCGCCCGCTTCGAGGTTCACGATCTGGTCTTCGAGAATTTCGGCGTTGGGATGATTGAAGCGCGAATAGATCAGGTCGGTCGTTTCGCCTTCGGCCATTTTCGCGCGGCCCGTGGCGACGTCGAAGGCGCGCTCGGCGGCCTCGGGGCTAGGGAAGACGTACGTCGAACTGCGGAAGACAGCCGGCCGCGCCGAGCCGACCGAGAGGCTCGGGTCGAAGCCCTGGGTCAGCACCTTCGTCGTCGGGCGCAAAGGCTGCGAATCGCGGCGGTCACGATCGCCGGGCGAGCTGGGACTCATGGCGCGACCTCCTCAGGCGAATGATTTGGGTATGCGGAAGGCTCTCGTGGGAATGTCGATTAGAAATTTCTTCGGAGCGTGTTTTCAGCGATTTAAGACTGATTCTAATCGCCGCAGTGTCGATTAGAAATGAGGTAAAGGAGGCAGCGGAAGTAGAGCAGGGAGAGGAAAACTTCTTGCTACGACAGCGCGCGAGGGCGCCGCATCCACTGGCCGCTCGCGCGGTCGGCCGGATTGTCATGTGACTCGACATACCTTGCGCATAGCGCATTTTCAGCGTAGCAGCGCAGGCGAAGGTGTCAAGAGGGCCGCGAGACGCAGTTTGGGACAGGCGCGGCGAGACGATTTCACTGCGGACGAGCCTTTAGCCTGCGGCGGCCGCGCGCAGGCTCTCTTTCACGGTCGCATCCGCGAGGAGGCTTTCGACCTTCACGCGGATGGCGTCGCGCACCTGCCGCAAGACTTGTCTCTGTTCTTCCGGAGGGGCGTCGGCCCGAATCGGATCGGGCAAGTCCCAGTGCATCAGGTGCGGCGTGAACGGGAACACCGGGCTGCGTTCCCTCGCCATGTCCGACACGGTGATGACGAAAGCGAAGTGCTCCTTCAGGAAGTCGCGCACCGGCTTGCTCTTCTGCGTTGAAATGTCGATGCCGATTTCCTGCATCACTTCGATCGTCAGGGGATTCAAGCCTTCCGCTTCGAGGCCGGCGCTTGCGGCGATCATGCGGTCGTGAGAAAGCGCTCGCGTGAGGCCTTCGGCCATCTGGCCCCGCGTGGAATTTCCCGTCGACAAAAACAACACTTTCGGCTTGCGTACCATGCGACCCTCCTCATGGCTTCACGCGAGAAGCCTACGTCGAGCCCCGCAGCCGCGCAATCAGGCGAAACATGCAGTAGGCCCGCCAAATGTCACGGAGCGAAAAGGGCTATAATGAAGTAACGGTGCCACATGCAAGGCCTCAAGATTTCTCGCGCAACACACGAAGCGCGGTGGTGGGAAAAGCAAGCAGGGAATAAGGTTCACTGCTACTTGTGCCCCCGGCACTGCCACATCGGCGACGGCCAGGCGGGCTTCTGCTTCATTCGCGAGAACCGCGGCGGCAAGCTTTACAGCCTCGGCTACGCGCATCCTGCCGCGATGCAGATTGACCCGATCGAGAAAAAGCCGCTGAATCATTTCCTGCCGGGCACGCGCATCTTTTCGATGGGCACGGCCGGGTGCAACATGGGCTGCTTCTTCTGCCAGAATTGGGACATCTCGAAATCGCGCGCCGATCAGGTGCGCTCGTCGCACGTGCCGCCCGAGGACGTGGTGTCGCTCGCGATCCGCAACGGCTGCCCCTCGATCGCCTTCACCTACAACGAGCCGACCATCTGGGGCGAGTACGTGATCGACATTTGCCATGCGGCGCACGAGCGCGGGCTGCGCACGGTGATGGTGTCCAACGGCTACATCACGCGCGAAGCGTTTCACGACATTTACGACCACGTCGACGCGGCCAACGTCGACCTGAAAGGCTTTACCGAGAATTTCTACGGGCGCATCACTCTCACACATCTGGCGCCGGTGCTCGATACATTGAAGTGGCTGAAGAACGAGACGAGCGTCTGGTTCGAGATCACGAACCTCATCATTCCGACGCTCAACGACGCCTCGGACGAGACACGCGCCCTGGCCGGCTGGATCCTCGAAAATCTTGGGCCCGATGTGCCGCTACACTTCACGGCGTTCCATCCCGATTTCAAGCTGCGCGATAAGCCGCGTACTCCGCCCGAAACCCTGCACGCGGCGCGGCGGGCGGCTCTCGACGCGGGCCTGCGGTACGTCTACGAAGGCAATATCTACAGCGACGGCGCGCACACGTCATGCCCGGCGTGCAAGGCCATGCTGATCCGCCGGTCGTGGCACGACGTCCAGGAAATGCATCTAAAGAGTGGATGCTGCCCGAAGTGCGGGCTGGCGATTCCGGGGCGCTGGGCAGATTCCCAGGCGAACGGCGCGGAACAGGACACTCGCGATGCCGAAGCCGCCTTGGGCGGGCGTTACGGCGATTTGAATTTGTAAGCGCCAGGCGATGCGTCAGGCTTTTCGCGGGACGAGCCACGAGGCGACGGCGGTGATCGCCAATATCGCGACGATCACGCCGAGCGATGCGGCCGCGGGAATATCGAAATGCTCGCTGACGAGCATCTTGCCGCCGGTGAACAGCAGGATCACAGCGAGGCCCTCGTGCAGGAAGCGCATCCGCGTCATCAGATCGGCCAGCGCAAAGTACATCGCGCGCAGCCCGAGGATGGCGAAGACGTTGGAGGAATAGGCGATGAATGGGTCGCGCGTGATTGAAAGCACGGCCGGGACGGAATCGGCGGCGAAGATCACGTCCATCACCTCGATGGCCAGAAGGGCCACCAGCAGCGGCGTGGCATGCCAGCGCCCACGGTCGCGCGTCCAGAAGTGTTCTCCGCCGGCGGACGTATCGACGGGCACCATTTTTCGCAGCGCGCGCACCAGCCAGTTGCATTCGGCGCGCGGCGCCTCTTCTCCCGAGCGCAGCATGTTGGCGCCGGCGACCACGAGGATCGCGCCGAAGAGGTACGTCACCACATGAAAGTGCCGCAGCAATTCGACGCCTGCCAGCACGAACGCCAGCCGCAGAAACACGGCTCCGACGATCCCGCTATACAGAACGCGATGCTGCGCGCTCGGCCCGACGCCGAACGTCCGAAAAATGATCAGGAAGACGAAAATGTTGTCCGCGCTCAGCGATTTTTCGAGCACGTAGGCGGTGAGGAATTCAACGCCCGACGCGCGGCCGCGCGTGATGTAGATCCAGCAGCCGAAGCCCAGCGCCAGCGCGACCCACGCGGCGCTTTCGAGCAGCGCGTGCTTGAGCGTCACGCGATTGGTTCGCGGCCGGAAAACCGTGAGGTCCGCCGTCACGGTCACCGCGACGAGCGCCCCGAACGCTATCCATACACCGATCGATTCACCGCCCACTTGGCTGGCTCCCGTGGCGCACTGGCAGGTCGAAAGAGTCTACACTGTGAGGGGGCTGCCGCGAGGGCGTGAAACGATGAAGGCGATCATTCCATCGTAAGGACGGAACTCATATGCGCACCGTGGAAAAATCCGAAATGCCGGCCGGCCCGCTCGTTGCGGCGGCGCCCTATCTCATAACGCAGCACTACGAGGAGTACACGGACGAGCAGCAGTCCGTCTGGGCGGAGCTCGTGCGGCGGCGCAGGCCGCAGCTCGAGGCGCACGCCTGCCGCGAGTATCTCGAAGGCTACCAGTTCATCGGCCTCGAGGACGACCGCCTGCCGAATCTCGCTGCCATCAGCGCACGCCTCAAGCCGCGCACCGGATGGAGCACGACGCCCGTCAGCGGCTTCCTGCCGAGCGACGCGTTTTTCGAAATGCTCGACGCGCGCATGTTCCCGACCACCACCTGGCTGCGCAGCCGCGAGTCGCTCGCGTACACGCCCGAGCCCGATATTTTCCACGACGTCTTCGGCCATGTTCCCATGCACGCGCACAAGGTCTTCGCGGATTTCCTGCAGCACTACGGCAGCGTCTGCGCGCGGATCAAGGACGCCGAAACGCTCGAGCGCCTCGGCCGCCTCTTCTGGTACACGGTGGAATTCGGACTGATTCGCGAGCGCGGCGAGGTGAAAGTCTACGGGAGCGGCGTGATCAGCTCGCACGGCGAATGCACGAACGTGATCGAGGGCGGCTGCCAGGTGAAGGACTTCGATCTCGAGACGGTGCTCGACACGCCGGTGAAAGTCGACCGCATCCACAGCATGCTTTTCGCGATCGAGAGCTTCGATCAGATTTACGAGGCGATGCATGAGGCCGAGCGCCGGCTGCTGGGCGCGTCGTAGCTGCGCCTAGTCTTTGTCGCTCCAGGTATTGCGCTCGCCTTCCGTGGGATCCTGCCGCCATTGCGTCGCGCCTTCATCGGAAAGGTCGCCGCGCTGGCTCCCTCCCGCGTTCGATCCAGCCACGCGCGTGCGCCCGCGACTTTCGCTAGCCGCGTCGCCGGCGCCTCTCGCGAGTTCATCCTCCGTCCCGGCCGCGACGACCTCCGGCTCGACCAGCATCTCGCAGTGCGGGCAATAGAGCTTGTCCGGAATCAGCGGCGCGTCCGCGCGACGATTCGTGGATGGCGTCTCATCGTGGAATAGCACCTTGTGACGGCATATCGGGCAGTAACAGATCACGTCGGCCATATCTCTCTCCTCGCCGTTCAAGATGACACGCCGCCCGCGCCACGCAATACGGCGAAGCCTCTAGGAGACGCTGGCGGCGCTGCTGTTTCCGGCAATCACGTCCGCCATCGAGTAGCCGCGCGCGAAACATACGGCGAAAGCTGTAGAAACGCCGCTAACACAGGGTTTCCGGCCCGCTCGTGCGGTAAAGACGCTGCGCGAACCCGGGGGATTGCCGTATGGACGATTTGCCGCCGATCTGTGAAAAAGGGGCGACCGTCCGTACGAAGGGGGAAAGGGACAATGAAAAAAGTAGCGGTTCTTCTCGCGATTCTTGCGATGGCTTTCAGCGCGGCCAAGATTGCGCGCGCCGATCAGGACAGAACAGACGTTGTCGAGCGTTTGCAGAGTGCCGGACAGGTGCTCAGCGAACTCGACAATGCGCCGGATAAGGGAATCCCCGACTCGGTATTCAAGAGCGCGAAGTGCGTCGCCGTGCTGCCCAGCATGATCAAAGGCGCCTTCATTTTCGGTGGCAGGCATGGGCGCGGAGTAGCGACCTGCCGGCTGCCGGACGGGAAGTGGAGTGCGCCGGCGTTCTTCACGATCACCGGCGGGAGCTGGGGTCTCCAGATCGGCGTGCAGGACACACAGCTCGTGATCATGGTGATGACCGATGAGGGCATGCGGCATCTGCTCAACGCGAAGTTCCAGGTCGGCGGGAACGCTTCCGCCGCTGCGGGGCCTGTCGGCCGCGACGCTGCCGCCGGCACGGACTGGAAGCTCAACACGGACTTCCTGACCTACTCGCGCACCAAGGGACTCTTCGCGGGAATCAACCTCGACGGATCGGAAATCGAGCGCGACGGCGATTCGACCAAGGCCATGTACGGCCACGACTACACGTCGAGCCAAATCCTGACCGGCAAGATTCCAGTGCCGGCGGGTGCTCACCCGTTCCTGGCAGCCGTGCGAGATTCGGCGGCGCGCCACGGTGCTGAGAGCGCCGACAACCGCTAACCTTTCTCGAGTGCGTGGCCGTGCGCTTTCACAGGCGCACGGCCGCCGCTCGCCGAAAAACCGCGAGGCGACACGCGGAGTACAGGTGTCACTTCGACACACCGACGGCTGCTGGCGCGCCGCTCCCAGTTCTTCCCGCCGATAATGAGTCCAGATGCGTTGCGTCCTTCTGGGGCGCGCTTTGCGCACTGGGACTCGGTCGATTGCAAAAGGCATCCACACAGAGCGCAGTTCTAGACCAGGTGGCCATCTCACGCGCGGCGGGTGAGTCGGAGGCGCGTGAGTCCTCCTTGTCACGAATCGCACGCCATCCGGCGGCCGAATCCGCGCTTCTAACGCTCGCGGCGCTCATCCTGCTGGTAGTCGGCATCGGTAGACCCGCGACCATGTACTACGACGAAGGCTACTGGTTGCCGGAGGCCAGGGCCTTCGTCCAGGGAACGCCGAATCCACACCCCATCGTCTCGCCGCTCGTGCGGCCGCCGCTCGGGAAACTGATGGTAGCGGCGGGCATGGAATTGGCCGGCGACAACGCGTTCGGTTGGCGCATCGCCGGCGCCGTTTGCGGCGCGCTCACCGTGGGCGGCGTCTACCTGTGGACATACCTGCTGCTGTTCGATCGTCGCCTCGCTTTGCTGGCGGGCGGATTGACACTGCTCGACAATTTCGTGTTCGTGATGTCGCGCATCGCGATGCTGGACATCTTTTTCGTCTTTTACCTCGTCTGGAGTCTCGTCGCGTTCACCGCCGCTGTCAGCCTGAAGACGGGAGCTGCCGCTCGCCGCGGTCTGCTCATCGGCTCGGGGATCTTGATCGGATTGGCGGGAGCCTGCAAATGGAACGCGATCGACACGCTCGGCGCGTATTTCCTCGTCGGCGCCGCGCTCCTGTGGTTGGCGTATCGGCCTTCGAGCGAAATTGAATCGCCGCTGCGGCGTTACGCCGGAAACATCCGCCAGATCGGAGCGCCGACCCTTTTGCTCGGCCTGAGCGCCGTTCCGCTCGCCGCGTACGCGTTGACGTACTGGCCAATGTGTCGGCTGTTGCGCCAGCCATTCGGGATTCGCAGCCTCGTCGCGATGAATTTCGCCGTGTGGCACTTCAGCGTGACGGAGGTTTCCAATAAGTTTCTCGTAACCCCCTGGTACCAATGGCCGTTCAGCCTGAAGCCGCAAATGGGGCTATCCTATCTCGTCGCGAACCCGGTGGTCGCCTGGGGAGGAATCGCCGCGCTGCTGGTTTGCATGTGGAGTTTCCTCAAAAAACGGGAACTGGCCGAGGGCTTCGTGATTCTGCTCTTCGCCGCGAATTTTCTGCAGTGGGTCGTCACGCCGGAAAAGGGCCTGCTCTATTACTATTACTTTCCCTGCGTGGTGATCCTCGGCGCAGCGATCGCCGTGGCGCTGCGCAACCTGCCCGCGAGGTTCCTGGGCATTCGCGTCAGCCTCGCCATCCTTGCCTGCGCCTTTCTGGTTTTTCTCTGGTGCTACCCGCGTATGGCGCACCTCGACGCGCCCTGGGACTGCGTCTTCGGCTGCTGGTCCTAGCTGGCCGCGACGCGCGGTGCATCGCGCACCGAATCTTCCACCGATCAGCCTTCACAAAAAATACTGAACACTTATGTCCGCTCGCGCATCGGTTAGACGACGCCCGTTACGGGGCAAAGCGAGGTGCGGAGATGAGCAGCCAGCAGGAACTCGCCGGACAAACCGTGGTCGTGATCGGCGGAAGCGCCGGAATCGGGCTCGAGACGGCGCGGCAAGCGCGTGCCGAAGGCGCCGGCGTAATCCTCACTGGGCGGGATGCAGCGCGCCTCGAGCGTGCCGCAAGCGAAGTGGGCGCGCTGAAAAGTGCTGCGTTCGATGCGTCCGACGCCGCCCGCCTCGAGCAGTTCTTCGACGGACTGCCGGCGCCGATCGACCACCTCATGGTGACTGCGGGAGGTCCCTTCTACGGGCGCCTCGCCGACATGGATTTCGCGGAGGCCGGCCGCCACGTCGAAGACCGCATTGTCGGGGCGTTGCGCATCGCGCGCAGAGCGTCACGCGCGGTGCGGCCGGGAGGAGCGCTGATCTTCATCGGCGGGGTCGGCGGGCGACGCCCGGGCACAGGCCCGCTCACCATGGCGCTGACGGCGGCACTGCCGGCGCTCGTCAAGTCAATGGCGCTGGAGATCGCGCCAGTACGGGTCAACCTGATCGCGCCCGGCTTCGTCGACACGTCACTATCCGCGTCATTGCTCGGCGATCAGCTGGAAGCGCGGCGCGACCACCTGCGGAAGACGCTGCCGATCCGGCGCGTCGTGGGCCCGGCAGACGTCGCCGCGCTCGCGGTGCACATCATGACGAACACGGCTCTCACCGGCGCGACCTACGACATCGACGGCGGCCAGCAGTTGGTCGAGTGATGCCGACCAAGCAGCCATCGCGATCCCGCTCGCCTCAGGCGAGAAACTTCCCCAGCGGTTCCCAATAGTTCGCGTGCCAGCCGGCGGCGAGGTGCTCGGCCGTACCGGCAGGGAAGCCCGCGTGATCGAATACGAGCTTTGTGCCGGAGTCCTGCTCCGCGAGCTCGAAGCGGGCAACGGAAAAAATGCCGGGCGGCCAACTCGCGACGCGCCACGCTTGAACGATGCGTTGGTTGGGGACGAGTTCTATCTGCCGTCCGATGATGTAGTCCCCGAAAAGCGAAAACGCGCCTCCCGGTTCGCGGCTGATTACTGCCGGATGCGAGGTGACATCCGAACTCTTCATCGCCGCGCCAAGCGACTCCACTTTCTGGAATTGCGAAGCGATGGTCAAGGCGTCGTAGACGCGATTGGGCCGGGCCTTGAAGAACGCTTCCTGATGGATCGATTCCGCGGCGTGGGAGACGCCGTCGCCGGAAGCGCCGGCTGCACGAAATGAACAAAGCGCCAGGCCGCCGGCCACGGCGCCGGATTGCCGCAGCCACTCGCGGCGGCCGAGCTTCACTGCGAATCGGGTGCGTGGGCTCTCCATGATGCCTCCTATGTGAAATGGGCCCGGAAATCGGCGCGAGCTGAATCAGAGCACTGAATCAGTATGCGTTCAATGTAATTCGGCGCATGGCTCGTATCTTGCCCGTCGACAATGCCGCCAAACTGCTGTCACGAGAAAACGCGACGACTCGACGATGGGCGAAGAAATCGTGCGAAACAGGCAATGTGGAGGTGTGGCCTGTTCGTCTTGTACGCGGCAGCTAAGTTCACTTCTAGTATAAACATGCCAATCCTGATATCTTCTCTCGCGCCGGACCACGTAGACGTACCGAGCCTGACGTGCCACGGCCAATCACAACATCGGTTGTGGCCGGGCGGCGATCGTCCCGTCCGTGAGCCGATTTTGGGCGTGCAGCTGGCTGACTGGAGATCCCAATGAAAAACTCGCTTGCGACGCAGATGAGAGCTTTTGTCGCGGCTCTCATCATATCCGCGTTTTGCGGCTCTATCGCAGTGGCCCAGACCCAGACGCCTCTCTGCGGCTACTCCGGGCAACTTACGGCGAAAGGCGTCAGTCCCGATACCACCGTCTTTCACCTGATTCGAACCAGCGAGCCGAAGGACATCACGATTCTTCCCGGTGGCAAAGTGAGTCCCAGCACACTGGCCGGATACGTCGGCAAGGAAGTTACCTTGGCGGGAAGAATGCTCCATCCGGCGCAGTTTGGATTGGCTGCCGACGAAGTGAACCCGCCTTTGAAACTGGAGCAGCCTCTGGGTTTGGCTGTCGGCCCCGGATTTTCCGTTCTGCTATCCGACACCGGGCATAATCGAATCCTGAAGATAACCCAAGACGGCGCCATTTCCACGATTGCCGGAGTGGGCACGTCTGGATACAGCGGGGATGGCGGCCCGGCCACACTTGCCCAGCTCAACTTTCCGATGGGTATTACCTTTGACCGGCGCACCCGCGCGATCTATTTTTCGGACTCTTACAACAACTGCGTCCGCAGGATCGACGCTTCGGGGAAAATTTCGACGGTAGCCGGAATCGCCTACCAGGGACCTCGCAGTCAGTTCGGCGGCGACGGCGGTGCGGCCGCAAGTGCCAGGCTCTCGTTTCCCCGCGGACTGGCAGTGGACAGCGCAGGGAACCTCTACATTTCCGACCAGGGAAACCATCGCATCAGAAAGGTGAGCACCAGCGGCATCATAACGACGATCGCCGGAAATGGCGCCATGGGAAAAAACGGCGACGGCGGCCCGGCGACTCAGGCACAAATGGGACAGCCCGCCGGGCTCGCGGTTGACGGGAGCGGGAATGTCTACGTAGCCGACTCGTATTTGCAGACGGTCCGTCAGATTTCTTCACGTGGCGTAATACAGACGGTGGCGGGGATGTACAACGAATTCGGCTTCAACGGCGACGGAAACGCGTTGAGCGTGAAGCTGAATTATCCCCAGGAGCTTGCCATCGATAACGTGGGCAACATCTACATCGGCGACGACCTCAATCGTCGCATTCGGCGGCTGTCCTTGATTCCCAGCATCCCCAATTCGGGCGCGATTCGCACGGTTGCGGGTGACGGCACCGAGACGGGTACATTCGGGTCGGTCGCCGTGGACAGCCCGCCGCTGAACCTCTTCGTGATCGGCTACAAGGGAGACGTCCTTGGCTGGATTCGCGTGGATGGAAGCGTCACGCCCTTCGGCAGGAATGTAGTGCCGGATTGTCCAAGCCCATTCTGAGGAGCGCCCTCCAATCACCCTGATCGCGCGCTCTCTTATTGAGTCAGTACCGTAGCTCCTGTGATACACTCCCGGCCCAAGGCAGTATAGATTGCGAGGTTGACGAGACCTTCTATGGCAGCCAATCAAATCCAGCACGTGTTTGTCCTCATGCTCGAAAACCGCTCGTTCGACCATATGCTGGGCTTTTCGGGGATTGCTGGCACCGACGCAGCTACCGGCGCCGCGACGAAAGTCGATGGCCTGACCGGGACGGAGTCGAACACTTTCAACAACCAGACGTTTACGGTGTCTCCTGGCGCCCCGGACCGAATGCCAGCCGATCCGGGCCACGAGTTCTCGAATGTTCTGTTGCAGTTGTGCGGTTCGGGAGTCACTTACCCTCGGGGAGGACCCTATCCCGCAATCACGCGGAGCGGCTATGTCGCGTCCTACGTCGGCAGCGGCGGAAGCAGCGCCCCGGGGACGCTGATGAATTGCTTTTCGCCCACTCAGCTTCCCGTGTTGCATGCGCTGGCGCAGGAGTTCGTAGTCTGCGACAACTGGCACGCGTCCATGCCCGGCCCGACTTGGCCCAACCGCATGTTCGTACATGCCGCGTCGTCGAATGGACTCGATCATAGCCCAAGCATTGAAGAGATCGCTGAATGGGAGACACTGGCAGGCTTCTCCTTCCCGAATGGCACGATCTTCGACGCGCTCCAGAACAAGGGCTTGAAACATCGATTGTACGGCGGCGACGATTTCCCGATGGTTTCGGCGCTCAAGGGAATCCATCTGGACGACATTCGACATTACGATCAGTTCGCCGCGGACCTTCAGCAGCCCGGCTTTGCCTTCAGCTACGTATTCATCGAGCCCAGTTATGACGTGGCCAACGACTACAAGAACGGATCGTCGCAGCACCCGCTCGCCGACGTGAATCGCGGAGAAGCTCTGATCAAGGCGACGTACGAGGCCCTCCGCAACTCCGCTTATTGGCAGAGCAGCATGTTGATCGTCACCTGGGACGAACACGGAGGCTTTTACGACCACGTGGTGCCGGCGGACGCTGTTGCGCCCAGCCCCGGGGACGTCAGTGCGAAAAACAATCAGAATGGTTTCACGTTTGCAAAATACGGGCCGCGGGTCCCAGCCATCGTAGCGTCACCTTGGATCCCGAAGAACCTGGTTGACCACCGTTTGTACGACCATGCATCTGTCCCGGCCACCTTGGAGGCCTTGTTCGGGTTCGCCCCTTTAACGGCGCGAGATGCGGCAGCAAACGCCCTTACTCGCCTGGTCACTCTCGCAACTCCCAGGAACGACACTCCGGCCACTCTCCCGGCCCCGGCATCAGCCGAGGTCGCCCCTTTGGCAGCGGCTGCGGCGGCCAGCATTCCAAACCCGGCGTCCATGGCTCGTCCCGATGACTCCGTGGATCAGGGGAATTTGCCCGGCATCGTTCAAGGCGCCTTGCGTCAGGACCTGGAAGTGTCGCCTCCCCAAGACCGCCAGGCCATTCTCCAGCGAGTGCGGTCGATCAAGAAGCGGAGCGACGCCATACGCTATATGAATGAGGTGCGGCTCAAGGTCGCTCAACGCAAAGCCGCAGCGGGCTCGCACAACTGAACGAAAACTGGAATCAGCTTGCGCTTGTGATGAGGTTGCTTCAGGAGGTGCGCGGCAGGAAAAGCACCGCTGGCGTAGCCTGTCCTAAGAGCCCGGGCTGCAACGACTGGCGAACTACGCGCGTGCGCCAGCCTCTTGCTAACTGTTCTGGAAAAAAATGGCGGGGACGACGAGACTCGAACTCGCGACCTCTGCCGTGACAGGGCAGCGTTCTAACCGACTGAACTACGTCCCCGCTGAAAGACTGCGATTAGCTCCTCCGCATAGGAGCGGAGCTA
>DATJRU010000080.1:0-7160 GCA_035504455.1 Vulcanimicrobiaceae bacterium
AACGGCGTCACGCAAACAATCTCGGGATTGACGCTCAACGTGGAGTAGCGCGGAGGCCGGCGGCGGCGTATCTTCGACGGCGATGCTGCGCGCTGCGATTGCGAGCTTCGCTGCGATTCTGCCGCCGGCGCCGAGCGGCACGGAATTGACCGCGCTGCTGGTGGTGGTCTGCTTTTCGGCGGGGCTCAACGTCTACGCCACCGTGGCGATGCTCGGCCTCTTGAGCCACGCGCACGTGCTGGCCTTGCCGGCTGAGCTGTGGCTCGTCGATCGCTGGTATGTGATCGCGATCTGCGGCGTTCTCTTCTTCGTCGAATTCATCGGCGACAAAATCCCGATCTTCGATCTTTTTTGGAATGCGGCGCACACGTTCGTGCGCGTGCCGGTGGCCGGACTGATCACCTACGGCGCGACCGCGCAGTTGCCCGAGTGGGAGCGGCTTCTAGCAACTCTCGCGGGGTCGCTGATCGCGCTCGCCGCGCATGGCGGAAAGACGGCGGCGCGGGCGGCCGTCTCGCATTCGCCCGAGCCGATTTCGAATATTGCGCTCAGCCTGAGCGAGGATGCACTGGTGGTGTTCCTGATGTGGTTTGCGACGCGGCACGCCTACGCGGCGGCGGCGATCGCGGTCGTCGGATTGGGCGCGATTGCGGTCATGATTCGCTTCGTGACGCGGGCGATGCGGAATCTCTTCGGGGAGGCTGAGGGAGCGATCGCGCGGAGGGCGTAGGGACTCGCATGGATTCGCGCCGGCGAATCCGGCGCTGCGCTATCGCGCACTCGTAGCTCGTAGCGACGGGGCGCAGCAAGCAGCGCCCCTACAGCTTTCTCAATTCGATAAATCGCGTTAGTTTTTCTTTTTGCCGAAGAGGCCGCCGAGAGCTTTGGCCGCGCCCGCTGCCTGGCCCGCGGTGCCGGTTGCGTCTCCACCTAAGCCTTTCGCCATGTTGCCGGCCATGCCCTTCACATCCGGCAGGAAGATCGGGTTGGATGTCGTGCCGGTAACGGTGAAGGGAATGCCATTCGAATTCTTGTTGCCAAACGACGTCATCGCGGACGTCATCACGCCCATGCCGCCGGCGAGTTTCGCGGACATTTTGCAGTCGAGCTTGCCGCTGGCGCTGACGTTGGCGGTGCCGGTGACCGTTCCGATCGACGGGACAACCACGATCAGGTCGTTGGCCTGCGTCCCGCTGGGATCGAAATGGATGGTCGCGCTCAGCTTCTGAATTTCGGTGTCGGAGCCGCCGCCTCCGCCGCCACCGAGGCCGGTGAACGAAGAAAGCGCGCCGAGTTTCGACTTGAGGTTGAATCCGGCCAGCTTGCCATCGGACAGGTCGACCGGGCCGGTGACGACGAGCTTATCGACCGGCCCCGCGATCGCGAGATTCAGATTCAGGCCGCCGCTCGTCAACGAAGCGCCCGAGGGCAACGTGACGCCGACGGCGGGCAGGAGTCCTTCGAGATCGGGAACGGGCATGCCGGAACCATTGAGCTTCATCTGGACCCGAGCCGTGGCGCCGGAGGTGTCGTAGCTGCCAGTCAGGTGCGCAAGTCCTTTGCCAATATGGACGTCGCCCGTTTTCAGCTCGCCCGTTTCTTTCTTCAGGTCGTACGTGGTGTCGTAATCGACGTCTACCGGCACTTTCGAAGGCGAGCCGCCAGCAACCGCCTTGATTTTGTCGGCTTTGAGCGTTCCCTTCGAAGTCATTTGCTGGCCGTCGGATGCGAGATCGCCGGTGAAGTCGATGACGCCCGCCAGGCCCGAGGACGCGTCCACGAACCCGGTCGATGCCAGGTCGAGATGCTTGATGTCCACCGTTGCGCTGAGAGGGGTGAGCGCGGCGTCGGTGGCATTGATCGGACCGGCCTTGCCGTCGAGCTTGATCGAGCCGTCGCCCGGGGTGGTCGCCGAGAACTTGAACGGAAACTGCGAGGTGTACGAGAGGTCGGAGGCTTCCAAGTCCATGTTCTGGTAGGTTTGCGTCTTTCCGTGCGCGCCGACCGTGCCCACGACCATCGTGCCATTCGTGAGCTTCAATTCTTCAACCGCCAAGTTTGCCGGCGCCGAAGATGAACTCGAAGACTGAGCCCCGCCCGCGCCCAGGCTCGAGAAGTTCCATTTGCCCGAAGGCGATCGCAGGATCGAAACCTGCGGGTCGGTGACGGTGAAAGAGCTTACTTCGAGCTTCCCCGAGAAGATCAACGGCATCAGAGCCACGCCGGCCTTTAACTCCTTCGCTTGCAGGAAGGGCGAGGGGCTGAACGCAGGGTCGTCCGCGATCACCAGGTTATCGACGTCGACGCTGCCTGAAATAATGGACAGGCCAATGTTGCCGATCTCGACTTTGCGGCCCAACGCGGTGGAGAGTTTGGTCTCGAGTTCGGGTTTGAACCGGTTCACATTGATCACGAAAGGTAACAGAACCACGATCAGCAGCAGGACCACGACGATGATTCCGACGATCACGAGGGGCTTTTTCATAACGAACCTCCGGAGGAACCTCAGCGGGGCGCGAGCCGCACCCCAAGGGAGCCATATCATACCCCTCGGGCGCACCTGGGAAGCAAAATTCTGATGCCGCCGGGCTGAGTCACTGCATCCAACCGAATGTCTCAGGTTCGGTAGGGTGTTTCTTGGAGGCGTTCTAGGGTTTATTGCGGATTGGTTCTAATGGCGATTCGATACATTCTGTCTGAACGCAATTTTGCAGGTCAGGGTTCGAGGAGGTCCACATGGGCGAGACGTGGCAGATAATGGTCGCTTCTTCCGATCTCGAAAACCGCCGCAACCTGATGTCGACTTTGGACCGCCAGGGGCTGGGCGCTTTCTGCGCTTCTAACATCAGCCAATGCCGGGAGATACTCGGCAGGCAAAATGTCGGACTGGTGTTCTGCGACCGCTCCTTCGCCGACGGCGACTACCGCGACGTGCTTTCGGCCGCGGCTGATTCCGCGGCCGGCATGAAAACGCGTGTCGTCCTGCTCTCGACCTTTACTGACGGCGACCAATACCGGCGGGCCAAGGACCAAGGCGTCTTCGAAGTGATCAGCGCGGCGTGCCGGCCGACCGACGTCGAATGGATGGTGATCCGGGCGCGGCGCGACGAGCAAAAGCCAGTGCTTTCAGCGGCATCGGCGCACGCCGGCCGCGAACAGCTCGTCCGCGGCGTCGGAGCGTAACGGACCATGCAGACCGTCCTAATCGCACTCTTCAAAAGATACGGGCAGGCAGAGGCGGCGGTGCGCGACCTGGAACTCGCCGGCCTGGTGGGCAACGAGATCGAGGTGATCAGCGACGTCGATCGCGATGCGCGCACGGAGTCCCTCGGTTTTGAGCCTCACGAAAGCCTGGGCGAGCGCATCTCTCGGGCCTTCCACAGCTTGCGAAAAACAGCCGGCGGCGACGGTGAAGTTCACGACGAGACGGGCGACATGCCGGATTACATCGGCGAGCAGGAATTCTACGCGACCCACGTGAAGCAGGAGGGCGCCATCCTCCTGGTGCGTCCTCCGAGCCAGACGCTGGCGGAATCCGCTGAGACAATCCTCAAGACGTATGGCTCCGAAACACGGGACGGCAAGAAGGGTGTGCTGATCGCCGAGGACCAGGGGCCAGCGCGCCGGAGCAGCGCCCGCGGCGCGGCCTAGAGTCCCAATGTCAGATTAGTCGGAGTGGCCTTGCGCGCTTCTCTCGGCGCAGGGCACGCAGAGGCGAGCCCACGGCAGCGCTTCGAGCCGCGCCCTGGGTATCGAGATGTGGCACACGCCGCAAACTCCATAATCCCCGGACTTGATCCGCGCGAGCGCCGCTTCGACTTCGCCTAGCGTGCGTCGCGTGCGTTCGAGAGTGGCCGCCGCGAAATCGGTCGAATAATTCTGGGTCGCGAGATCGCCTTCGTCGTCCGCCTCGCCTTTCGCGGCAACATCTCCGAGCAGCTCGCCAATGCGTGCGTCGAGCTCGCGCTTGCGAGTGAGCAGCGCGTGCTCGAAATGATCGAAGCTTCGGACGGGCGGCGTTCTTGTCGAAATTCTTGCGGTGGCGGTGTGACTCATTGTCGTGGACCTCAGTCTTTCTTGTGAATTTCCTTCGCGGACCCTGGAAGACGACCCGGCCTCGAAGTCGATTCCAACTTGCTTAGACGGCTCTCGACCTCGGGCGGTGAGCATAGAGCTTCCGCGACTCCGCGCAAATCCGGCCTGTGCTGTATAGCCGAACGAAATTCGATGTAGCTTGCGCGGGTTTGGATTCAGCCTGGGCGCGTTTCACCACGCGAACGCTACGCGATTTCTTCTTTCGATTTAAGCTTTCGCTCCGATTCCTTCGCGCGGCGCGCAGTTCTACAATTCACGTGCGATGCGGGGCGCAAGGAGGCTTTCGTGAAACGCGGAAAGAGCGGCGGCAAGCGCTGGGTGGCAGGCGTGAAGACCGACTCGACGCACCCACCTCCGGGCCTCTTTACCAAGAGCGCCGCCACGATCGCGCGCGTGCTGGCCTCGAAGAAAGTGTCGCCGAAAGGACCCCAGTCGGGAATGCGGATGCTCAACTACTTCATCAATCGCGCCGGCAAAGGGCTGGCGCCCTCGCGGCGCGCCACGCTCGAGAGCGCGAAAAAGCTGCTATCGCAGCGCATTCGCGCGGGCAAAGCAGGCTGAATTTCAGCTATTTCCTGTACGCGGGCGCCTATCCGGCCTCGCGGTATAATGGGGCATGAGGATTTTGCTCTTTAGCGGGAAGGGCGGCGTGGGCAAGACGAGCCTGGCGGCCGCGACCGGCGTGCGGCTGGCGGAGTTCGGGCACCGGACGCTGGTGATGAGCATCGACCCCGCGCACAGCCTGGCGGATTCGTTCGACCTGGGCGGCGACCTCTTTCACACGAAAACGTCCGACCCGTATCCCATCAGCGACAAGCTTTCGATTTTCGAGCTGAACATCCAGAAAGAGATCAAGCGCCACTGGCAGGAGATTTCGGCCTACGTCACTTCGGTGCTGCGAACGACCGGCATCAGCGGCGTCGAAGCCGAAGAGCTCGCCATCCTGCCGGGCATGGAAGAGCTGAGCGCGATGATGTACATCAACGAGTACCGGCGCGAGCGGCGCTACGACGTGATCGTCCTGGACGCGGCGCCCACGGCCGAGTCGATGCGCTTCATCAGCATGCCGACGACGCTCGACTGGTATATGAAGCACATCTTTCCGTTTCAGCGGAACCTGCTGAAGGCGGTGCGGCCGATCGCGAATCGCGTGGCGCCGTTCGAGCTGCCGACGGACAGCTACTTCGCGAATATCCGGAATCTTTTCGAGAAGCTCGAGGGCGTGGACGACCTGATGGAAGACCCCAACACGACCAGCGTGCGCCTGGTGACGAACCCTGAAAAAATGGTGTTGCGCGAGACGCAGCGGGCGTTCGTGTATTTTTCGCTGCACGGGCTGACGGTCGACGCGGTGATCGTCAACCGGCTGCTGCCGCGGGACGTGAAGGACGCGTTTTTCGTGGAATGGCACAACTCGCAGGAAAAGGTGCTCGAGGAGATCGAGGAATATTTCGCTCCGGTGCCGGTGCGACGCGTGCCGCTTTTCGCCCACGAGGTGCTGGGAAAAGAGCGCCTGCGCGCGCTGGCCCAGGTCCTGTATGATGAAGGCGAAGACCCCGCGGCCGTCACGCGGACCGAAAGGCCCTACACTTTCGGCAAGTCGGATGAGGCTTACGAGATTCGCCTGCAGCTGCCGTTCGCGGTGAAAGGCGAAGTGGGATTATTCAAGAAGGGCGACGAGCTGGTCGTCGAAATCGGCACGCTGCGGAGGCACATCGGGCTGCCGCGGTCGATGGCGACGCTGCATCCGTCGCGAGCGAGGCTCGACAATCGCGTTCTCACAGTCGAGATGAAGGAGATGCAATGAGCGCAGAACAGACGGCTTCGAGCGGCGCAAGCCAGAGCGCGGGCGCCGAACGCTGCGTTTGCCACGAGTTCATGGACCACGTGGCGAAGGTGTTCGAGGTTTCGCCGGCCGTGAAGCAGCACCTGGCGAATTCGGGCGTCGAGTTCCTGAAGGCGATCCGCGCCGTGATCGATCAGCGGATCGAGAATCTTTCGGCGAAGACGCAGCAGGGATCGCGCATTACGGTCGAGTAACGGCGGCGCATTTCGCTGATGGCAAAGCTGTGCATGCCGGAAAAAGCCCCACCCTCAGAAACCGAGGATGGGGCACCCGGAAGGTCAAAGGCGAGAACCGAATAGCGTCTGCTCGATTACGTCCACTCGCCGGCGCGCATCACCGGCTCGGAATTCCCTGCGGCGGTAACGCCGTCCACATCGATGCGGTTCGACCCGATCATCCAATCCACGTGAATCAGGCTGCTGTTGGCGCCGCGTGACGCGAGCTGTTCCGGCGTGAGCGTGTCGCCGTCCTTCAGGCAGGTGCTGTAGGACTGGCCGAGAGCGATGTGGCATGCGGCGTTTTCGTCGAAGAGCGTATTGAGGAAGAGCAGGCCGCTCGCGGCGATCGGCGAGGAATGCGGCACGAGCGCGACTTCGCCGAGCCGGCGCGCTCCGTCATCCGTTTCGATCATGCGCTGCAGGACCTGGTTGCCCTTGTCGGCGCGCGCCTCGACGATTTTGCCTCCCTCGAAACGAACCGCGATCCCCTCGATCATGGTGCCCTGGTGCGAGAGCGGCTTGGTGCTGGTGACGTGGCCGTCCACGCGATCTTTGTGCGGAGTCGTGAAGACTTCCTCGGTCGGCATGTTGGGGATGCAGTAGCGGCCGTTTTGCGCGGTGGTGCCGCCGCCGAGCCAGAGGTGGCCGTCGGCGAGGCCGACGCGCAGATCGGTGCCGGGGCCGCGGAAATGGAGCGCGGAGTAGCGCTTCTCGTTGAGGCGGTCAGCGCGCGCGTGGAGGTTCGCGTCGTGCGCTTTCCACGCGGCTACGGGATCGGCTTGATCGGCGCGCGAAGCCGCGAAGATCGCTTTCCAGAGGCGCGCGAGCGCTTCGTCCTGCGGTTGGTCGGGGAAGACGGCCGACGCCCATGCGGGAGTTGCGCAGGCGCAGATCGTCCAATTGATTTCGTGACGCGCGATCAATTCGAGGGCGGGGCGGTAGGCTTTCGAAGTGGCGCGATTCAGGCGGCTCACCTTTTCGGGATCTTCTTTCGAGAGCAG
>DATJRU010000081.1:0-10578 GCA_035504455.1 Vulcanimicrobiaceae bacterium
GAGAGGCTTGTGCCTGCGAGTCGTAGATCGACATCGTGCCGATCAGCAAGATGCCCTCAATCGTGCGAAAGACTGGATTGGGTCGCTCTGCCATGGCTCCAAGAGTAATACAGTTCAGCCGCTGCCTCGCGTCCTTGCGTCCGCGGAAACCTGAGTGCAAGGAAGCATTTCGACAAGAAGGCACGAAGTCCCAGGAAGTCCGCTTCGGAAACCGTTTTCTCCCGCGCGTCTCTGCCCCGTGCTTGCAATCCACGCGCAAGCTCATGATGGTGAGCGCCCGCGCCCGTTTTCGCTTTTAGTTCTAAGGCCCCGCTACAGTTTTCCACCTATGACGCTTTCGCGTTTCGCCTTCCCAGTTTCTGTTTGGCGGCCTACGAAACAACTCAGTAGCATCGCATTGGGGCAAATTGTGCATCGCGAATCCGACGAACTCGCGAACGAAAAGGGTGTGCTTTGGAGCAACGCAAGCAGCCGATTGCAATCATCTGCATCTTGGCCGCGGTCTATTTCCTCGCCGGCAAGCTGGGTCTCAGCATGGCCTTCGTGCATCCGAGCTCGACGGCCGTATGGCCGCCAACGGGGATCGCGCTAGCGGCCTTTCTGCTTTTGGGGTATCGCGTCTGGCCCGGAGTTTTCATCGGAGCCTTCCTCGTGAACATCACGACGGCGGGCTCGGTGCTCACCTCGCTCGGCGTCGCGACTGGCAATACGCTCGAGTCGCTGGCCGCCGCCTTTCTCGTGCTGCGCTTCGCCAACGGCCGCAACGCCTTCGATCGCGCCGGCGACACTTTCCGGTTTGCCTCGCTCGTGATGGCCAGCACCACGATTGCAGCGACCATCGGCGTCACTTCGCTCTCGCTCGGCGGCTACGCGCCCTGGGCGCACTACGGCAGCATCTGGGCCACGTGGTGGCTGGGCGACGGCGTGGGCGCCATCCTCGTGGCTCCGCTCCTGATCCTGTTTATCTCGCAGAATTGGATTCGCCTCCACTGGCGCGAATGGATTGAGCTGCTCGCGCTGATGGCCGGCCTGACGCTCGTCGCTGAGATCGTGTTTGGGAAGCTGCTGATTCTTGGCGCGAGAAACTATCCGCTTGAGTATCTGTGCATTCCATTTCTGATATGGGCGGCGATCCGCTTTGGCCAGCGCGAAGCTGTCACGGCCACAGCCTGGCTTTCGGGCATTGCGATCTGGGGCACTCTCAGGGGCCTCGGCCCGTTTGCCATCGCCTCCAAGAACGGCTCGCTTCTGCTGCTGCAGGCTTTCATGGGCATTACTTCCGCGATGACGCTCGCGCTCGCCGCCATGTCCGCGGAGCGCCGCCGCGTCGAGGAACAGGTTCACAGCCTCGCCGTCACCGACCCGCTCACCGGCCTCGCGAATTACCGCATGCTTGTCGACACGCTCGACGCCGAAATCCGCCGCTTTAGCCGCACCGAGCGCCCATTCTCCGTGTTGCTGCTCGATATGGACGGCCTCAAGCAAATCAACGATACGTACGGCCATCTTACCGGCAGCCGCGCCCTGTGCCGGCTCGGCGATATTCTGCGCGTCCATTGCCGCAGCATGGATACGGCGGCGCGCTACGGCGGAGACGAATTCGCCATCGTGATACCCGAAGCGGATGTCGACGACGCCAAGCGCGTCGTGCGCCGCATTCAGAACCGCGTCGCGCGCGACGCCGAGCATCCGCCGTTTACGGTCAGCATCGGAGCCGCGGTGTACCCCACCGACGGCGGCACGCGCGAGGCATTGCTCGCGGCGGCGGATAACGCGCTTTATGAAATGAAGCGCGTCCATCACAAAGGCTTGCATTCGCTCGCCGGAGTGCGGCAAGAGGTCAAGGGCGGCGATTAGTTTGCGGCTCCCCGCCGCGAAGCCGCGCGAAGTAACACGCCATTAACATGTCCCCGCGCGGCCCTCAGGTAACATTTCGCGGTTCGCCGCGTGCCCCTGCGCCGCCTCATGCGCCGGCGCGCTTCTGAAGATCGAGAAAGGGTCCGATGGAGAAGAAGAACTTCCTGTTTGTCTCGCTGACGGGTCTGATCAGCGACATCGCCTGGCAGGTATCCAAGGAAGGCCACGAAGTCCGCTATTTCATCGGCGACAAGAAAGAAAAAGACATCGGCGACGGCTTCGTCGCCAAGTCGAAAGATTGGGAGAAGGACGTCGACTGGGCCGACATCATCGTCTTCGACGACACGCTCGGCCAGGGCGAAAAAGCCAAGAAGCTGCGCGACGAGGGCAAGAAAGTGATCGGCGGCACGCCCTACACCGACCGCCTCGAGGACGACCGCTCGTTCGGCCAGGAGGAGCTCAAGAAAGCCGGCGTGAACATCATTCCCTACGCCGAATTTCTCTCGTTCGACGACGCCGTGGACCACGTCGTTCAGAATCCCGGCCGCTACGTGATCAAGCCCAGCGGCGAAGCGCAGAACGTGAAGCGCCGCCTCTTCGTCGGCGAAGAAGACGACGGCCAGGACGTGATCCGCATGCTCGAGGCCTACAAAAAGGCGCTCTCCGAAGAGATCAAAGTATTTCAGCTGCAGCGCCGCGTCACCGGCGTCGAAGTCGCCGTCGGGGCCTTCTTCAACGGCAAGAACTTCATCTACCCGATCAACGTGAATTGCGAGCACAAAAAGCTTTTCCCCGGCGACATCGGCCCGCCCACCGGCGAAATGGGCACGTCGATGTTCTGGAGCGGCGGGAATCAGCTCTTCAATCAGACGCTCTTGAAAATGGAGCCGGTGCTCGCGACGGAAGGCTACGTGGGCTACATCGACGTGAATTGCATCGTCAACAACCATGGCATCTACCCGCTCGAATTCACGTCGCGTTTCGGCTATCCGACGATCAGCATCCAGCAGGCCGGCATGCTGACGCCCATCGGCCAATTCTTCTGGGACCTCGCCAACGGCAACGACCCGAAGCTGAAGACGCGCAGCGGCTTCCAGATCGGAGTCCGCATCGTCGTACCGCCGTTCCCTTTCGACGACGACGAAACCTTCGACTCCTTCTCGAAAAATTCGGTGATCGTCTTCAAGAAGCCGCCGCAGGAGGAAATCCACATCGAGGACGTCAAGCAGGTAAACGGCCAGTGGCTCGTCGCCGGCACTTCCGGCGTCATCCTGATCGTGATCGGCACCGGCCCCACCATGAAGCAGGCCCAGGCGCAGGTCTACTCGCGCATCAAGAACGTACTGATTCCCAACATGTACTACCGCACGGACATCGGCGACCGCTGGGTGGAAGATAGCGACCGCCTGCACACCTGGGGTTACCTGCGCTAACGTAGCGCCGGCGTCTCGCCGGCTAACGGCCTACTTCCCTGCTGAAAATTCCATCGGCTCGTCGCCGCCGTATCCAAACGCCGCCCCGCGCGCGGCAGGCTTGCGCCGCGTCTCGATCCCCAGCCGCTTGATCTTCTGATTCAGCGTCGAAAGCGGAATCTGAAACCGCTCGGCGGCCTCCGTCTGGTTCCAGTTGGTGCGCTCGAGCATATCCATGATAATGCGCCGCTCCACTTCCTCGAGTATCTCGAATAGCGACGGCGGCGGCGCCGACCCGCGCGCCCCGATCTCGCCCGGCAGCGGCGGCAGAAATTCCGCAAGCTGCAGCCGGACACCCTTTACGATCTCGCGCGTCCGCACGTTTTCCGGCAGCAGGTCGATGTCCAGCGACTCGTGATTCGAGAGCACCACCGCGCGCTCCACCACGTTCTCCAGCTCGCGCACGTTTCCCGGCCAGTCGTAATCCATCAGCAGCTTCATCGAGCCGTGCGTGAACGCCCGCAGCGGCTTCGCATTCTCGCGGCAGAACTGCTCGATGAAGCGCGCCACCAGCAGCGGAATATCTTCCTTGCGGTCGCGCAGCGGCGGGAGCTGCAGCGAAATCACGTTGAGCCGGTGGTAGAGGTCGTCGCGGAACCGCCCCTCGCGCACCAGCTTCCGCAAATCCTCGTTCGACGCCGCGAGGATCCGCACGTCCACCTTGATCGTGTCCGTGCTGCCGAGCCGCATGAACTCGCGTTCCTGGATCACGCGCAGCAGCTTCGCTTGCGTTTCCGGGCTCACCGTCGAAATTTCGTCGAAAAAAATCGTGCCCTGATCGGCGGCCTCGAAAAGCCCTTTCTTCGACGCGATCGCGCTCGTAAACGCGCCCTTCACGTGCCCGAAAAGCTGCGATTCCAGCAGGTCCACGGGAATCGATCCCGTGTTCACCGGGATGAAGGGCTTATCCGCGCGAGGCGACGCTGCGTGAATGGCCTTGGCGATCAGCTCCTTGCCCGTCCCGCTTTCGCCGGAAATCAGCACCGTCGAGCGCGAAGGCGCGAGCTGCGTCACCAGGTCGAACAGCGCCAGCATCTTCTCGCTCTTGCCCACGATGTTCGGGAAGTTGTACCGCTGCTTCAGCGCGCGCTTCAGCTGGACGTTTTCTTCGCGCAGCCGCCGCCCCTCGATCGCCAGCGACACCTGCGTGATCAGCTCGTCGTTGGACCACGGCTTCGTGATGTAGTCCTGCGCGCCGCTCTTGAAAGCCGCGCGCGCCATGTCGATCGAGCCGAATGCGGTGATCAGGATGATCGCGAGATTCGGGTCGCGCTGCTTGATTTCGCGCAGCAGGTCGAGCCCGTTGTGGTCCGGCAGGCTCACGTCGAGCAGCACCAGGTCGAACGGGCGCTCTTCGAGCCTTTGCAGGCCCGCCGCCGCGGTTTCCGTGAGTGTCACCTGGAATCCCTCGGAGGTGAGCAGCGCCTCCAACCCTTCGCGAATTTCCAGTTCGTCGTCGACGACGAGAATCGAGCCTCTAGGCATGGACCGCTTTCCGGGCTACGGGAAATTCCAGGCGGAAGGACGTGCCCTTTCCCGGCGTCGACCGCACGTCCACTTTGCCCGCATGCTCTTTGATGATTCCGTAGCTCACCGAGAGACCAAGCCCCGTGCCGCGCCCCGTGGCCTTGGTCGTGAAGAATGGATCGAAGATGCGATGCAGATGCTCCGGCGGAATTCCGGCGCCGGTGTCCACCACTTCCACTTCCACCGAGCCGTTGTGCGCGCCCGTGCGCACTTCCAGCATCCCGCCGCCCGGCATCGCGTCGCGCGCGTTCATGAATAGATTCAGGAACACCTGCTGCAGCCGCGTCGTCGAGCCCAGCACCACCGGCAGCGGCTGCGCGTAGTTGCGCACCACGGTGATGCTTGCCGCCTTGAACGGGTGCTGCACCAGCGTGAGCGTTTCTTCGAGCACCGAGTTCAGGTCCACGTCCACCGGCTGCGTACCGCCCGTGCGCGAAAAATTCAGCAGGTTGTTCACGATTTCGCTCGCGCGGAACGTCTGCTTCACGATGCGCTCGATCGTCTTCTGCCGCGGATCGTCCGCCGGAATCTGCTTGGCGAGCATCTGGATGTAATTTGAGATCACCGCGAGCGGAGTATTCACTTCGTGCGCCACGCCCGCCGCCAGCAGCCCGAGCGACGTCAGCTTCTCGGTCTGCACCATCTGGTCTTCCAGCCGCACGCGCTGCGTGATGTCGTCCAGCAGGACCAGCCGGCCCAGCCGCGCGCCGTCCTTGCCCAACAGGGGCGCCACCGACGCGTTTACCACCACGTGCTTTCCGCTGCGCATGTTCAGATGGAATTTATAGATGCCGGAAACGTGATCGGCGGTCGCGCGCGAAAAAATTTCGCCGGAAAGGTCGCGCGGCAGCACTTCGTCGATCGTGCGTCCGATCGCTTCGCTGCGCGGAATCTCCAGCAAATCCTCGAGCTGCGGATTCCAGGATTCGATGCGGTCCTCGAGGTCGATGGTAAGGACGCCGATCCTCAGCGATTCCACGATGTTCTCGTTGAAGTCCTTCAGCCGCTCGATCTGCAGCGCCTTCTGTTCCAGCGACTGGTAGAGCCGCGCGTTTTCCACCCCGATGGCCACGTACCCGGCGATCGTCGAGAGCAGCTCCAGGTCTTCGCTTGAAAGATAGTCGCCGTCGACCGTCTTGCCGAGCCCCAGCACGGCGGGCGCGTGGTCGTGGAAGCGGCATGGGATGAAATAGTTGAGCCCGAGCGCTTCGATCGTGTTGCGCACCGATTCGGTTTCGTCCATCGCGTGGCGCCCCGATTCGAAGAACAGGCATCCGTTCAGCAGCCCCGGCCGCGCCGGATCGAGAAAGCTCAGGTCGAGCGGGCCCTCGGAGCGAATCCCGATCGACCGCGAAAGCGCGAACTGCCCGGGCCGCGAAGGATCCTCGAGGAACACGGCGAGCCGGTCCACCAGCAGCGTCTGCGAAACGCGATCCAGCACCGAAGCCAGCAGCGGCTCGATGCGCACTTCATTCGTCAGCGCGCGCCCGAATTCGATCAGCGTGCGCCGGTAGTCCAGCCGGTCGCGGTAGAAGAAATGATCGAGCCGCGCCTGCACCCAGTCGCGCAACGGCTGAAAGAGGAACGCCGCCACCACGATGGCGATAATCGCCCCGCCCGGGCCCGTGGGCCACGCGGTGTGGAACAGCTCGCCGATCACCGCGATCGTCGCGAAATAAACCGTCACCACGCCGGCGGTCGCGAACGTGTACGCCAGCCCGCGTTTGAAAATAATGTCGACGTCCATCAGCCGGTAGCGGATCACCGCGTAGCCGAAGCACAGCGGGATCAGCGCCAGCGAAAACACGGAAATCTTCGTCCAGGATGGCAGCGCCGCGGAAAACAGGAACGGCAGAATGTACAGCAGCAGGAACGGAACGATGCCCGCGATCGTGCCGCCCGTCACCCACTTCAGCTGCTGCCGCAGGACGCCGCTCGGCGCGCGGAAATAGCTCGCCAAAAATACTCCCGCCGCCAGCAGGAAGTACGCCCCGAGATAGAGCAGGTCGATCTGGTCCAGCAGTTCCCGGCTGCCGATCGACGGCATGAAGTCCAGCGAGCCGGTCGCCACGAACACCTGCAGCGCCAGAAGAATCGCCGGAACGCTATACACCGCCACGAGCTTCGGCAGTAGCGGCCCCTTGCGCTCCGGAAATACCGCCGCGAAATGCAGCAGCAGTGCCGGCTGCAAGAGCAGCGCCGCCGCGTTGCTCCAGTAGATGATCCAGTCGAAGGAATTCAGTTTTCCGGTGTAGTGAAAGCTGTAGAGGATGAAAGACGCCAGGCAGAAAACGTAGAAGTGAATCGCGCGCGGCGCGTTCCACCGGCGCACGAAAATGAAGAGCCCGATGAAAAGATAGAGCAGCGCGGTCATGCGCAGGTAATTCTCGATCGAAGAGGACGTGTCCTGCGGCACCGTCACCAGCGGCACGTCCAGCGATTCGCCGTTGCGCCGGATTCCGTACTTCACTTCCGTCCACGGGCCCGAGCGGTAGAGAATCCGCGTCACGTCGGTCGCCCGGTGCACCGGAATTCCGGCCACCGACTGCACGCCGTCGCCCTCCCGGATTCCCGCGCGATCCGCGGGAGATCCCGGGACGATATGCCACGCCGTCACGCCCTGCGCGGTGTCCATCCAGGTGACGCCGTCATCGGGAAGCACGAAGCGCGACCGCTGCTGGAAGTTCAGGGCGGCAAAAATAATGGCCGCAACCGTAACCAGAGCGAGTACAACTGCCCCGAGCCGCGTTCGGAGGTGCTCGTTCATCGACGTCCGTGACTACCCTTCCACCCTAGTTTGATGCTTCATGCTAGCACGCCGGCTTCCAGTGAACCATAGGGATATAGAGATTTAATCTACCTATTTTGATAGGGTTACGATTTTGAGTGAGCCGAGGCGACGCGCCGATTCCATTTGTGGAAACCGTATTCCCAATTCCAGTAGGGCCGAAATGACCCTTAGAACTGGAGGCTGAGGCCGCCCTTGAAGAACCGGTAGGACGGAACGAGGACCATGGCCCCGTCTGCCGTGGCGATGGGCACATACCCCTGTGCGAGGAGGTTGCCGACGTCCGCTTGAACTTCCATGTGGCACGGAAAGACGTTCGGAAGCGGCTGCCGGATCTGCATGCTGAGGTAGGGATCGACTTGGTAGACCGATTCGCCGTACGAATCGAGCCGCGAAACGGTCGGCCCGCTCAGCCATTTGTAGCTGGCCGAGAACTTCGTGCCAAGCCGCGGAACCGTCGCCGAAACACGCCCGGCCAGGCTGTGGCGATAGCGCGTCTCGAGCTCATCGCGGAGCGACGCAGCCGCCAAATCCCCCGGGGCGAGCGCTCCCGCGTAGGCATACACGATCGTCGTGTCCAAGTTCGACGAAATCTTCTCGTGATACGCCACGCGTGTTCCGGTCGAGCTCGAGGCTCCTCCGTCGTAAGCGAACGCTTCCGAGAAATAGTCCTGCAGGAAATCCGGTCCGTCCGTCGCGCCCCCGCGCCCGATCACCGCTGTGTGCCGCGAGTAATCGTGGAACACCGCGGCCGAAATATCCGCGCGCTTGCCCATCGTGTGGTCCACGGCCAACTCTTCGTGCATGCCGCTCTCGAATACCGGCCGTCCTTCGCGAATCAGCAGCGTCGGCAGCGCGTCAAGAGTATCGACCGCCGACTCGAGCGTGCTCGCCGCAGCCACGTCGTTCTGCCAGGGACGCGCCGCCGCAATCACCGACGCTCGCCAGCCCGATGCAATCTGCACGGACACTTCGCCGCGCGGCCGCAGCGTTGTGGTGGTGCCGTTCAGCCCCGCCATCAGAAATTCGGCGCCGTAGCGGATGCTCACCCGATCGTTGAGGGTCAATTGGTCGTCGTGCGACATCCGCAGGCCGCGGAACGTCGGCCCGCCCGGCACGAGGCTTGATTCGCGCACCAGGATGGTCGTCACCGGCCCCACGCCCTCTTCGCCCGAGGGCAGCCATTCGGCCGCGAGGCCCATCGACGAAGCGTCGTCCTGATAGCTGAATTGCCCCGCCATCAGCACCTGGCCCCTCGCGCCAACGCCGAGACCGTACGCAAAATCCGTGCTGGGCGAGTCCGCCGCGTCCGAAACCGAACCGGGATGATCGGCGCCCGAAGTCACTTCCACGCGCGCGTGCACCGGCGCGCGCTGCTCGCTCTCGGAGTCATCCTGCGTCACGTCCGGCACATCCTGCCAGCGCAACACCGCCCGCGTCGCCGCCGATGTTCGCAGCACCCAGGTCCAATCGTCCGGCGCGATTTGCTGATCCGCCGGGCGGCGCAACTTTTCGAATGAGGAAAGAACGCTGCCCAGCACGATCTGCAGCAGCGCGGCGTGATCGCCGTCGACCTGGATGTGGTGTTCGACCGCGGGGAGAAAGCCCGCCAGCGTCACCGTGATCGAGTACATTCCGACCGGCAGCACCGAGGTTGAAAATCGCCCGCGATCGTTGGTCAACAGCCGGATCGTCGAGGAATCGAAAAGCTGTTCGGAGGAGACGACTACCGTCGCACCCATCTGCGGCGTCCCGGAGGGGTCCACCACCACGCCCGCAATGCGCGCGGCATTCGGCGCGGCGTGAAGCTGCCCTGCAAACAGGCAGACCAACGACGCCAGGCCTAGCAGACGAATGGTTCGATAGCCCAACGCTTCACCTCCCCTGCTTTTCGCTCGCCGGTGTTGGCTTGACGGTAAAGTCCGTCGTGGGAGTAATCGTTTGCTTGGAGACGTTGTCCGTGATCGCGACTTCGAGCTTGTATTTCCCGGGTGGCAGCGAACCGAGCGTGATTTGATTGGCGAGAGTCATCTCCTCGCCATGCTCGGGAAGCTTGTCCGCGGGAATATCGAATTTCAGCGTCGGCGCGGTCTGGCCCTTTTCGTCCTTCAAGATCCGGTATTCGACGGAAGCATCCGCCTTGTGGGTCTTGTCGTCCATCTTCAGGTTGTAGACCTGGAGGAAAACGCCCATCGTGTCCTGGGGCGTGAACGTCTGGTCCAGCTTGGGCCGCACCTTCAGGTCGCCGAGGACGAACGCGCCGAGCCCGATATCCTTCGTCGAGACAGGCTGGATATCGTCCGCGAGGATCAGGGAGCTGTGGCTTAGCTGGTCATCCTGGAATGCGGGCACGTCGAGGCGCGTGTTCACCACGCCTACGTTTCCGCTGTTGATGTCCTTGATCACGATGTCCAGGCGGTACAGCCCTGGCGCGAGCGGCACGGCCTTCTGGTAGATCCTAGACGTGCCGAGCGACGGCTGCAGTTGAGCCGCCATCACGTCGGTCCGCAGCGTGTCCTCAAACGTCTGGATCACGCGCCCGCCAAGGCTCGTGACCCGCGCGAAAAGGTTCATCGTTGCCGTGTCGACGCCCTGCTTTTCCTGGAAGCTTAGCTGGGCCATCGGTATCTGCACCGTGATAGGCACGAGCACCGTGTCCGACGTGATGCGCAGAAAGTCGTACCGGTAGTCGAACTTCACTTGGTCGCGCACGATGCGCGATGTGGACAGCGCCTCGAGATCCTTGAACTTTACTGGAGGCGGACGGAAAATGTTCGCTTCGAGCTCCATCCGCGTAAATTCGTTCAGAGATTCGGGCAGCGCATTCGCGCCCAACTGGCCTTCGGCCATGTTCGTGCCGTCCGTGTTCGAAAAGCGCTGGTCCTTGCTGGCCAATCCCATCGACTCGGCCATCGTGAGGCCCGCTCCCGGCAC
>DATJRU010000082.1:0-9520 GCA_035504455.1 Vulcanimicrobiaceae bacterium
TGGCCGAAGGCGAAACGATTCTCGAGAATGCGGCGCTTGAGCCGGAAATTCCCGACCTCGCAGAATTGCTCACGAAAATGGGCGCGAAGATCGAAGGCGCCGGGACGCCGACGATTCGCGTGCAGGGCGTGGAAAAGCTGCATGGCGCGACGCACACCGTGATTCCCGACCGGATCGAGACGGGGACGTTTCTGGTGGCGGGCGCGATCACGGGCGGCGAATTGCTGCTGACGAATTGCGAGCCCGCGCACCTGGGCGCGGTGATCGAGAAGCTGCGCGAGACCGGCGTCGAGATCAAGTGCGAGGGCAACGGCACGATGCGGGTGCGCGCCGCGAAAAAGCTGGTGGCGGCGGACATGGAGACCACGGAGTTTCCGGGATTCGCGACGGACATGCAGGCGCAATTCATGGCGCTGGCGACGCAGGCGGAAGGCGTGTCGCGCATCCATGAGACGATTTTCGAGAACCGGTTCCTGCACGCGAGCGAAATGCTGCGCATGGGCGCGAACATAACGATCGACGGGAATTGGGCGATTGTCACCGGGCCCACGCCGCTGACCGGGGCGCCGGTGACGGCTTCGGACTTGCGCGCGAGCGCGGGGCTGGTGCTGGCGGCGCTGGTGGCGCAGAACACCACGATCATCGATCGCGTCTACCACATCGACCGCGGGTACGAGCGAATCGAGGAGAAGCTGCGCAGTGTGGGAGCGAAAATCGAACGGCTGAGTTCGCCGGAATAACGCTGGGAAGCAATTGCATCAGCGTAACCCTCACACCTCAAGGACATGCTGCAAGAGAAACTGCGCAAAGGAAGGCGCTTCGCGCGGCATCTTTATGTCGGAGCTGAAGCTCCGACCCCCTAAGGCCGAAAACCCGCGGCTAAAGCCGAATCATTGGGAGCGCACTCTCGCGAGGCTAAAGCCTCACGCTTCCACCGTTAAACCGTGGCGCATTCGCGCATCCACCAGGAGCCGGAGTGGAATTCGTAAGCCACGATGAATTCATGGAGTTTCACATGGACGATCCCGAGGCTGCCGAAAAGGCACGACATTGTCTGGACGAAGAGTCCGGCACGCCGACCTGACGAGAACGCGCCGCGCCTGGGGCTTACAAGAAAAGGGCGGGTTTGAAACCCGCCCCTACAACCGATTCAATTACACAGCCTGGGTGCGAAGGCGTGGCGGTCGCTACGACACCATGCAAATGCGAGGGGGAGGCGATGGTCGCCTCCCTCTTTGTATTTGGTTACCGCGCAAGAGCCGGCGCGGCGGCCTTCGCCGCGGCACTCATGGCGGGCCGGCGAAACGCCGGCGCTACTTGGGCCGCGCTGCGAGTTAGCTGGCGGCTTCGCCTTTGGCTTGTTTGTCGCGCTGGTCGCGGAGGACGGCCTTGCGGCTCAGGCGGATTTTGTTGCCTTCGATGGCGAGGACCTTGACCAAAACCTGGTCGCCTTCCTTCAGTTCGTCGCGGACGGCGCGGATGCGCTGCTCGGCGATTTCGCTGATGTGGAGGAGGCCGTCGGTGCCGGGGAAGATTTCGACGAAGGCGCCAAAGTCCGCGATGCGGACGACCGTGCCGAGATAGGTCTTGCCGATCTCGGCGGTGGCGGTGACGTCGCGAATCATCTTCAGGGCGGCTTCGGCGGCAGTGCCGTTGTTGGCGAAGACGTGCACCTTGCCGTCGTCCATCACATCGATCTTCACGCCGGTGGCCTCGATGATCGAGCGGATCTTCTTTCCGCCGGGGCCGATGAGGTCGCGAATCTTGTCCGTGGGAATGCTGAGCATGTGCAGGTGCGGCGCGTAGGTGGAAATTTCGGCGCGTCCGGTGGAGATCGTCGGGTTCATGATGTCGAGAATCTGGAAGCGCGCCTTGCGGGCTTGCTCGAGAGCCTCGCGCATCATCGAGACGCTAACGCCGGTGACCTTGATGTCCATTTGGAGCGCGGTGATGCCCTGGCGCGTGCCGGCGACCTTGAAGTCCATGTCGCCGTAGTGATCTTCGGCGCCGGCGATATCGGTGAGGATCGCGTACTTGTCGTCTTCGACGACGAGCCCCATCGCAATGCCCGCGCAGGGAGCCTTGAGGGGCACGCCCGCGTCCATCAGGGAGAGCGAGCCGCCGCAGACCGAGGCCATCGAGGACGAGCCGTTGGATTCCATGATGTCCGAAACAACGCGCATGGCGTACGGGAAGTCGGCCTCCGCCGGAATCAGGTTGGCGAGGGCGCGCTCGGCGAGAGCGCCGTGGCCGATTTCGCGGCGGCCGGGACCGCGCAGGAATTTCACTTCGCCGACGGAGAACGGCGGGAAGTTGTAATGCAGCATGAAGCGCTTGAAGGATTCGTCCTCGAAGAGCAGGTCGAGGCGCTGCTTATCTTCCTTGGTGCCGAGCGTGGTGGTGACGAGCGCTTGCGTCTCGCCGCGGGTGAAGAGCGCCGAGCCGTGCACACGGGGCAGCACGCCAACTTCGCAGGTGATCTGGCGAATCTCGTCGAAGGCGCGGGCGTCGGGACGACGGCGGCGAACGAGCATGTCGTCGCGGAAGATGCGTTCGCGGAGGCGCTCGAAGGCGCGATAGGCGAGCTTGGCCTTGTCTTCGTCGTCCTCGGGGACGGCGGCCATGATTTCGGCCTTCACGCCATCGACGAGCGAGTAGCTTTCGAGCTTGGGGTGCTTGGCGGTGTCGAGCGCGTCGCGCATGCGGTCGGTGTATTTGGCGGCGATTTCCTTGTAGAGCGCTTCGTCGAAGGCGGGCGGCGTGACCGGAACTTTCTTTTCATTGACGCGCGCGCCGAGGTCTTTGATCGCGGCGACGATCTGCTTGATGGCGGCGTGGCCGAATTCGAGCGCGTCGGCGACGGTGTCCTCGGAGACTTCCAGGGCGCCCGCTTCCACCATGACGATGGCCTGGTCGGAACCGGCGATGACGATATTCAGCAGGCTGGTCTTCTGCTCGGCGACCGTGGGATTCACGACGAGCTTGCCTTCGAGCAGGCCCACGCGCACGCAGGCGATGGGATTGGCGAACGGAATTTTCGAGATGTACAGCGCAGCGGAAGCGGCGGTGACGCCGATGACGTCCGGATCATTTTCGCTATCGGCGGAGAGCACCATGGCGACGACCTGGGTCTCGGTCGACCAGCCCTCGGGGAACAAGGGGCGCAGCGGGCGGTCGATCAGGCGCGAGGTGAGGATTTCGCGCTCCGAGGGGCGGCCTTCGCGCTTGAAGAAGCCGCCGGGAATCTTGCCGGCGGAGTAGGTGTACTCGCGGTAGTCGACGGTGAGCGGGAGAAAATCCTTTTCGGTAGCCTTGTTGTCCATGCACGCGGTAGAGAGCACGACTGTGTCGCCATAGCGCGCCACGACGGCGCCGTGCGCCTGGCGGGCCATCTTGCCCGTTTCGAGGGTGAGCTTGCGGCCGCCGAGATCCAAACTGACTTGTTCGAACATCCTGTCACTTCCTTCTGTCCCGGATCACCGGGAACGTCATCAGATACGAGAGATTGTCTCGGAAAAGCAAAACGAAGAGGTGAGGGACAGCGGAATGGGGATTATCGGACAGACCTGTTCGCGCATAGCGGTTCCAATGGTCCGCAAAACGGCCGACAACTCTGCTTCGTGCTGCCGTGGAGGGGAATGCGGCTGAAAGTGCCGCTCAGGAAATCCGCGCTACTTGCGCAAACTGAGTCGTTCAACAATCTCGCGATACCGATCCGGGTCTCGTCGATTCAGGTAGTCCAGCAGGCGGCGGCGCTTATTGACCATCATAATCAAGCCTCGACGCGATGCATGATCCTTGGCGTGGGACTGGAGGTGGGTCGTCAGGTAGTTGATGCGCTCGCTCAAGAGGGCAATCTGCACTTCCGGGGAGCCCGTGTCTTTCGTGTGAGTCCGGAATTGTTCGATTACCGCAATTTTGGCTTCGATCAACTGTTCACCTCTGGCTGAAACGTCGTACCCCTACTCTGCTCTCTTTAGCCTCTTCGTAACCCAATGATGCTAGCACACCGCATTCGGGCATTCCAATAGGATTTTGTACGCCGGCGGACGGGCTGGGCCGGCGAAGGCCGGCTGCGAAAGGCATGGAAGAAGAGCGTTTAGAGATGCGATGGAAATCGGCGAGCAACCCGGAGCGTGGTGAAAAGTCGTCCAAGGTATACTGGACGAAAGGCGCGCGAAATACGGCAACATGACGATTGCATTCACTCACAGCAGGCGCAACGCGATTCGCGTCGGCGGGCTCGCGCTCACGGTAATTGCGCTGCTTTGCGTCGCGATTTTTGTGGCGCGCGGCCGCGCGCAAGCGAAAGCGCCGACGACCTATCCGCAGGAAATCAGCCGGGTGACGTTTGCGGTGGCGGGCGACGTGATTCCGCACGAGCCGGTGGTGGAGGCCGCGAAGGCTGTCGCGACACCGGACAATCACGATGGATGGGACGCGCTGTTTGCGAACGTCTCGGACGTGTTTCGCGACGCCGACTATGGCTTCGTGAATCTGGAGACGCCGGTCGCGCCGGTGCATTCGATCGGGTCGAAGGCGTTTCAATTTAATGCCCCGGTGGCGCTGGTTGATTCGCTGAAGTTCAACGGCGTGAAAATTGTCTCGTTCGCGAATAATCACGTGATGGACCAGGGCTGGCCGGGGTTCGATGAGACGCTCGGGCACTTGCGCGATGAAGGGATGCTGTTCGTCGGGTCGGGCGCGACGGCCGACGCGGCGTGGCAGCCGGTGATTTTGGAGAAGAACGGCATTCGCATCGGATGGATCGGGATGACGCGCTGGCTGAACGGACGGCGGAATCCGGATAAAGACAGCGAGCCGCACGTGGCGTTCTTTCCCTACCCCGGCGAATCGAATGGAGCGCCGGGGCGCGATGAGGCGAGCGTGATCGAGGCGATCAAAGCGGCGCGGGCGCAGTGCGATCTTTTGCTTGTGTCGATTCACTGGGGCATCGAATATTCACCAACGCCGCGGCCGGAGGACGTGGAGGCCGCACACGCGTTCTTGGAAGCGGGCGCGAGCGCGGTGATCGCGCATCACCCGCACGTCCTGCAGCCGATCGAGACGTACGTGACGCAGGACCAGCGCAAGACGGTGATCTTCTATTCGCTCGGAAATTTTCTGTCGAATCAGTCGGCGAGCTACGTCCAGGACCTGATGCCGGACAAAACGGCCGAGCCGCGCGAATCGATCATGGCGAGATTTGCGGTAGTGAAGAAGGATTACGGTCCGGCCGGGACGCGCGTGGAGCTGAGCGACGTGGGGATCATGCCGATCTGGGAGGAGAACAACCGGCTCGATCTGCGCAGCGGGCGTGCGAAAGCGCCTTCAATTTATCCGGTGTTTATGGATCGCGTGATTCCGCAATTGCAGGCCCGCGTGGATCAGTTGAGCCAGATCGGCGCGCAGATGACCGACGACCAGAAGCGGGAGTTTACGCAGGTTTCGAATGAGCTGGCGATGATGAAACACCAGCGCGAGATGGTCCTCGACCGGACGGGGGATGATTATGTGGTGGCGCCGCCGGCGTTGCCAGCAGGAGTCCCGTCTGCCGCCTCCGTGCCCCCGCCGCCCGCACCTGCAACAAATACCCCGAGCCACTAAACAGAGCAAACCGTTTCACCGCAGAGACGCGAGAGCGCGGAGAAAAGACGCTAGCGGCGGATGCGGTAGAGGACGTGGGGACGCTGGGGGTGGCCCTCCGGCAGCTTTGGATGGGCAAAGTCGTCATCCGGGCTATGCGTCATGCCGATTTTTTCCATTACGCGGCGCGAGGGCGCGTTTGCGACTGTGGTGAATGAGACGATCTCGCGCAACCCCAGCGAATCGAAGCCGTGGGTCAGGACTGCCTTTGCTCCTTCTGTGGCGAGGCCTTGGTTCCAGTAGGCCGCGGCGAGCCGCCAGCCGATTTCTACGCAGGGCGTGAACGACGCCTCGAAGTCTGGGGTCCAGAGGCCGATGAAGCCGATGAACGCGCCGGTCTGACGAAGCTCCGCCGCGAAGAGGCCGAAGCCTCGCGCTTCGAAGTGAGCCTCGATGCGATCGACGGCGCGGTCGCTTTCCGGGCGCGAGAGTGTGGCGGGGAAGAAACGCATGACGAGCGGATCGGCGTTGAGCGCCGCGAAGGGCTGGCGGTCAGAATCGCGCCAGCGGCGGAGGAGAAGGCGATGGGTTTCAAGCATGCGGTCCCCCTGGAGCGAACAGCAGATTCCTCGCTCCGGCCCACGCCCGCACACACCGCGGGAAAGGCAAATGCGCGTGGGCCTGCTCTCGGAATGACAGTCGAAACGTGATAGGCGCCGCTACGATTTTCCGCCGCGGATCAGCGAGAGGAATTCGTCGCGGGTCTGCTTGCTTTGGCGGAAGACGCCGAGCATGGCGCTGGTCATGGCGGCGGAATTCTGCTTTTCGACACCGCGCATCACCATGCACAAATGCCGCGCCTCGATGATCACGCCGACTCCCTGCGGGCTGAGTTGCTCTTCGAGCGTCTGCGCGATCTGGCTCGTGAGCCGTTCCTGAATCTGCAGGCGGCGGGAGTACATGTTGACCAGGCGCGCGATCTTGCTTAGCCCGACGACCTTCTTATTCGGGATGTAGGCGACGTGACACTTGCCGAAGAACGGCAGCAGGTGATGTTCGCACAGGCTGTAGAGCTCGATGTCCTTCACGACCACCATTTCGTCGTAAGTGACGCTGAACATCGCGCCGTTCAGGATTTCCGAGGGATCCTGGTGGTAGCCGCTCGTGAGAAAACGGAGAGCCTTCTCGAAGCGGTCGGGCGTATCGCGCAAACCCTCGCGATCGGGATCTTCGCCGAGCTGCGCGATGATCCGGCGGACGAGGTCCGCGATGGTCTCCGAGCCCTGGGCGCCGGGGATCGCGATTTCGGCCGATTCGTCCACGGCGGTCTTGCCGTTCGTTCTCTTTGACATGGGTGGTTCGCTCCTACGTTTCCTCGAAAAGGGCGCAGCAAGCATGCGCCGCTACGAGCACCTGCACTGATTTGTGTCACCCGGCGAATTCAAAGCTGTTGTTGCTCGTTTCTTCAATGCGCACGCGCTCGAGCCGCGCGGTGGGAAAAGCCTTCAGGCGCCGGTAGATTTCGCGGCAGACGTTTTCGGTGGTCGGCACCTGCGCGCAGAACTGAGGAATCTCCTCGTTCAGGTACTTCTGGTCGAACGCGTCGATGACCTCGCGCTCGACGAAGGGATCGAGCTGGCCAAGATTCGCGATCATGCCGGTGGCGGGATCGACCGGGCCGGCGATGGTGACCTCGACCACGTAGTTGTGCCCGTGGCCGTACGGGTTGTTGCACTTGCCATAGATGCGCGCGTTCACTTCATCGCTGAATTTCGCGCTGTGCAGCCGGTGCGACGCGGAGAAGCGATAGCGCCGCGTGAGCGAAAGCTTCAGGCGATCGTTCACGCGCGGCCTCCGGCGCGGCTCGCGTCGCCGTTGGATTCCGCCGTGCAATCGGCGAAGAGGTCGGGCGATTCGTAGAGGCGCACGCGATCGAGCTTGCCCTGGGTGATCCGCGGCTCGAGCAGATTCCAGATCACGGCCGCAATGTTTTCGCACGTGGGAATCTTGCCGGCGAGCTCGGGGACCTCGTGATTCAGGTGGCGGTGGTCCATGCGATCGACGACCTCGCGCTGCAAAATGTCCTTCAATTCTTTCAGGTCGAGGACCATGCCGGTGGCCGGATCGGGCTCGCCCGCGACGGTGACCTCGAGCACGTAATTGTGGCCGTGGCCATGCAGGTTGCTGCACTTGCCGAAGACGCGCTTGTTCTCTTCCGGCGAGAACGCGGGGTTGTGATAATAGTGCGCCGCTGAAAACTCGACTTTGCGCGTGACTCGGATCATAGACTTTTTGCGGAACCCTTGGCCGGGTATTCCCTGCCCTTCCACAGCACCGCGCCTCGCGTATTCCTCCACCACGAGGCGACGAGCGCGGCCGCGTAGAGGCATGCTCCTGGGATGAAGTATTGGACGAGAGAGACGGCGAAAAGATTCCGGTGCAGCGCGATCGCGTAGCGAAGATGGGCCCCGCCGAGGGCAGCCAGAAAAACCGCGGGAAGCAACCAAGGCGACGCATGCTCCGTGCCCGCCAGGAACGCCGAGACAAACGCAGGCGCGAGCATCTCGGCAAACGGGAACGCTTCCAATTCGATCAGAGTGGACCGGAGGCTGCCGCCCATCAGCGGGTAAAGATTCTTGGTCCACCCTTGCCACATCGCGCGAAACGAGCGGTACATCCGCGTTCGAACGACGCCCTTGGGCGCACCGAAATAGATGGGGTGGCCGGCGCGTTTCACGCGACGCGCGAGGGCGACGTCCTCGACGATCTCGCTGGCGACCGACGCGTGCCCGCCGACCGATTCATAGACGTCGCGCCGGATGAGCAGGAACTGGCCATTCGCAGCCGCATCGGGGCAATGCGGATCGTTTACGCGCGCGAACGAAAAGCGCGCGGCGAGCCGACAGTAGACGAACGGAATGAGCGCGCGCTCCCACAAGGTTTCGAGTTCCTGTTCGGGAGAATACGAGACCAAAACGGCCTCGTGGCCCACAGCGTCCAGAAGCGCGTGGCGCGCGGCGTTCCGCAGGTGAAAGGTGTCCGCGTCGGTGAAGAGGAGCCAATCGCCGGTGGCGGCGGCAGCGCCAATCGATACTGCGTAATTCTTGCCGACCCAGCCTCGCGGGAGGTGGTGGGTTGAAAGGATGCGCAGCTTCGGGATTCGGTCCGCCAATTGCTTTAAGACCTCGGCGGTGCGGTCGGTCGACTGATCGTCGACGACAATCACCTCGCCGATTTCCGGTTGCGCGGCCACCGATTCCACGGAGCGCGCTATCGAGGCTTCTTCGTTTCGGGCAGGGATGATGGCGGAGACCAATGTTGTGTATTCCTGACCCGGCAAAATGACCAACCGGCGCTGTCGGTTTCGCTGTGCTCCTGCTATATTCTTTCGATTATAGGTTGCTTGGACGGGGATTGAAAAGGAAACTGAAAACTGGCGCCGTTCTCCTCTTCATTGCAGGCTTGATTTATCTATTTGCGCGTCCTGATTACCGGCAAGGCGAGCCAAGTCTCCACGGACGTCCCGCCGAAAACTTCCAATTTACGCTGAACGGCAAGCCGATGCAGCTTTCGGACCTGCGCGGGCAGGTGGTGCTGGTGGATTTCTGGGCCTCGTGGTGCCCGCCGTGCGTGGATGAGGCTCCTTCGCTCGACGCGCTGCAGGCGGAGATTGCGCCGCGCGGCGGCACGGTTCTTGGCGTGAGCATCGACGAGGACGAGAGCGCCTACCAGAATTTCCTGCAGATGTACCACGTGAACTTCCCGACGTTTCGCGACCCATCGAAGAAGATCGAGACGGAGTACGGCACGTCGATGATTCCGGAAACCTACGTGATCGATCGGAACGGGAAAATCGACCGGAAAGTGGTCGGGGCGCAGGACTGGACGAGCCCGACGATGACTGCCTACCTGAACTCGGTGCTCAACGAGAAGT
>DATJRU010000083.1:0-6118 GCA_035504455.1 Vulcanimicrobiaceae bacterium
GACTTGGAAATGGCGTAAATTGCAGCCAATTGTATGCAGTTGTATGCCAGTGTATTCTTGGGTATTCATCTTGACATGCATTTTCCCTCCGTGCTATTCGCACTTTCCAGGGTGGTTGGTTCAACCGGCGAACCTGAGTCATGCTTGCACGTCGGCCCCTGTTTCCCTCGGTAACACTGCGCGACCTTTCGCCTGTTGAGTGAGAAGTGAAACTTAAGAAATCGGGGGGATTCCGATGACTCATTCCAACGGGTGTGTGCGCGGACTCGTGTCTGCGCTGCTCGCGTGCCTTTTGCTTTTGCTCTGCGGTTCCTCATCCTTGGCACAAACGTCGACTACGGGTGCCTTGACCGGAACGGTCACCGACCCGTCGGGAGGGGTAATTTCCGGCGCGACGGTAACGATTACTGACAACGCGACAGGTCAAGCGCGCACCGCTACCACGGATGCCAATGGCAGTTTCAAGTTTTCTTTGCTGCCCCCGGGCAATTACAATGTGAAAATCTCCGCCGCAGGATTCAAAACCTCCGAGGTTCCATCGGTTACGGTCAGCACAACTGAGACTGCCGTCTTGAACCAAAGCGTCGCTGTCGGAGCTCAGTCCGAGCAGATTACCGTCGAATCCACCGCCGAGACGATTCAGACGCAGAACGCCACAAACGGCGCGTTGGTCGGATCCAGGGAAGTCACAGACCTGCCGCTCAGCTCGCGGAACTACACGCAGATCATCGACCTTTCGCCGGGCGTGGTCGTCAATGTCTCAAGCGCCGCGGCGATCGGCGCCGGCACGCAGGATATCAACGTCAACGGTTCAGGTTCCGACCAGAACAACTACCTGATGGATGGCGCTTCGATTACAAACTATGGCAGCGGTGGTGGCGCGCAGTCCGGCAACTATCCGGGCATCGGCATTCCGAACCCCGATGCGATTCAGGAATTCAAGATTCAGACGTCGCAGTACGACGCATCCTACGGCCAGAATCCCGGTGCCAGCGTCAATGTCGTCACCAAGAGCGGCACAAATCAATTCCATGGTTCCGCTTGGGAATTCGTTCACAACAACTTCTTCGACGCCAACGACTTCTTCTTGAAGCAGACTGAACTTGGCCCCGGAGGCACTGGCGTCAACGCGCCGCAGACCTTCAAGGAAAATCAGTTCGGCGGAACGGTTGGCGGGCCAGTCAAGAAGGACAAGATCTTCTTCTTTTTTTCCTATCAGGGCACACGCCAACTGAATGGCATCGGCACGAACGGGTTCTCGACCGGTTTCACCAGCGGCGTCGGCATGCCCGCATTTAACACCCCGTGCGGCAACCGTTCGGATGGCTGTACGACTCCGATCCCGAGTTCCCTGTGGGGATCTGCTGCTACGACGAACCCCGGGACAAGCACTTGCGGAACGACCGGGTACACCTACGAGCAGTACCTTGGCTGCGTATTTTCCGGACCAACCGCGTTTATTGCGGGCACTACCGTCAACCAGCAGGGATCGAACATCAATCCCGCGATGCTCGGGCTCCTCCAGGCCGCAGGGCCGAAGGGAGGCTACAACAAAGGCTTTTACATCCCGAGCGGGTCGTTCGTTCCATCGCATCCGGGCGCATGCCCGGCGCCGTGCCTCGACAGCATCGTGCAACCCATCCAGGCAAACGAGGACCAATACGTTGCGAACGGTGACTACGTTCTTTCGAGCAAGCATACGCTGACATCGAAGTTCTTTTACTCAAAGGATCCTCAGATACAGAGCTTCGTTTGCCTCGGGCCCTGCATGCCGGGCGGTCCCGAGGATGCTAACTACAGCACCACGGACTCGCTGCTCAAGCTCACTTCTGTTTTGAGCAGCAGCTTCGTCAACGAAGCTCGGGTGTCGTACCAGCGAGAAGTGACGAATAGCAAGGACGGCCTCAATGTCACGGCCTGTTCCATCGGTATGATTCCCACCGTCAACAACGGCCAGCCGTGTCCCGGTATCGCCGGACAATCGACAACGTACAAGGAACTGACGCTCGTTCCGGTTATAAACTCGAGTGCAATCGGCGACAACTGGGGAACTTTCAATGCCGGCGGAAACTTCTTCGCCGCCGACACGAATTACTTCAATACTTTCCAGTTCTCCGACCAGATCTCCTGGAACCATGGCAAGCACGCCATCCGCGCCGGCTTCGAGGCCCAGCGCATCCAGTGGAACTGGACTCTCGGAGGTGCAGGCAGGGGCGAATTGATCTTTGGAAACCTCGAAGGCCTGATGACGAGCGGCGACGTTCCGTTTTTTGGCGGCATCCTGGCGAACTTGACCACGCGCCTCGCACCGACCGCACCGAACTACCATGCCCTTCGCGTCAACGAGTTCTCGTCTTTCGCCGAGGACGACGTCAAGGTCACCCGGAAGCTCACCGTGAACCTCGGCCTCCGTTGGGAGTACGATGGTTTCCCGACCGACGCGACTGGACTGTTTACCAACGTCTGGGCCAGCGAAGCCGGACTAGTGAATACGGGCGGCACTTTCCTGGCCCCTAGTTTTCCGGGGACTCTTGCCGGTTACGTTGTTCAGTCGAATTACAATAAGGCGACGAACCTTGGCCTGACCGGTTCCATCACACCCGGCGGCGCGCCCGCTACGGGCGTCTACGTGAACAGCAACAAGACGCTCGAGCAGGGAGCGCCGTGGCTGAATCTGGCTCCCCGCGTGGGTCTAGCCTGGCAGCCGCTTGGAAACAACGTGGTGGTGCGCGCCGGATACGGCATCTTCTACGACCGCATCTACGGCAACCTGCTCGGCAACAACCAGCAAGCCGATCCCCCGTACGCCGGCTCAATCCCGGCTGTCGGCACCTTGGACAATCCTGCTCCAGAGCCAGCCACCGGCGTCCTCGGATGGAAACCGCGGTACCTCGTTGTAACTCCAGGCACGGCCGCCACGGGCACGCTCGCTGTCGCGGGATCGGACCTCACCAACAACAGCACGTCGGACTCGCAATACCTGGGCACGCCGCTCATCCAGGAGTACAACCTCGACCTTCAGTATGAGTTCAAGCACGGCTGGGTCGCCGACATCGGATACGTGGGTCAACACGGCACCGACCTATACGACTGGGCGCGCAACATCAATATCGGCTACCTCGCGGCAGGAGCTCCGAATGAGCCACTCGCCTCCGACCCTCAGGACTACGCGATGGTCGTCGGCAACGGCACCGCCGCAAACCACACCCCCAGCGTTCTCCCGCTTAACGTCGGCAATCCGAGTCCAACCACGTCGATCTTGGAGAACGTAGTCGGCAACATCCAGGGTCGCGTCTTCTATCTCGGCATGGATCCCACGGGTCTCTCGACGACAAGCACAACGGGCGACGATGTGTACAACAGCTTGCAGGCTCAGTTGAAGCATCAGTTCTCACATGGACTGCTGCTGCAAGTGGCGTACACTTGGAGCAACTCCACCACGAACATCAACTCTTCTGAGGGGGGAAGCGGGATCGCCGCACCGGGTAACGTGCTTTCGGGCGGCGGCACGAGCGACAATCCCAACGACCTGCGCCAGCAGTATGGACCAGCGGCCTTCAACCGGCCGCAGCGCCTCGTTGTCAGCTACAGCTACGATCTGCCGTGGAAGCGTATGGAAGGCATCACGGGCAAAGTGCTGGGAGGCTGGACCGTTTCCGGCGTTACCACCATTCAGGACGGCGAGCCCTTTACCGTCGTGGACGGCAACGGCGCCACCCTCTATGACGGCAGCAGTCCCTTTGGAAATAATGTTCGAGCGTTGCTGGCAGATCCGGTTGACTGCGACCCGGTCACAGGGAACTGCAAGTCTGGAGTACCGATTGCCACTCCGGGCAGCAACCTGTCGCGGCTGAATAACTGGATCAACATAAACGCCTTCCAACAATTCGCCACGCTGCCGGCATCCGCTCCGCAGTGCATCGGTGGCGCGTCGAATCCGGGCGGCAACGCGGCCTTGCTTTGCGGTGCGGCGGGTTCGACGAAACCTGGCGCTGGCACCGGCTTCGGCAACTCCGGCGTCGGCACGATCTTGGGTCCCGGTCAGCACAACTGGGATATCTCGCTCATCAAGAACACCAAGATATACGAGGCGGGAACGCTGCAGTTCCGCGCGGAGTTTTACAACGTGTGGAACCACGCACAGTTTAACCCCCCGGGCAACAACCTCAATGCGCTTGCGACGTTCGGCGTAATCACACGGACGTCGGTTCCGGCTCGTATCATCGACTTCGCCCTGAAGTTCAGCTTCTAGGCGGAAACAGTTCACCGGCCCCGTCCTTCCTGCTGTAGGAAGGACGGGGCCTCGTTTTTTCCGGGCTGGCTTGCGGCCGCGAGAACTTCACGCGCGCGGCATTCCTTGCTATGATCTGCGCGCCCTCCCCGCGGACTCGATGCGTGCTTGCCCCATTGCGCTTGCCGTTTTGGGTTGCTGCGCGTTTGTTTTCGGCCATGAGCCTCACGCGCGCGCTGCCTCTGCTACGGGAGCGTCCGCCGCTTCCGCCCGCGCCGGCGCCCCGGCAATCTCGCCGGTCATCGTGATCGGATTTGTCGGCGGCTACGTCAGCAGCAGCAATCTCTCGCACACGGAAGCGCATTTGGCGGCCCAGATTCGCGCGGCCTATCCCAGCGGCGTCTACGCCGCCGCCTTTGAGAACCACAAGAGAGATCAGGCGCTCGCCGCGATTCTGCGCGTCCTCGACGCCGACCACGATGGCTCGCTCAGCGCGCGCGAAAAACAGGATGCGCGCATCATTCTTTACGGCCATAGCTGGGGCGCTTCGGAGGCCGTCACGGTCGCGCGCCAGCTTCAAGAGGAAAATATTCCGGTGCTGCTCACGATCCAGGTGGACAGCATCGAAAAGCGCCACGAAAACGATGTCGTCATTCCGTCCAACGTCGCCGAGGCTGTGAACTTCTACCAGCCGCACGGGTGGATCCACGGCGAGAGCGAGATTCGCGCCGCCGACCCGGAACGCACCAAGATCATCGGCAATTTCCGCTTCGATTACAGCAAGCAGCCCGTCCGCTGCTACGCCGCCTACCCGTGGTGGGACCGCCGCCTCGCCACCTCGCACACCGAAATCGAATGCGATCCCGCCGTGTGGGGCCGCGTCGAGGCGATGATCCGCGCGAAGCTGTCGCCCACCTCGTCCGCCAGCACAGTCACGTCGCCCGAAGCGAGCCAGTAACAGCGCGCATCTCTGGAGAGAAACAAGGGACACAACATGATTCTCGATCGCAGGAAATTTCTACAGACGGTGGCCGGGGCGGGCGCGGCGGCCGCCTTGGGCGCGAACGGCATCGCTTGGGCAGGAGCGGCGCCGGAGTCGTTCGATTTTGTTTTCTTCACCGATACGCACATCGAGCCGGAACTGAATGCCGCGCAAGGCTGCGACGAATGTTTCCGCAAGATCGCGGGGATCAAGAGCGAGTTCGCCATCATGGGCGGCGATCACGTGTACGACGCGCTCGGCGTCGACGCCGCGCGCGCGAAGCTCGTCTACGATCTCTATCGCAAGGCCGAGCAGCAGCTTCAGATGAAGCTTTACCACGTGATCGGCAATCACGATCTTTTCGGCATCGAAACGAAAAGCGGTGTCTCGCCCTCCGATTCGGCTTACGGAAAGAAAATGTACGAAGAGCGCATCGGCGGCAGGACGTACTATTCGTTCGACCATCGCGGCTATCACTTCGCGGTGCTCGATTCGATCCAGCCGACGGCCGACCGCATGTGGGAAGGCCGCATCGACGACCCGCAACTGAATTGGCTGGCCGGCGATTTGAAAAGCGTGCCTCCGGGCGCGCCGGTGATTGTGGTGACCCATGTGCCGCTCGTCACCGCGTTCACCACCTACGCTACCATTGACGAGCCGAACCCGAAGCACAACATGTTGACCATCGCCAACGCGCCGCAGGTGCTGAAAGTGCTTGAGGGGCACAACGTGATCGCGGTCCTGCAGGGCCACACGCACGTCAACGAAATCGTGAGCTACAAGAACACGCAGTACATCACCAGCGGCGCCGTCTGCGGCAACTGGTGGCACGGCCCGCGCATGGGCACGCCCGAGGGCTTTACGGTGGTGAGCCTGCGCGAAGGCAAGCTCACCACGCGCTACGA
>DATJRU010000084.1:0-4404 GCA_035504455.1 Vulcanimicrobiaceae bacterium
CAAATCGACGCCGTGATGGCCGCAATCAGGGAAAAGCACGGCCGCCTCGACGTGCTCTTCGCCAACGCGGGCGTCGCCGACATTCAAGCCTTCGATAAAATCACCGAAGAGCAGTACGACTACGTGATGGACATCAATCTCAAAGGCACGTTTTTCACCGTGCAGAAAGCCGTGCCGCTGATGCCGATGGGCTCGGCGATCGTAATCAACTCATCGAACGCCTCGACGCGCGCTTTCGCCGAGGCGTCCGTATATTGCGCGAGCAAGGCGGGCCTGGTGTCGCTCGGGAAGACGCTCGCGGCGGCACTTGTCACCCGCGGCATCCGCGTCAACGTCTGCAGCCCCGGCCCTATCGACACGCCGATCGCCTGGCGCATGCCCAGCGTCTCGAAAGAGCAGATCGCCGGCTTCAAGGAGTTTCTGAAGGGCACCACGCTGCGCAAAAAGATCGGCACGCCCGAAGAAGCCGTCGCGCCCGTGCTGTTCCTCGCCTCGCCCGAAGCCTCCAACATCATCGGCATTGACGTGGTCGTCGACGGCGGCGCCAACGTCGTCTGACCCTCCTCCCAGCCGTCTCAAGCTTCGATCTGCAAAAACTGGGGTATAATCCCGCCCACTGGAAGGCTGGCGGCAAGTTTTGCGCCGGCCGACATTCGTCCACACGATCACCCACACGACGACATTCATTCGAGCAGCACGCGCGCCGCGCAAAGGAGTTCCCCAATGAGCCAGGACTACACGGTAGGCCAGAAACTCGGCGACTACGAAATTCTCGGAGTGCTCGGCGCCGGCGGCATGGGCAAGGTCTACAAGGTCCGCAACACGATCTCCGACCGGGTCGAGGCGATGAAAATCCTGCTGCCCAATCTCGCCGACCAAAAGGAACTCGCCGACCGCTTCCTGCGCGAAATCAAATTGCTCGCGAGCCTGAACCACCCGAATATCGCGGCGCTGCGCACGGCGCTCACGCTCGATAACCAGCTCGTGATGATCATGGAGTACGTCGACGGCGTCACGCTCGCCTCGCGCCTGCAGCAAGGCCCGGTGCAGGTCGCCGACGCGGTCTATTACATCGACCAGGTGCTCGCCGCGCTCGTCTACGCGCACCAGATGAATGTCGTTCACCGCGACATCAAGCCCGGCAACATGATGCTCACGCAGCAAGGCGTCGTAAAGCTGATGGACTTCGGCATCGCGCGCCCCGGCAACGAAGCCGGCATGACCATCACCGGCACCACGCTCGGCTCGCTCAATTACATGTCGCCCGAACAGGTGAAAGGCGAGTCGGTCGACGCGCGCTCGGACCTCTATTCGGTCGGCTTGTCGCTCTACGAAATTCTCACCGGACGCCTGCCATTCCGCGGCGACAGCGGCTACTCGTTGATGGTCGCGCAGTTGCAGCAGTTGCCGGAGCCGCCGATCGTCCTGCGGCCCGACCTGCCGCAAGCGCTGAACGACATCATCCTGATGGTGCTCGCCAAAGAGCCCGAGAAGCGATTTCAGTCCGCCACGGCGCTTCGCAACGCTCTGAAAAGCGCATTGCCGCAAGGCGCGGCGGCGGGAATTGGCGCGGGCCGCTCGGGCGTTCCTTCTGCCACCACGATTTTCATGGATCCCACGGTGGCGGCGACCGCACCATCGGCCCAGCCTCCCACCGCGCCGATGCAGCAGCCGACGCGGCCCGCGACCGTCGCGGCCGCAGCCTCGGTTTCCGCTTCGGCCGCAACGATGCAGCCACCGCCGCCCGCAGCGCACAAAAGCCATCGAGGCTTGTGGATGGCCGTCGGCGGAGTTTTGGTCGTGGCGATTCTCGCGGGAGCCGCGGTCTACGTGCCGCGCCGGGCAAAAACGCAAGCCGGTGCAAGTTCGAGCACGACAACGTCATCAGCGCCGAGCGCGATGCCCGCACCGACGGCGCCGCCCCCGCCGGCTCCTGCGCCGGCAGCGCCTTCCGCCGCCCAACAGGCTGAAGCCGCGAAAGCAGCCGAGCAAGCTGCTGCCGCGAAGGCAGCCGCCGATGCCGCCGCTCAGGCGGCCGCCGCCCAAGCCGCTGCAGAAGCGGCCGCCAAGGCCGAAGCCCTGAAAGAAGCGCAGACCCAGGCCGACCAGATCAGCAGCCGCGCCGCCGCAATCGACTCGAGCCTCACCACATTGCAGCGCCAGCAAGCAGCCCAGGGTTACGGCCTGCGCGGTGATATGGTCGAAGCGCAAGCGCGGATGCAGACGAATCTCGCGCACGCCGAGGCCGCTCTGCAGCAGCAGGACGGCGCGAAGGCGAAAGAGTACCTCGACAAAGCGGAAGCCGACGCCGAAACCCTCGAGCGCTTCCTCGGCCGCTAGAACCCGGCTCGTGCCTTCGCTTTGACTTTCCGGATGCCCCATCCCCGGTTTGTGAGGGTGAGGCCTTTGCGAGCCGGCGCTTTCAGATTCGCAATACGCGCAGCGGCGGCTCGGCCATATACATCTGCTCGACAAGCGCCGCCCGGCGATCCAGCACATTCCGCTGATTGAACGAGCCTTTGTCCGTAATCTCGCCCTCATCAAGCGACGGCGGCTCATCGCACAGAATCGCGCGCACAATGCGATTCGAGCTGCCGGTAGATTCCGCGGCTAATTTCTCGAGCCGCGACTGAAACTCCGCGCGCACAGCGCGGTCTTGCAAAATGGCGGCAGGCGTCGCGCCGGCAGCGCCGCCGACGCACAGCCCCGCGCATGCATCGAGATCGGCGAAAATCAGCACGGCGATGAAATCGCGGTCATGCCCCGCGATCACCACGTCGCGAACGAGCGGCGCAAAGTGCCCCAGAAATTTCGCGCGCAGCGGCCCCAGGCTCACCCACGTGCCGTTCGCCAGCTTGAAATCCTCGTTGAGCCGGCCGTCGAAGAGCAGCCCCTTGTTGATATCATCCGGATCGACGAAACGCACCGCGTCGCCAAACCTGTAAAATCCCTCCTCATCGAAAACTTTTTCGGTGAGCTGCGGCTGCCGCCAGTATCCAGGAGTGATGTTGGGCCCGCGGACGCGCGCCTCAAGCTTCGCCCCGTGCGGCACGAGCTTTAATTCGACGCCGGGTACGGGCAGCCCGATCGTTCCCGCGCGATCCGTTTCCCACGAAGTCTGAATCGACATCGGCGACGTTTCCGTCGAACCCAGTCCCGTGGCCATGATCACGCGCTCGCCGCACGTGGCCGCAGCCAGTTCGCGGTATGCGTCCCATACGGGCTGCGATAATCCCGCGCCGGCGTAAAACATCAACCCGAGCCGCCGGAAAAAGCTCTCGCGCAGCTCGCGATCGGCGCGCAGAAACGGCAGCAGATCCTCGTATCCTTTCGGCACGTTGAAATAGACGGTGGTCGAAATCTCGCGCAGGTTGCGGACCGTTTTTTCGATGGCGCCGGGCCCGGGCTTGCCGTCGTCGACGTAAAACGTGCCGCCATTGTAGAGCGCGATCCCCACGTCGTGGTTCCCGCCGAACGTGTGATTCCACGGCAGCCAATCGACGATCACCGGCGGCTCGTCCTCGAGGAACCCGAAGACCTGCGCGATCATCTGCTGGTTGCTGCAGATCATGCGATGCGTGTTGGTGACGGCCTTGGGCATCGCGGTCGAGCCGGAGGTAAAGAGGAATTTCGCCGGCGAATCGGGATCGATCTTCTCGTGCGCGGCTTCCACGTCGCGCGTCGGCTCGGTCGCATGAAGCTCGGCGAAGAGCGTCGCGTTGAGCCGAGGCGGAGGCGCAGCCATCGCCACCACTTCGACATCCTTTTCGACCACTGCCTCAATCGCGCGGCCATAGTGCCCGCCGTGCGAGACAAAAACGAGCCCCGGCGTAAGAATCTCCAGGCAGTGGCGCAGCTTGCCGAAATCCTTCGAAACCAGCGAATACGCCGGCGAAAGCGGCGCGGTGGGAATCCCAACGTGCTGCCCGGCGTACGTCAGCAGAAAATGCTCGAGATCGTTCTCGGAGAGAATCGCGACGGGCCGCTCTGCCGAAAGCCCGCGGTCGAGCAGCGCCTGGCCGATGCACCGCACGGAATCATGGACCTGCGCGTAGGTAAGCGTGCGCCACTGCTGATCGGCGCCGCGCTTCGCGATGCAGATTTTCCCGGGCGACACGCGCGCCCAGTGTGCGATCCGGTCGGTCAGCACCTTCGGACACGACCGCAGCGCCTCATCCGGCCGGATCAGCGATACGCCGCCTTCGCGCTGGTGCAACGTCGCGCCCGAATTCCGCATGCGGACACGTCGCACGCCGGTGGAGGCGTTGACGGCGCCGGCGCCGCCGGCCCCGCCCGCAATGTAGGTTTCGTGTTTCATGCGCGGCGCACATTCTCCCACAGTTTGGTCGCGCACTCCACGCGAGCCGAGCCCAGCGGCACCGGATAAAGCCCGAAAACAAAAAG
>DATJRU010000085.1:0-7194 GCA_035504455.1 Vulcanimicrobiaceae bacterium
CGCGCCCCTGCCTCTTAGCAAATTCGATCCTTCGGCCGTCAACCGCTTCTAAGAGCGCTTCCGCGGTCGGGAAAGTGTATGATGCGCCCGGACGGAAGGTGAAGATGTTGCCCAAAGGGAATGGAGAACGCGCTTGAGGACCCTGCCCGCTGCAATGATCATCTTGTTTTTCGCGAGTTCGCCGGTCTTCGCCGCGCCGAAAGCGAAGAAGTTCCCGGCGCATTGCGACCGCGCTTGCCTGATCGAGGCGATGAACGACTACGTCGCCGCGCTCGTCGCGCACGACCCGTCGCAGGTTCCGCTTTCGCCGCAAGTGGAATTCGTCGAAAACACGGCGCCGATGCATCCCGGCGACGGCCTCTGGAAAACCGCGGATGCGCCGCCGGCCACTTTCAAGGTGTACGTGCCCGATCCGGTCTCCGAGGAAGTCGGCTTGCTCTGCGTGATGCGCGCCGATAACCAACCCATCGAGGCCGATTTCCGGCTCAAGATCCGCGGCGGCGAAATCGTGGCCGCCGAACATCTCTGGGCCGGCGACTTGAAGCCCGCGAATCTGAAGAATCTCGAGACGCCGCGTCCCGGCCTGCTGGCCGAGGTGCCGCCATCCGAGCGCGTCCCTCGGGCCCAAATGCTTCAGATCGCGGGGACGTACTACACAGCCGTCACCACCGCCGATGCGAATAACGCGCCGTTCGCGGACGACTGCGTACGCCGCGAAAACGGGATCCAAACCACCGGCAACCCTCCGCCCGCCAATCCCACCAATCGTCAGGTGCTCGGCTCGTTCGGCTGCGCCGCGCAGCTCAAGACTCACGTGATGGACTACATCAAGCGAATCGAGCCCCGCCGCGTGATGATCGCGGACCCGGAAACGGGCCTCGTGATGGGCTTTTCGCAGTTCCGCCATCCGATGGACGAGAAGACCGAAAAAATCGTCGGCGTTCCCGGCATTCCATCCCAGTCGATGGACTTCAAGCCCTTTGATAATGTGGCCGTGCACGTTTTCAAGATTTCGGGGGGAAAGATTCACGAGATCGAAGCCCTCGGCCACTCCGGCATGCCCTACGACGCGCCTACCGGCTGGGAACACTTTCCCGATCACGGCCGCTGATTCGGGTGGCTGCGCGCCGTGAAAAAGCTCGCGAAATGTTGTCGCGCACCTGATTTCGCAATATGCGAAGAATGCCGGAATTCTCGGAGTCTCCGCTCGGAGGAACCGTACTCATGACTTGGATTCGACCGCGCACGCGCAGTCTTTTTGCCGCAGTTGCAATCGTCGCAGCGCTGCTTATGCTGTCCGCGCGGCCGGCCGCCGCGAAAGATTGCGACCGCGGCTGCCTGGGCGATTTGGTCACGCAGTACTTGAAGGATATGGTGGCGCACGACCCAGCCGCGCTGCCGGCCGTACCGAACGTCCGATTCACGGAAAACGGCGAAACAATGAAGCTCGGCGAGGGCCTCTGGCGCACGGCCTCGGGCCTTGGCACGTATCGCCAGGACATTCTCGACGTGGCGGGACATACGGCCGCGACGCAAGCCGTCGTCCTCGGAGCGGAAAATAAGCCGGTGCTGCTCGCTTTGCGGCTGAAAGAGCGCGGCGGCAAAATCAGCGAGATCGAGACGATGGTCGTGCCGCAAGACAAAGACTCGCTGCTATTCGATCCTGCCGGGTACGAGAAGGGCAACGAGCAGATGGCGTTCGTCCCGCCTGCTTCGGCAGTCGACTCGCGCGCCCGAGAGATCGCAATCGCCATGAAATACCCGCAGGGGTTGAAGGCCGGCAGCTTCGTTAAGGTCGACACGCCGTTCGCCCCGGACGCTTACCGCATCGAGAACGGCATTCATACCGCGGGGGCCGGTTGCACACGCGCCGGCTGCGAGAACATCAAAACGCAGACGATCATTCAGCATCCGGGCATCCGTGCCCGCTTCGCGGCATTCGACGAGCACCTCGGGATCGTCCTGCTGTATCTCAACTTTGGAAATACCAAGCAGTACGGACCGGGCCGCGCGCTTGTCACCTTCGAGGCGTTCAAAGTCTACGGCGGGCAAATCCACGCCGTAAACGCGGTGCTTCGCATGGCCTCCGCGAGCGCCCCTTCCGGATGGGGACGCGAGGTCCCTGTGAAAGTCCCGGCGCACTAAACGGCTCAAGCCCCTACTGTAGCGGTCACGTTCAGGTGGGCGACTTTGCTTTTTCCTAATGTGGTGACGGGCTTAGAGCCCGGCAGCTTTGCTGCATGGCTTCAGCTGATGATGGTCGGGTACAGCCGCGTCGCGATGCCGACCATCACGGCCAGCGCCAAAATCATCACGCCGAAATCGAGCCCCATGCCGAATACGGTCGTGCCGCCGACGACCATCAGGTGACGGAGCGCGTCCACCTGATACGTCAACGGGTTCACGCGCGACACGCCGTGCAGCCACGCCGGCATCAGGCTGAGCGGATAGATGGCGTTGCTCGCGAAGAAAAGCGGCATCGTCAGCACCTGCCCGATCCCCATGAACCGCTCGCGCGATTTCACGATGCACGCGGCGATCAGGGAGAATGTCGAGAACACCGCGGAACCAAGCACGACCGCGCAAATCACGCCCGCAATTTCGAGAGCGCCCCAGCGAATCTGCACGCCGAGCAGCAGCGCGAGCAAATAGACGAACACCATCTGGCACAGGCTGCGCGCCGACGACGAAATCGTCCGCCCCAGCACAAGAGCGCTGCGAGCGGCCGGGCTCACCAGGAATTTGTGGACGATGCCGAGGTCGCGCTCCCAGATCAGCGAAATGCCGTAGAAAATCGCGCCGAAAAGGACGCTCTGCGCGAGAATCCCGGGCGTCATGAAATCGAGGTAGCGGATCCCGCCCGTCGGCACCACGCGCGCCCGCGTGAAGACTTCGCCGAAGATCAGCAGCCACAGCATCGGTTGGATCATGCGCGTGCCGAGTTCGACGGGATCGTGGATTAATTTGCGGATGTCCGCTTCGGCGACGGCCAGCGTCTGCCGCGCGAAATCGCGGATCGCGTTTGCGTCATCCGAGACGCTGGGAAGTGAGGCGTGCGCGTGCGACATCTTTGAGGTCTCCTCCTTCACTGATTCCCGAGCCGGTGCAATGAATGAACGCGTCGTTGAGCGTCGCGTCCGGGCCGAGCGCGGATTTGAGTTCGGCGGGCGAGCCGATCGCCGCGAGCGTGCCCTGGTGCATGAACGCGATCGTCTCGCAAAGTTCGTCCGCCTCGAGCATGTCGTGCGTGGTCATCAGGATCGTGGTGCCGTATTCGGCGCGCAGGTCTCGAATGTCCTGCCAGACGGCGCGCTTGGCGAAGGGATCGAGGCCGACGGTGGGCTCATCGAGGAAAAGCACCGCTGGATGGTGCAGCATCGACTGCGCGATTTCGAGCCTGCGGATCATGCCGCCCGAGTAGTGCTTCACGTATTTGTCGGCCACGTGCGAAAGCTTCATGAATTCGAGCGCGCGCGTGATCCGCGCTTTGCGCTCCGCGCGCGGAATGCCGTAGAGCTTTGCCGAGATCAGGAGGTTTTCGTAGCCTGTCAGGTCGCCGTCCGCCGAAAGCATCTGCGAGACGTACCCGATCTTGCGCCGCACTTGCCGCGGTTCGCGCACCACGTCGTACCCAGCCACGAACGCCGTCCCTTCGCTCGGCGCGAGCAGCGTTGTCAGCATCTTGATCAGCGTGCTTTTGCCGGCGCCATTCGGCCCGAGCAGCCCGAAGATCGACCCATGCGGAAACGCGATCGACAAATGATCCACGGCCACCAGCGTGCCGAATCGCCGCGTCAGCCCGCGCGTCTCCACTGCATTCGCCGCCCCATTCTCCGCCACGCTGTCGCCTCCACGCGAACGCCGCAGACACTCGCGAACGAACAGTATAGCGGTTCTCATCCGGCTCGACACTCGCCGCGCCCGGCGCTACCATTTGTGTGCGATTTATCTTGTGTGCGAGTTATCTCGTGATTGTGCTTCGATAGGAGTCGAAACGTGCGCCATCACCGCGGAATCTTCTTTGCGCTCCTGCTGGCCTTCGTCTCATGCGCGTCGCCTGCAATCGCCGGCGCGCAAGCGGCGCCAACGCAATCCGCCGCCGCGCCTGCGCTCACCGTGGGCGGCGACGTTCCGACGCCACTCTCGCTCTCGCTCGACGACCTGCGCCACATGCCGCGCAAAACTCTCACGGTGATGAACTCGCACAACGGCAAGCAGGAAACCTACGAAGGTGTGCCTCTCGCGGAACTGTGGAAGCGCGCCGGCCTGCCGCAAGGCGAAGCGCTCCGCGGCGCCGCGATGGCAACGTACGTGATTGCCGAAGGCTCCGACGGCTACCGCGCGCTTTTTTCCGCGGCCGAGCTCGATTCCAGCTTCCAGGATTCGGACGTGATCGTCGCTGACACGATGGACGGCGCTCCGCTGAGCGCCCGCGAAGGCCCGCTCAAGCTCGTCGCGCCGCACGACAAGCGCCCTGGCCGCTGGGTGCGCATGCTCCGCTCGCTCGCCATCGCCAAAGCGCCGAAATAAACCGGACGCGCTTCCGCGCGCCCGCATCCGCATTCTTCCGTGGCGCGTTAGATTTGCCCGCGCCCGCCGTCCACGTCAATCTCCACGCCCGTGATGAATGACGCATCCTGCGACGCCAGGAACGCCACCGTGCCCGCCACTTCCTCCGGCTTTCCCATGCGCCCCATCGGCACCGTCGCGATCAGCATCTTCGTCAACTCGTCCACTTGCTCTTTCGGGGCGCCCATGCGATCGAAAATCGGCGTGACGATGGGCCCCGGCGCGACAGCGTTCACGCGGATTTTGCGGCCCACGAGCTCGGCGGCAATCGACCGCGTCATCGAGCGCATCGCCGCTTTCGTCGCGGCGTACACCGTGCCGTTGGCGATGCCTTCGTGGCTCACCACGCTCGTGTTCAAAATCACCGACGCGCCGTCGTTCAGGTGCGGCAGCGCCTTCTGCACCGTGAAATACGCGCCCTTCGCGTTGATGTCGAACATTTCGTCGTAGACCTGCTCGCTCGTCTGATCGAAGGGCACAAACCTGCCGATGCCCGCGTTGGCGAAAAGAATGTCGATCTTGCCGAATTTCTTGGTCACCGCGGCGAAAAACTTGTCGATCTCGTCGAGCTTCGAGACGTCGGCTTGCACCGCGAGCACGTCCTTGCCCAGCAGCGCCGTCGCTTCGTCGAGCGTCTTCTGGTTGCGCCCGGAAATCGCGACGCGCGCGCCTTCGTCCTGCAGGCGCTTGGCCGCCGCCAGGCCGATTCCGCTGTTGCCACCCGTCACCACCGCTACTTTTCCCTCGAGCCTTTTCATCGTGTCCTCTCTAATGTGCTTCGAATTGCAATCACGATTTAGATGAGGCTCGCCGTCCCGGGACTCAGGGATTTTCGGCGCCCGCCGGCCGCCCCCATGCCCGTTCTTTTCATGCCCGTACGCCCTGTACGGAGGTACAGGTCCGCCCGGCGCAACCGCGCGCCGCAGTACCGTTGACCCACTCGCGCGCGCCCGCTACCGTTCTCTTAACGTCGAGCGCTCCACGGAGATCACGATGAAATTGCGCGAATCGATTCAGCGGCTCATGGGAATGTCCGCCAACGCGACCCCGCGAAAAGCCTGTATTTATGCGGGTATTCCGCTCGCGGCCGTGCTGCTCGCCGCATTCGTCCCCGCGATTTCCGCGAACGCGCAGTCGTCGCAGGGCGGCTCGTCGCAGGATTCTTCGCAAGCCGCGTCGCAGTCCGCTGCCGCCGCGCAGTCCGATTCGACGACGCCCGCCATGCAGAACGCCTCCGCTCCGCCACCGCAATCGCTTGGCGACGCCGCGCGCGCCGCGAACGCGCAGAAGCAGCAGACGAAAGCGAAGCACGTCTACACCGACGAAGACGTTTCCAGCATTGGCGGCAGAATCTCCGTCGTCGGCGATGGAAACTCCTCCGCCGATGGCGACGCAAACGCGAATGGCGACGCGGACGGCCAGGGCGCGGCCCCTTCGGCCGGCGCGCAGGACGAAAAATACTGGCGCGGCCGCGCGAACCAGATCAAGAATGCCATCGCCGACGTCGATCGCCAGATCGAAGACAAGAAAGCCGAAATCGCCAAGGCGGGCGCCACTTCCTTCGATCCTTCGGCCGGCCTCTCGCAAGGGGTGATCATCATCCACGACCGCAACGCCGAATTAAAAGACCTCGAAGACCGCAAGGCCAGCCTCGAAAATCAGCTCGACCAGCTCGCCGACGAAGGCCGCAAAGCCGGCGCCGACTCCGGCTGGTTCCGGTAGCCGAAAAGTATGCCGGGCTAGAAGGACCCGGCGCTACGTTTACACCTACGGCTAGCAGCAGATCCCTCACGCCGTTCGCGGGAAGCGCGAACGGGTTCGGGATGACAGCGCAGAGGGCGGATGCAGAAACAAAAAGGGCGTTCGCTGGAGCGAACGCCCTTTTGAATCGGAGACAGGAGCACAGGCAGGATTGCCCGTGCCACTGTTCTCTCAACTATCGACTGTGAACTGTCGACTGGCTTAGTACATGCCGCCCATGCCGCCGCCGGGCATACCGCCGCCGGCGCCGCCTGCCGCGCCCTTCTTTTCGTCTTCCTTGATGTCGGCCACGAGGGCTTCGGTGGTGAGCATCAAGCCGGCGATGGAAGCAGCGTTCTGCAGAGCGAGGCGCGTGACCTTGGCCGGGTCGATGACGCCGGCCTTGACCATGTCGACGAACTCCTCGGTGTCCGCGTTGTAGCCGAAGTTATCGTCCTTCGAATCGCGGATGCGGCCGACGATCACGGCGCCTTCCTGGCCGGCGTTGAGAGCGATCTGCCGCATGGGCTCTTCGAGCGCGCGCTTCACGATATTGACGCCGATGGCTTCGTCATCCTGAAGCTTGAGCTTTTCGAGCGCGGAGATGCAGCGAACCAGAGCCACGCCGCCGCCGGGAACGATGCCTTCCTCGACCGCCGCGCGGGTTGCGTGCATGGCGTCCTCGACGCGAGCCTTCTTTTCCTTCAGCTCGGTCTCGGTAGCCGCGCCCACTTTGATCACCGCGACGCCGCCGACGAGCTTGGCGAGCCGCTCCTGCAGCTTTTCCTTGTCGTAGTCGGAGGTGGTCTCCTCGACCTGCGTGCGGATCTGGCGAACGCGGCCTTCGATCTCGCTGGCCTTGCCGGCGCCCTCGACGATGGTGGT
>DATJRU010000086.1:0-14880 GCA_035504455.1 Vulcanimicrobiaceae bacterium
TTGTGAATCTTGAATCGCTCCACGTGCGCCACCGCCCGCTGCGATACCTCGTCGAGCGGCCCTTCCCACAAAAACTGGCTCTCGAGCATGCCCTCGGGCATTTCGTCGGCAGCGGGCTTGGCGGCGGGTAATTGCAACCCCTCCGCATCGATTTCCGCGCCATTCGCCAGAATCGCTGCGCGCTCGATCGTATTCTGCAGCTCGCGAACGTTTCCCGGCCACGCATACCCGCGCAGCCGGGCCCGCGCGTCCTTCGTCAACGTCAGTGCCGGCTTGCGAAACTCGCGCTTGAATCGCTCTAGAAAATGCTCGGCCAGCAGCAGGACGTCGTCCCCGCGATCCCGCAGCGCCGGCACCGTGATCGGCACCGCCGCAATCCGGAAATACAAATCCTCGCGAAACGTTTTCTCCGCCACCGCCGCGCGCAAATCCTTGTTTGTCGCCGTCAGGATGCGCACGTTCACTTCGATCTCCTGCGTTCCGCCCACGCGCTCGAACCGCCGCTCTTCCAGCACGCGGAGCAACTTGCCTTGAATCGCCAGCGGAAGGTCGCCGATCTCGTCGAGAAACAGCGTCCCGCGGTGCGCCAGCTCCATCTTCCCGATTTTCCGCGTGCCCGCGCCCGTGTACGCGCCACGCTCGTGCCCGAAAAGCTCGTTCTCTACCAATCCCTCGGGAATCGCCGCGCAGTTCAGCGCCACAAACGGCGCCTCCGCCCGCGCGCTCAAGTGATGAATCGCGCGCGCGAAAAGCTCCTTGCCCGTCCCGCTTTCGCCCAGCACCAGCACCGTCGAGTCCGTCGCCGCCACGCGCTGCGCCATCTGGCTGGCTTCCTTCATCGCCGGATGCTCGCCGACGATCCGCGGAAATCCGTAACGCGCCGCGTATTCCTCGCGCAGCAGCAAATTCTCGCGCAGCAATTCCTGCTGGCGCGACGCGCGCTCCAGCAGCAGTTTCAGATGATCCAGGTCCACCGGCTTCTGGATGAAATCGAACGCGCCTTCCTTCATCGCCGTCACCGCTTCTTCCACCGACCCGTACGCGGTAACCAAAATGAAGGGCAGCGTCGGCTCGACGCGCTTCGCCTCGCGCAGCACATCGATTCCGGAATTTCCCGGCAGTTTTAAATCGGAGAGAACCAGCTGATATCGCCGGCTGCGCACTTTGTCGATCGCGGCCGTGCCGTCGGGCGCCTCTTCGACGCAGTAACCCGATCGCTCCAGCGCCTTGCGGAGCATCGCTCTCAGCTCGGGTTTGTCCTCGACAAGTAGAACAGGTTCCATTGCGGAAAATTTCTAGCGTGCCCAGCCCGGGTCGCCGCCCGACTTGCGGAGTTCATCTTCGGCGTCAGAAATCGCTTGCTGATCCGCCTCGATTTGCTGTTTCTTCGCGTCGATCTGCGAAACTTTCTTGTCGTACGCCGCCCCCAGCGGTTTCTGGCTCATCTGGTCTTGCGCCGCCTTCTCTGGGTCGCCGCCGTAATACTGGACCATTCCCACGTTCGCCTCGCGTTGCAGCACATCAAGCTCCGTCTGGTCGTCGGCGAGCTTCTGGTGCAAAGCGGCGAACTTCTCGCGCCACGTCTTTTCGTCATTGCCGGCGGGCGCGGCAGCGGACGCGTCGGTCCCGCCCTGCGAAGCTGTATCGTCCGTCGCGGCCGCGGTCGATACGCCACCTTGGGTCGGGATATCGTCGTTCGTGTAAACCTTGGCGGCCTTCGGGGCCTCTTTCTTCTGTTCTCGTGCTTTGCGGGCCGCTTCCACGAGTGGATCCTGCGATGCGGGCGCGGCAGTGCTCTGGTTCGACTGCGAGGATGCCTGGTCCTGTGTTTGCGCTTGCGTCCGAATCAGCCCGCTAGCCGCAAACACCAGTACCGCCGCCCATAGCCACGTATTCCGACGCATGGTAGCCCCCTTTTCGGCGTCTGGGGTACGCCTGCCATATTCTAGATGCGGGCTGCCTCGGAGGGAAATAGCGACGGGGACGGCTCCTGCCGCAAAGGTAACCACAGTATGAAGTCGGCGCCCGCGTCCGTCCGGTTGCGCGCCTCAATGCTTCCGCCGTGCTGCAATGCCACCTTCTGCACCACTGCGAGGCCCAGGCCCGTCCCGTCAGCTTTCGTCGTATAGAACGGCAGGAAGATCTTCGGCAGATCGCGCTCGGGGATGCCCGTCCCGTTGTCGGAAACGCAGATGCGCTGCCAGCGCCGCCCGCCCAGTTCCTCCATCGAACCCGCAATCTTCACGCGCGGCTGCCGCCCGCCCGCGCGCGCCGCCTCGGCGGCGTTGCGCGTCAGGTTCACCAGCGCCTGCCGTAGCAGCGCCTCGTCCCCCGGAAGTTCCGTAAACGATCCTTCGCACTCCACCTGGCACTGCGGCGCCGCCTCGTGCAGTTCTTCGGCCACGCGCTCCACCAGCGGCTGCATCGCCACCGTCTCGTAGCAAATCTCGAGCGGCTTCGCGAAACGCAGAAACTCGGTCACCACGTGCGTCAGCGCCCGCGTCTGGTCCAGGATTCGTTCGGACGATTCCCGCACGTCGCCCGGTTTGGCTTCGCTGTGGATCATCTGCGCGTAGCCCGAAATCGTCGCCAGCGCGTTCTTGAATTCGTGCGCGATGCCCGCGGACATTTCTCCGAGCGCCGCAAGATTCTCTTTCCAGCGAATCTGCTTCTGCAGCGCCGCGAGCTCGGTCAGGTCGCTCATCAGGCACAGCGCCCCGGTCACCTTGGCTCCGGCGCCCGACGCGGCGGTCCGCGCGGCCGGTCCCGTGGTTTTCACCGCGCCCTTGGCCCGGTAAATCGGCGAAATCGTCACGCCGAGCTGCCGTACCTCGCCGTCGGGCGTCAGGTGCTCCACCTCGCTGCGGTGAAACGTCTGCCCATCGCTCAGGCAAGCCGACAGCATCCGTGCGAGGTCCGAGTCCGGCCCCAGAATCTCTTTGTACGACCGGTAACGCATGGGGCGCGCGCCGAGCGCCTCTTCAGCCGCGGGATTCGTCGAGCTGATCGCGCCCGTCGCCGTCACCAGCAGCAGGCCCGTCGGCATGTTGCGCGTCACTTCTTCGGTCAGCCGCTCCGATTCCTGCGCGCGTTCCTGCGCCAGCAGGTGCAGCCGCGCCAGCTCCTTCTCCTGCGCGCGCAACTTCTCGATCACGCCCTGCATCGACGCGGTCATGAACGCCGACGCGTTTTCCGTATCCGCCTTCGGGCTCGCCCAGTCCCCGGACGGCTTCCCGGATTCGCCCCGGAAGAATCGCCGCACCAGGAACACCATCACCAACAGCCCGGCGAACAGCACCACCAGCATTCCCACCGTGAAGTAGATTCCCGGTGTCGAGAAGGCCTGATGCAGTGGAATGGGTGGCTTCATTGCCGATTCTCTTTTGCCGTTAGCGCACCATCAAAAGCGATTGATACCAGTTGACGACCTGCGTCCCGAAAAATGCCGCCAGCAGCGCCGCCATCCCCAGGAACGTCCCGAACGGCAGCTCGTAGTTCGATCCCTTGCGCCGCGCCAGAATGTACGTCACCCCAATGATGCTGCCCAGCAGCGACCCCGCGAAGATCGTCAGCAGCGTGCGCTTTGGCCCCAGAAACGCTCCCACCATCAGCATCATCTTGACGTCGCCGAACCCCATGCCCTCGCGCTTGCGCAGCCGGAAATACGCCTCCGACACGAACCACAGCAGCCCGCTTCCCAGGAAAGCCCCCAGCACCGCGTCCGCCAGCGAAATCACTGGCGGCGGGGGAGGGAAGTCGAACATCTTGCTCGCGAGCCACTGCGCCGTCCCGTCCGCAGGCGCGGTCGCCAGGCTCAACGCCAGCCCGAACGCCAGTCCCGTGTAGTTCACCACGTCCGGCAGAATCCGCTCGCGCAAATCGGTGAACACCAGCACCACCATCACCGCCGAAAACGTGGCCCACTTCAGCGCCTCGACGCTCAATCCGAACGCTAGATACGATCCCAGAAAGAGCAGCCCGGTCAGCAGCTCGACCAGCGGATACATCGGTGAAATCTTCGTCTTGCAGCTCCTGCATTTCCCTCTCAGAAACAGGTAGCTCAGCACCGGAATGTTGTCGTACGGCCGGATCGCCGCACCGCACTTCGGGCAGGCCGACGCCGGCATCACGATCGACTTACGCTCCGGTATCCGCACGATGCACACGTTCAGGAAGCTGCCGATGATCAGCCCCAATAGAAACGCAAACGCACCAGCCAGTATGGGAGGAAGAGGAGCCACAATCCGAATCTGCCACATCCCCCGCGCCCCCTCAAGCCGTCCTCCGCCACCCGTTGCCCCACTGCTAACGGCTCGCCCCCCTGGGAACGCCAATCTCCGATTGACCCCTCTCGCAGTAGTCTTGTCCCACAGTGGCACGGACACTCCTGTCCGTGTTTTTCGGCGTCAAATTTCTCGCAGGCGCTGCCAAGGACGAATCGTTGCGTCCTCCCGTCCCTGCGTCCGTGCTTCTTCTCCGCCCACGCCACCCTCCCAGCTATACTAACTACGTGCCCTCCTCCAAAACCAAGCGCCCAACAAAAACACATCCGTCGAATCGCGCGATCCGCATCCGCCCGGCAACCGCCCGCGACATCCCCACGATCGCCCGCCTCACCCGCGAGCTCGCGAAATACGAGCGCCTCACCCACGAACTCCGCCTCAGCACGGCTCGCCTCCGCCGCCACGGCTTCGGACGCCGCCGTTACTTCGAGTCGTTGCTCTGCACTCGCGCGGCCCGCCCGATCGGCTACGCCAGCTACTACTTCGTCTACTCCACGTTTACCTGCAACCCTGTGCTTTTTATCGAGGATATTTTCGTGTTGCCGGAAGAGCGCGGCCACGGCGCGGGCAAAGCCCTGATGCGCGCGCTCGCGCGAATCGCAGTCCGCCGCGGCTGCGATCAGATGCAGTGGATCGTGCTCGACTGGAATAAGCCGTCGATCGAGTTCTATCGCAGGCTCGGCGGCCGTCTCGACAAAACCTGGGTAATCACGCGTCTCGCCGATGCGGACGTTCGCCGGCTGGCCCGCGGCGCCTGACCGATATGTCCGGCTGGTACAAGCAAAGAGTCCATCGCTACGAGCAGATGCGCTTCGATCAGGAGCCGCGTCGCAGCAAACTCCCCTTTGAATGGGGACTCGAACACATGGGCGGCGATCCCTCCGATCCCGACCCGGCCGCCGCGCTTCTGCGCCTCGTCGACGACGCCATCACCCGCAGCGACGAGTGGTACGCCGCCACGCCGGCCGACGATTACGCAGTCGCGGACAACCTCCTCACCTTCACCAGCGCCATCGAATCGCCCTGGCGCGAAAACAACCGCGTCCACGGCCAGCTTTTCCGCGCCGCCGATTCAGCCCGCGCGGTCGTCGTCCTCGCCCAATGGAATTCCCGCTGGGAAGAGCAGCAAAGCGTCTGCCGCTGGCTCAACAAGTGCGGCATCACCGCCGTCAAGATGAGCCTGCCGTATCACGACCGCCGCGCGATCCCCGGCCATCCCCGCGCCGATCATCTCGTCGGCCCCAACATCGGCCTCACCATCCAGGCCAATCGCCAGGCCGTCCTCGACGTCCGCCGCACGCTCCGCTGGCTCGAATCGCAGGGCTACGAACGCCTCGGCATCCTCGGCACCAGCATCGGCTCATCGATCGGCTTCATCACCATGTGCCACGACCCCGCCGTGCGCGCCGCCGCGTTCCTGCACGCGTCCACCTATTTCGGCGATGTCGTCGCCGCCGGCCTCACCACGAAAAACGTCTGGGAGCAGATCGCGCCGTCCGCCTCGATCGACCAACTCCGCCGCTACTGGATGTCCATCAGCCCGTTTCCCTACATCCACAAGCTGCGCGGCGCCGGCAAGAAAATGTTCGCCATCACCGGCCGCTACGACCCCACCTTCCCGCCCGCGCTCACCCAAGCCCTCTTCGACAAAATGCGCGACGAGCGCATCCCGTTCGAGAACCTATGGCTCCCGTGCGGCCACTATTCCCTCGGCGTGCCCCCATTCAGCTACGTAGCCGGCTTCCGCTTCGGCCGTTTCCTCGCCCGTTCCCTCAACGGCACGTAGCGCCAGCGTCCTCGCCGGCTCAAGGGAGAATCTCGCATCGAATCGTCCGCCACGCTTCGTCGCGCTCGGGACGTGTTGTAGACGCGCTGCTTGCCGCGCCCCTTCTAGAGTTTGTGTGGCAACGGAGACGTTTTGTGGGTCGCGGCTTCCAGCCACGACATAAGTCGCGCAAATTCTTCGCGGGCTTTAGCCCCGGAAGTTCCTGAAGGCGGTTGCCACACAGACTCTTTTAGGGTCGCGCCAAGCCATCCGCGCTGTCATCCCGAACCCCGCCCACAGCGGGGTGAGGGATCTGCTTTACCACGACTTGCTATTCCATTTCCTTCGGCATCCCCCGCATAAACCGTCGATCGCGCTCCTTGGTGGACGCGCGAATGCGCGACGGTGTATCGGCCTTTGGGGGCAGACCTTCAGAGCCTGTGTGGCTACGATCGATTCCTTCCGGGCCGCGCCGAACCACGCGCGCTGTCATCCCGAACCCCGCCCACAGCGGGGTGAGGGATCTGCTTTACCACGTCTTGCTTGGCGCGGGCGCAGGACGAATCTCGGCGGTTCTTAGGAGGTCGAAGCTTCGGGTCCGACACATCGCGGAACCAACGAGGGCCTTAGCCCCTGGAGACACTCTTAGATTTCAGCGCGCAATTTACGCGACAGCTGCTACCGTAAAATCTCGCTGAACTTACCTGCCTCGATCGCCCTCGCCACCGCCTCAATATCCGCCGCCAGCGACCGATCCACATCCACCTTCTTCGAAATCGCCCGCACCACGTCGTACGCCCGCCGCGTTTCGAACCCCGTCCGCAGCGGCGCCAGCAAATCGATCCCCTGGCACGCCGCCAGCGCCTCAATCGCCAAAATATTACGCAGGTTCGCCAGCATCGGCCCGAGCCGCCGCGCCGCGCTCATCCCCATCGACACGTAATCTTCCTGGTTCGCCGACGTCGGAATCGAATCCACCGAATGCGGCGCCGCCAGCGCCTTCATCTCGCTCGCCAGCGCCGCCGCCGTCACCTGCAAAATCATGAACCCCGAATTCAGCCCCGCCTCCGCCACCAAAAACGCCGGCAACTGGCTCGTCTGCGGATTCGTCATTTGCTCGATGCGCCGCTCGGAAATCCCGCCCAGCGTCGCCAGCGCGACCGCCATCTGATCGGCCGCCATCGCCAGCGGCTGTCCGTGAAAATTCCCGCCGCTGATCACCTCGCCCGTCCCCGACTCCGGATCGGCGAACACCAGCGGATTATCCGTGGCGCTATTCAACTCGATCGACACCGTCGCATCGATATGCGCCAGCGCGTCCCGCACGGCCCCGTGCACCTGCGGCGCGCACCGCAAGCTGTAAGGATCCTGCACGCGCGGATCCTTGACCGGCGATCGGTGCGACTCCCGAATCTCGCTCCCGCGATTCAACCGCTCGATGTTCCGCGCCGTCACCAGGTGCCCCGCATGAGGACGCACCTGCGCGATCCGCGCGTCGAACGCCGCCGGGCTCCCGCGCAGCGCGTCCAGCGAAAGCCCCAGCGTCACGTCCGCCGTATCGACGGCAACTTCCGCCTCGCGAATCGCCAGCGCCAGCAGCGCCAGCATCCCCTGCGTGCCGTTCAGCAGCGCCAGCCCCTCCTTCGCTTCGAGGACCAGCGGCGCAATCCCCGCCGCCTGCATCGCCTCGCCGCCCGGGGCCCTGCGCCCTTGATATACGGCCTCGCCTTCGCCAATCGCCGCGAGCGCCAGGTGCGCCAGCGGCGCCAAATCTCCCGACGCTCCCACCGAGCCTTGCGACGGAATCACCGGATGCACGCCCCGGTTCAACATCGCCAGCAGCGTCTCCGCCACCACCGGCCGCACGCCCGAAAATCCCTTCGCCAGCGCGTTCGCCCGCAAAACCAGCATCGCCCGCGTTACCGACTCGCTCAGCGGCGCGCCTACTCCGCACGCGTGGCTGCGCACCAGATTTAGCTGCAAATGACGGATCTCGCCGTGCGAAATCCGCGTCGACGCCATCTTCCCGAATCCCGTGTTCACGCCGTACACCGTCGCGTCCGACGCAACCAGTCGCTCGATCACCTCGCGCGACGCCTCCATCCGCTCGCGCGCGCCCGCCGCAAGCTCCGCCGTCGCGCCGCCCGACACAAGCCGGTGCAGCCCTTCAATCGTCAGATGTTCGCCGTCGATTTCGATCGAGGCCATGGGGTTGGCTCCGTCAGGATTCCGCGGGTTGTTGCTCGCTGAGAGGGAAGTACGCTCGGTATTTTTCCGGCAGCGCTTTCGGCCGGCCCTTGCTGTCGCAGACTACGTGCAATGTCTCGCCCGTCGCGATCAGCTCTTCCGGCTCTTGCGGCGCCTGCCGGAAAATCTGATACCCGAACCGAATCGTCCGCCGCTGCGCCGCCGTCACGCGCGTCCGCACCGTTAGCACATCGTCGAATCGCGCCGGCCGCTTATATCGGCACGACGCTTCCGCCACCACGATAAAGCTGTCGTCCTCGATTTCCATGCGCTTGTATTCGAACCCAGCCTGCCGGCAGAATTCCACGCGCCCAATCTCGAACCACGTGAAATAGTTCCCGTAGTAGACCACGCCCATCTGATCGGTTTCCGCGTACCGCACCCGCACGGTCGCGTCCGCGTAGTCTTTCATCGGCTCCCGAGCCGCAGCGCCACCGACAGCCGGTCCCCCAGCGGCACCTGCACCGAAAGATACCCGTGCTGCTCCGAGCCGACGTAATCCACATAATCCTTCAAAATGTTTCCTGCCGACGCCAGGTTGTCCGCCACCACCAGCGCCCCAGGACGCAGCCGCGGCTCGATCACCTTCAGCACCGGCAGGTACAGCTCCTTCCATCCGTCGATGAACGCGAAATCGACTGCGTCCTCCAGCCCGCGCAGCGTCTGCCGCGCATCCCCCACGCGAATTTCCACCAAATCGACCAGGCCCGCCTCGCGCAGGTTTTCGCCCGCCTGCGCCGCCTTCTCCGCGTTCAGCTCCGTCGTAACCACTTTCCCGCCGCCGTTGTCCCGCACCGCCGCCGCCAAATGAATCGTCGAAATCGCGAACGAAGTCCCGAACTCCACAATCATCGCGCACGGATGCGTCCGCGCCAGCATGTACAGCAGCCTGCCCACGTCGTGCGGCACCGGAAGATAAGCCGTCTTCAGCATCTCCGACCGTACCTTGAACTTGTCCTCCCCATGCATCGCGTCCGTCACCGGATTCGCCGCGTCCAGCGCGGCCTGGTCCACCGCCTTCGCGCGCTTGTACAAACGCTCGAGCACGCCGTGCACCTTCGGCGTTGTCAGCGTGCAGATATCCGGCAAAGGCGCTTTCCGTGTAGCCATTTCAGTCTCCCGACGACCATTTCGGCGCCCGCTTCTCGAGGAACGCCGTAACTCCCTCCCGAAAGTCCGGCGTCGAACGGATATCCGCATTCGTCTCGATCGCCACTTCGAGCTCGGCGCGAATCGCCACGCGATCGTAGCTGATCAGCAGCTTCTTGGTCTGCGCCACGGCCGTCGGGCTCGCCGCCAGCAGTTGCGCCGCCACTTCTTTCGCGCGCTCCATCAACGACTCCGCCGGCACTACCTCCGTCACCAGCCCCATTCGGTACGCTTCCTCCGCCCCAATCACGCGCCCCGTCAGCAGCAGGTCGCGCACGTGCGCCTCCCCAATCCGCCGCCGCAAGAATACCGACACCAGCGCCGGTGTGAACCCGATCCGCACCTCCGTGTACCCGAACTTCGCCTCCGGCACCGCCAAAATGAAATCGGCTACCGTCGCAAGCCCGCATCCGCCCGCGATCGCCGGACCATTCACCGCCGCGATCACCGGCTTCGGAAAGCTGTACAGCCGGTACAGCAGCTTGGTCATTCGCCGTGCGTCTTCCAGGTTTTTCTGCTGCGTCTGTCGCGCGAGATGTTGCAGCTCGGTGAGGTCCATGCCCGCGCAAAATGCCTTGCCCGCGCCCGTCAGGATCACCACCTGCGCGTGGCTTTCCTCGGCCTGTTCGAACGCGCCGAGCAGGTCCGAAATCATCTGCGCCGAGATGGCATTGCGTTTTTCGGGTACGGTGAGCGCGATCGTGGCGATCTTGTCGTCGCACTGAAACGTCAGCGTCTGGTAACGCATCGGAAGCTCCGCCCTAATTCTTCTCCGTCACCGCGGGGTCGTGCGCGTATTTTTCGCGCAGCTCGTGCGTCATCGCGCAAGCCACCGCCAGCGACTTCGTGTCGATCCCGGTGGCCACTCCTCGCGCCGCCAGCGTCGCCAGCACCGTCTCCGTCCGGATATTGCCCACCAGCGCGTCGCCCGCAAAAGGACACCCGCCGAGCCCCGTCAGCGCGCCATCGAATCGCCGGCATCCCGCCTCGTACGCCGCCAGCACCTTCTCCGCCGCGCGCTCCGGCCGGCTGTGCAGGTGTACGCCGATCTCGACGCCCGCCACACAGTTTTTCACGGCCAGATACAACCGCGCAACGTCTTCAGGCGACGCCGTCCCCACCGTATCCGCCAGCGACACCGTCCGCACGCCCAGGTCCTTCAGCCACACGAGCGTGTCTTCCACGATCTCCGCTCCCCACGGCTCGTCGTATGGGTTCCCGAACGCCATCGAAATGTACACCACCAGCCGTTTCCCCGCGGCCTTCGTATCCCGCTGCAGCTTCGCCACCAGGTCGCGCGATTCCGCGCGCGACATATTCGCGTTGGCCCGCCGGAAGTACGCCGAGATCGAATACGGGTACCCGACCGTAGTCACGCCGACCGTGGCCAGCGCCCGTTCCAGCCCCTGCGCGTTCACCACGATCCCGATGATTTCCGGCGCCTCGCCCGACGGCAACCGCACGCCGCTCAGCTCCTGCATCACCGCCTCGCTGTCCGCCATCTGCGGCACGTGCTTCGGCGAAACGAAACTCACCGCGTCGATGTGCCCGAATCCGAGCGACACCAACTGCGTCAGATACCGCACCTTCTCCGCCGTGGGAATCACATCCGGCAATCCCTGCCAGGCATCCCGCGGGCACTCCACAATCGTCACATCACTCATTTTCGCTTTGGCCCCTGACTCGTAATTGCCTGCCCGGATCTTGGCACGTCTCTCGACTCTGAAATCTGGAATCTGAAATCTGAAATTTTCAGAGTGCCGTCGACATTTTGATTCTGTCTGACCTTGCCCCAGCTTTGGAGTTCGAAAGTCGCAATCTGCGACCCGAAGCCTTCAGGTTGTCGACTAGAAGCCATCTCACAATGCTCCTTTAGGGGGTCGGAGCTTCAGCTCCGACATTAGGACGCAAGAGACGTAGGGCTTTAGCCCCTGAAGATACTCCGAGGCTTTGGCTCGTACGTTTATGAGACAGCTTCTAGCCACCGAATATAGCTCGGGGGCTGCCTCTGTCCTGAGGCTTCTGTCTTTCGCCGCTGCCCGAAGCCTTTCGCCGCTGTCAATGGCTTCGTCCCACTCAAGCACAGAATCCCTAGCCGTGCGCGCCAAGCGCCGGAGGCGCGATTGTACTCAGCCCGGCACGCAGCCTGCTGTCGGCGAAGCCGACGCAGCGGAGTGCCGGGAACGCATTGCCAAGCGCACAAGTCCCGGAGGGACGATTGACCTCAGCCACAAGGCCTGCTTACTCTCAACTCCTCAACTGTAAACTCTCAACTTCCCTCATCACCACGGGCTCCGATAAATGTGCGCCGCATACCACAGCAGGGAAGCCCCGCCCGCGCCCGCCATCCCCATCAACCAGACAAACACGCGCCCCGTCTCGCGCCCAACCGCCGCCGACACGGTCAGCGCCCCAACCACCAGCACCCCGATGCAGCCCAACAGCATCGACGTCTCATACACAAACCACAGCGCCGACGCCGGAAAATCCGCCTGATGCACGATCGCCGCCGACGCAAACCACGCCAGCGCCGCCGGCGCAATCATCAGCAGGCTAATCGCCAGCTTCCCCCCGCCCCCCACGCGCCGCTCCTGCACAATCACGCTCATAAGGTCTAAACGTAGCGCCGGGTCCTTCTAGCCCGGCATCTTCGGCGCGACCTCCCGGGCAACCAACAACCATTGACCGCTACGTCTGCAAAACCCCCGTCCTAAACTCCGGAATCGCCGGATTCAACGCCGCCGCCTCCAGCGCCTCGATCAACGCCTCCCGCGTCCGCGCCGGGTCGATAATCGCATCCACCCAAAGCCGCGCGGCCGCATACCGGGGGTCGGTCTGGTGCTCGTACGTCGCGCGAATCGACCGGTGCAATTCCTTCTTCTCCGGGTCGCTCAGCTTCTTCCCCTCGCGCTCCAGCTGCTTGATCTTGATCTCCACCAGCGTCGACGCCGCCGAATCCCCGCTCATCACTGCGTACCGCGCCGTCGGCCACGCAAAAATAAACCGCGGATCGTACGCCTTCCCGCACATCGCATAGTGTCCCGCGCCAAAGCTCCCGCCGCAAATCACCGCGATCTTCGGAACCACGCTGTTCGCCACCGCGTTCACCATCTTCGCGCCCGCGCGAATGATCCCGCTCCATTCCGCTTCCTTGCCCACCATAAACCCGTTCACGTCGTGCAGAAAAATCAGCGGCACCACGTTCTGGTTGCAGTCCATGATGAACCGCGCCGCCTTGTCCGCCGCTTCCGTGTAAATCACGCCGCCAAACTCGATTCGCTTTTCGCCGGTCCCCGGCGCGGCCACCGTCACATTCTTCTTCTGGTTCGCGACAATCCCCACCGCCCAGCCGCCGATCCGCGCATACCCGCACACCAGCGTCTGCCCGTACTCCGCGCGATACTCTTCGAATCGGCTCCCATCGACGATTCGCGCAATGATCTCGCGCATGTCGTATTGCTTGCCCGCCTCGCCCGGAAAAATCCCGTAAATGTCCTCGGCAGGGAACTGCGGCGGCTCGGCGGCCTTGTGATCGAAAGGCGCCTCTGCTCGGTGGCCCATCTTATCGACCAGCGCGCGAATCCGCGCGATGCACGCATCGTCGTCCGGCTCGCGAAAATCGACCGTCCCGCTGATCTGCGCGTGCATCTGCGCCCCGCCCAGTTCCTCCGCCGAAGTCTTCTGCCCGATCGCCGCCTGCACCAGCGCCGGCCCCGCGAGAAACAGCCCGCTGCCTTCCGTCATCAGGATGTGGTCGCACATCACTGGCAGATACGCGCCGCCCGCCACGCACATTCCCATGATCGCGGTGATCTGCGGAATCCGCATCGCGCTCATCACCGCGTTGTTGCGGAAGACGCGCCCAAAGTCGTCCGCGTCGGGGAAAACATCCTCTTGCAGCGGCAGGAAAACACCGGCGGAATCCACCAAATAAATCGTCGGAATCCGATTCTCGATCGCGATATTCTGCGCGCGAATCACTTTCTTCGCCGTGATCGGAAAGAACGCGCCCGCCTTCACCGTAGCGTCGTTGGCCACGATCATCACGCGCCGCCCCGCCACGCGCCCCAGCCCCGTAATCGTCCCGCCCGCCGGCGCGCCGCCCCATTCCTCGTACATCTCGTACCCGGCGTAAATCCCCAGCTCGAAAAACTCCGTCCCGGGATCGACCAGCTTGGCGATCCGCTCCCGCGCCGTCAGCCGTCCCTTCTTGTGCTGCGCCTCGACGGCCTTCGCGCCGCCGCCCTGGCGAATCTCTTCCTCTTCGTTCTTGATTTCGCTCACGCGCTCGACCATCGCCCGCGCATTCTTCTCAAACGCCGCCGCGTCGCTCGCAATCCGTGTCGTAATCTCCGCCATCAGCCTCCTCTACGCCTCCTCGTCCTAAGCCACAGGCGAAGAATGTTCTCCGCCGCCTCCATGCCCTCTGTGCTTCTCGGCATCCTCTGTGTTGCATGCGGCCGCGCGCCCGGCAAGCACGTAACAGATCCGCCTCGCAGTCTCGTGATTCTCTGCGCCCTCTGCGTCTCTGCGGTAAATCGGTTTTTCTGCTCGCCGCGCTACTACCTGAGACTGGACGTTTTGACTCTCAACTCTCGACTCTCCCCCTCACCGCGCGCTCTCGAATGAAATCGACAATCGCCTGGGTCGTAGTCCCCGGCAAAAACACCTCGGCGATCCCCGCCTTCTTCAGCCCCGCAATATCCGCCTCCGGAATGATCCCGCCGATGATGACGGTAATGTCGCTCATGCCCTTCGCCCGCAGCAACTCCATCAACCGCCCGCAAAGCGTATTGTGCGCCCCCGAAAGAATCGACAGCCCGATCACGTCGACGTCTTCCTGCGCCGCCGCCGAAGCGATCATCTCCGGCGTCTGCCGCAGCCCGGTGTAAATCACTTCCATGCCCGCGTCGCGCAACGCCCGCGCAATCACCTTCGCCCCACGGTCATGCCCGTCGAGCCCCGGCTTCGCAATCAGCACCCGTATCTTCTTCTCCGCCATCTCGACTCCACTCGCCGTTGCACAGCTTCTCCGCGCCCTCTGTGCTCCTCAGTCCCCTCTGTGTTGAGTGCAGCGTTGGCCCCGGCACTCACAAAACAAATCGCCGAACCCGCGTCGGTTCTCGTTCTTCTCTCGCTTTTCTCTGCGCCCTCTGCGTCTCTGCGGTGGATCCTATTCCTTGTAGTCGTTCACAAGCCGCCGAATTCCGTCCTTAAGCACAGGCACATGAAAATTGATGAGCAGTCCGATTTTGCAGCCCCATAAGCGAAGATACGTTAGCACGATTGCATCGTGGATTGGCGCCAGCGCCTCCACAGCCTTCAGTTCGACAACGACCCGCCCGTCGACAAGCAGGTCAATGCGATACCCGCATTCCAATTTCACGTCTTTGTAGACAAGCGGCAGCGGCTTCTGCCGTTCAAACGGCAATCCCC
>DATJRU010000087.1:0-17468 GCA_035504455.1 Vulcanimicrobiaceae bacterium
GCTCCACGCGATCTACGGCATGTTTCGCACCGACAGCCCCTACCAGGGTGGCCTCGTCTTCCGCCTCCCTCAACCTCGCAGTGGCTTCCCACAGCCAGAAAAAATCGGTTGAATCTCAACAGAGAATCTCCGGCGCTGGGAATTCGCGAGAGCATCGGCAAGATTGCCAACGCCGCCGTTCTTTTTTGCCGATGCCCGGCCTCAGAAGATGGCACGGCCGTGCGCTATGGCAGCCAGCCGGGAGCGTGGTTGCGCAGTCGCTGTACGCCGCCAACTACAAGCATCAGGCGCACTCCAACGAAGAACAATCGGAGAATCCAGCCCGGCTCTATGGGCGGAAGCCCTTGCTTCCGGCCGAAACGTCCCGGATAGAATTTGGCTCCCGGAAACAAAGCCAGCACAACCAGAAAGGCGCCGATCATGACCTCCGACACGGCCGGCTCCTCGCTAGAAGATACCGAGCTTGATGTGGAGGTACTTTTTCGGGTCGCGGCGGAAGTCGGCGATCATGAGGCGGAGATCGCCGGAGAGTCCGGTCATGTTGTCGTAGAAGGCGGGATCGTTGAAGAATTTGCCGATCGAGCCCTGGTTAGAATTGAGTTTGCCGGTGGCGTCGCGAACGTTTGCTGAGGCGTCGCGGAGATTGGCGTAGAGCGTGTCGTCGGTGACGAGTTTGCCGAGGGTGCCTTTGCCGGCATGGACGTCGTCGAGCAGCGCATTTCCTTTTTGGGCGAGGCCGTTGATGTTGTTGTAGGCGGAGGGATCGTAGATCAGCTTGCCAACGGTGCCCTTCTGATCGTGGATGGCGGACATGGTGTCGTCGACCTTCGATACCGTGGAATCCACCTTGTTGTAGAGCTCGTCGCTGGCGACCAGCTTGCCGACGGTTCCCTTGCCTTCCTGGACGGAGGCGACCATGGCGTCAGCTCGGGACGCGATATCGTCGAGGTGATTGTAGAGCGAGGGATCGTTGAGCACTTTGCCGATGGTGCCCTGGCCCTTGCGGACCTTGCTGACGATGTCGTTGAGCTGATCGGAGAGCACGTTGAGATTCTCAGCGACGTCGGCGCCGCGCTGGACGACCTGCTTGATGTCGGGGGACTGTTCGGCTTCGATCACGCCGTTGGTGGGGATCACGGAGCCGCTGAGGCCGCGCGAGATGGTGACGTAGCGGTCGCCGAGGAGGCCCTGGGTAACGAGACTGGCCTTCGAGTCGGTGCGAATGTCATTCTGATATTTTCGCGACAGCCGCAACACGAGCGTGATGCTGTGCTCGCGGTCGACGGGATGAGGCGTGAGCCCGATCGACTGGACGTTGCCGACCTCGACGCCGTCGAGATCGACGGGCGCGCCGGCCTTCATTCCCTCGACCTCGGGAAGATAGGTGATGAGGCGATAGCGCGGCCCGAAGAAGCCAGCGCCGGTGACATAGAAGATCGCCACCATCAAAAGGAACAGCGCTGCCAGCACGAACACTCCGACCCGCAGCTCGGTCCACGTCAGTTGCTTTCGTTGCGCCATTGACTTGCCTCCCTAGGGGCTTTGCCGGAAAGGTGCTATTCGGCGGAAGCCAGGAACTTTTTCAAGTAGTCGTCGGACGAACGCAATATTTCGTCGGCCGGGCCTTCGAAATAGATGGAGCCTTCGCGAAGCACGAGAATATTGGTCGGCGGAGCTTCGGGGTGCGAAGCGCCTTGCGCGGCGGGCTTGGCGCCGTTGCCGTCGATGCGCTGAACGCGATTTGCCTGGGCATCGAAGCGGAAGTGAGCGAGGCCGAGAGCGTCCTGCACGCGGTGGGTGGCGAGGAGCGAGGTGACGCCCTGCAAGTCGCGACCGCGCAAGATCAGGTTGATGATGGTTTGGGACGTGACGGGATCGAGCCCGGCGGTGGGCGAATCGTAAAAGATGAGCGGCGGCTTATCGATCAGCGCGCGCGCGATCGAAACGCGGCGGCGCATGCCGCCCGAAAGCTCGTCCGGGTATTTCTCGAGGGCCTGCTCGAGCTCGACGAAGCGAAGAGCTTCGCGAACGCGCTGGGCGATTTCGGGTTCGGGGAAATTTTCCTCGCGGAGGCGGAAGGCGACGTTGTCGGAAACGGTGAGCGAATCGAAGAGCGCGCCTTCCTGGAAAACGAAGCCGACGTGGCGCCGGAAATCGAGAAGCTGGTTCTCGTTCATGTCGTCGACGTTCTGTCCCATTACCCAGACCTTGCCGGAATCAGCCGGAAGCAGGCCAGCGGCCAATTTCATGACCAGCGTCTTGCCGGAACCGCTCTCTCCCAGGAGGACTTTCGTTTCGCCGGGCCAGACCTCGAAGGAAATGCCGCGGAGAACGTCGTTGTCGGCGAAGCCGATGTGGACGTCCTTGAACGCGATCAGCGGTTCGCCCGGGACGATGGTGTCGGTCTCCCTCAACGACCCCGGCGGGGTAGGGTTCATCGCCAAATTATAGATGGAAACAAGGGAGATCGCGGCGCGGGTTTCGGATTCGCGGGTGTGGGAGCGGAGTTTGCGCGGGGGCATGAGGCGGGGAATTGCGCGCGTGGTGCGCATGCGTTTGCGGTTTCCCGGGGCAGGGCTGCATTTAACACAGAGGTACGGAGGGCCACGGAGTTTCACGGAGACGATTTGGCGGGGCGACGCAAGAGCTTGAGGGGGAAGGTGTTTCCGGGAAAATGGACGGCGTTACTTCCAATTTTCGGAGGGGTGTTGCGGCTCCAATTTGGCTGTTGGCAACCGGGGCTGGGGTGCGCATATTTGGCGTAGAGGCTGAGGATAGATTCTTCTCGTTTGTTGCCGCGAGCCAGAAAGCCAAAAAGATGTTCGAGACGTCTAAGTGTAGAACCTAGGGAGTGACCATGACCCGCAATGAACGCCGCCCGATCCTCGAGTCCTTCGGACGCGCGCCAGCACTGCTTTCGACCGCACTGGGGCAGCTTCCGAAGAAAATGTGGCTGTACAAGCCCGCGCACGAGCGCTGGAGCATTCACGAGATCATCCTTCACCTTGCGGACAGCGAGGCGAGTTCGTACGTGCGATGCCGGCATTTGATCGCGGAGCCGGAGCGGCTGGTGACGGAATTTGACGCGGGTCGCTGGGCCGGGTCGCTGGGCTACTTTCACCAGAGCACGCGAGAAGCGCTTGAGGTGATCCGCCGGCTGCGTAAGATGACGTATCAACTGCTGGTGGCCGTGCCGGAGCCCGTGTGGTCGCACACCGTGGAGCATCCGGTGGATGGCCGGATCAGTCTGGAAAGCTGGATGGAACGCCAGGAACGGCACATCCCACATCACATCGACCAGATGCGGGCGAACTACGATCAGTGGCTGATGAAGAACCCGCCTCGCAAGGCGGCGTCAGCTTCGAAGACGGGTCCGCCCGCGCGGATGATATCGATCTCCATGGGAACCTGCTGAAGAAACGCCCGCGTCGCGGTGAGCGAATCAGAGAGTGGCTCGCACTCGCATGTGAGCGGTTGCCCGGCGCGAGGGTGCGGTGGTACGATGTCGCGTATGTCCCCCGAAGCGAAGCCGCGCATAGGTGTCCCGTATCGCACACGAAAAGAAGAGCTTACGGGAGAATTTGGGAAGCTGGAGACGTACATCCGAGCGGTGAACGCGGCGGGCGGCGCTCCGGTGCCGATTTCGCTGGGACTCTCTCCGCAGCATCTCGATCGGATCGCGTGGACGCTGGACGGGGTTCTGCTGACCGGGAGTCCGGCGGACGTTGATCCTTCGCTTTTCGGCGCAGCCAAACATCCTGAAACGGCAGAGGCTGACGCGGATCGGCAGCGCACGGACTTTGCGCTTATCGAGCACGCCTTGAGCGAGCACAAGCCGCTGCTGGCGATCTGCTACGGGATTCAGAGCCTGAACGTTTTCCTCGGCGGTACGCTCGTCCAAGATATTCCGGACGAAATTCGCACGCAAATTCAGCACGACTGGGACAGCGACGCGGGCGAGCCGGAGGCTTTTCACCCTGTGCGCCTGGAGCCGGGGTCGAGCCTTGCGCGGACGGCCGGCGCGACGGAAGCGGTGGTGAACAGCTCGCATCATCAGTCGGTGCTAGAGCCCGGGCGCGACCTGCGCGTGGTTTCGCGGGCGGCGGACGGAGTGATCGAAGCCGTCGAGTGGGCGAACGACGGCAACCGGGTGACGGCGGTGCAGTGGCATCCGGAGCGGATGGCGGAGACCGATCCATTCGCGCAGGCGCTGTTTCGCGATTTGGTGACGGCTGCCGCAACGCGAAAGGCGCCCGCACGCATCTGACCTGAGTCCTTCGAGGGCGGCAGGTCCGCTTCGTATTCGATTTCACGCTCGATCTACATTCTGGGGGACACATGATCTCGCTGGCCGGCAAGGCGGCAGTGGTGACGGGAGGATCGCGGGGAATCGGCGCCGCAACCGTGAAGATATTCGCGCAGGCGGGCGCGGACGTGGTCTTCAGCTACCACCAAAATCGCGAGGCGGCCGCGCAGGTGGAGCAAGAGGCGCGCAAGCACGGGACGCGCATCGAACACTTCAAGGCCGATCTCGGGAAGACGGAAGACGCGCGAAAACTGGTGGAGTACGCGCAGGAGCGGCTGGGGCGGCTGGACATCCTGGTGGCCAACGCGGGCATCTGGAATCACAAGGACGCGCCCATCGAGAAACTGACCGAGCGCGAATGGGACGAGATGATCCGGGTGAATCTGAAGAGCGTCTACGCGACGGCGCATTTCGCTGTGCCGCACATGATCGCGCAAGGCGGCGGGAGGATCGTCACCGTGTCTTCGGTGGCGGGGCAGCGCGGAACGCCGTTCCACACGCACTACGCGGCGACGAAGGGCGCGATGATCAGCTTCAGCAAAGGGCTGGCGCTGGAACTGGCGCGGCACAATATTCTGGTGAACTGCGTGGCGCCGGGATTCGTCGACACGGATATTTGGAAAGAGGCGTCGAAGGACAAGAAGAAATTCAAGCAGTGGCTGGCGTCGTATCCGCTGAAGCGGGTGGCGACGGCGGAGGAAGTGGCGGGGCCGATTCTTTTCGCGGTGTCCGATCTAGCGAGTTTCGTGACGGCCGAGGTGATCAACGTGAACGGAGGATCGTTCCCGTGCGGATGAGCAAGCAGGCGATCGGGGCTGGATTGTTGGCGCTGGTGATTTTTGTCGCACCGCGAAAAGCGGCGGCGCAGGACGGGCAGTTCCTGATGCCGGAGCAGAGCGCCGCGAAAGCGAAGCAGCTCCTGCAAGAGGCCATCGAGGCGCTGGGCGGGAACGCGTATTTGAATGTGCACGACACGACGTGCACGGGAAGGCTCGGCGGGTTCGATCATTCGGGCGAGCTGACGGGCTTCGATCATTTCATCGATTACCAGGTGCCGCCGGACAAGGAGCGCCAGGAAAATCTGCCGAAGCGCAACATCATCGAGGTGAATAGCGGCGACAAGGGCTGGGACCTCGACCGCGGCGGCGTATCGGAAGCGCCGCAAACGGACATCATCGAGTTCGAGCAGGGACAGAAGAGAGACCTGGACAACATTCTGCGCTACCGGATTCACGAGCCGGACATGATCTTCCGCTACGGCGGGCCGGACATCGTGGACTTGAAGCAGGCGGACTGGGTCGAGCTGGTCGATTCGGACAACCGGACGATCCGCATCGCGCTGTCCACGGCGACGCATCTGCCGATCCGCAAAGTGGTCGACTTGCGCGATCCGAGAACGCGCATGAAGACCGAGGAAATCGAATACTATTCGAATTACCATCCGGTGCAAGGCATCCAGACTCCTTTTCAGATCACGCGGGAGCGCAACGGCATCAAGGTGTGGCAGGTTTTCTTCGACAAGTGCGACTACAACACGAATCTTTCCGATGCGCTGTTCACGCGGCAGTCGCTGGAAGATCGCTGGGACAAGATCGGCAAGAAGGACAAAGGGAAAGAGAAGGACAACAAGAAGGACAAAGCCGACAAGGACGACAGCGACGATTCGGGCCCGGACTCCGACACGAAGTGATCTTCCGTTCCATGCAAAGAAACGTTTCGAGACTGCGCCCGCGGCAGGACGCAACCGGCCTGTGCGATTGGACCGCGCGCCGCGCGCGGGTATAATGGCCGGATGGGAATGAGCCAGAAATCGCAACCGATGCACGGCACGACCGTCCTGTGCGTGCGCAAGGACAACAAGGTGGTGCTGGCCGCCGATGGGCAAGTGACCATGGGCGAGGGCGTAATCAAGCACAACGCGAAGAAGACGCGGCGGCTTTACAACGACAAGATCGTGGCGGGATTTGCTGGGAGCACGGCGGACGCGCTTTCGCTTTTCGCGCGATTCGAGAATAAACTGCAGGAATTCCACGGGAACCTGCCGCGCTCGGCGGTGGAACTGGCCAAGGAATGGCGCACCGACCGTTCACTGCGGCATTTGGACGCGCTGCTGCTGGTGGCCGACGCGAAGAATACGCTGCTGCTTTCGGGCAACGGCGACGTGATCGAGCCGGACGACGGCATCTGCGCGATCGGGTCGGGCGGGCCTTACGCGGTGGCGTCGGCGAGGGCTCTGGCGAAGCACACGAAGCTCAGCGCCAAGGACATCGCGCAGGAAGCCATGCGCATCGCCAGCGAGATTTGCATCTTCACGAACGATAATTTCAGCATCGAAGAGATATGAGCGGCAAGTCGGAGAGAGATATGGTGATCTACTTGTCCGGAGACCAACAGACGGCGGAGCCCGAACCGCTTCCGTCGTTCGACGAACTGACGCCGCGGGAAATCGTCGTCGAGCTCGATAAGTACATCGTGGGGCAGAACGCCGCGAAGAAGGCGGTGGCCATCGCGCTGCGAAACCGCGTGCGGCGGCAAAAGCTGCAGCCGGAACTCGCCGAGGAAATCCTGCCGAAAAACATTCTGATGATCGGGCCGACGGGCGTGGGAAAGACGGAGATCGCGCGGCGGCTGGCGAGGCTGGCGGGCTGCCCGTTCGTGAAGGTGGAGGCGTCGAAATACACGGAAGTGGGCTACGTGGGGCGCGACGTGGAGTCGATGGTGCGCGACCTGGTGGAGACTTCGATCGACATGGTGCGCGAGGAAAAGCTGGACGAGGTGGCCGAGCGCGCCGAGCAATCCGCCGAGGAAAGGCTGCTCGATCTGCTGCTGCCGTCGACGCCGCCGGCGAGCGATTCCAGCGTGGCATCGATGCCGGGCGCGCCGGGTAACGCGGCGAGCAGCGAGGCGCAGCGGCGCGAGCAGACGCAGCGGACGCGAGACAAGCTGCGCGCGCAGCTCCGCGAGGGGAAGCTCGATCAGCGACTCGTGGAGGTTGAAGTACGCGAGCGCTCGATGCCTTCGTTCGAGATCATCACGAACCAGGGCGTCGAGGAAATGGACATCAACGTCAAGGACATGCTGTCGGGGATGTTCGGCCAGCAGAAGAAAAAGCGGCGGATGACGGTGGCGGAGGCGTTCGACTACCTGATTCAGGAAGAAGAGAATCGCCTGATCGACATGGATCAGGTGACGCGCATCGCGGTGGACCGCGTGGAACAGATGGGGATTCTTTTCATCGACGAGGTGGACAAAATCGCGGGGCGCGAAACAGGGCACGGACCGGACGTATCGCGGGAGGGCGTGCAGCGGGATATCCTGCCGATCGTCGAAGGAACGACGGTGAACACGCGGTACGGAATGGTGCGGACGGACCACATTTTGTTTATCGCAGCGGGCGCGTTCCATACGACGAAGCCCTCGGACCTGATTCCTGAGCTGCAGGGGCGCTTTCCGATCCGCGTGGAGCTGAGCTCGCTCTCGGAGGCGGACTTCATCCGGATTCTCACAGAGCCGAAGAACGCGCTGATCAAGCAGTACACGGCGCTGCTCGATACCGAGGGACTGAAGCTGAGTTTCAGCGAGGATGCGATCGCGACGATCGCCCGCTTCGCGGCTACGGTGAACGAGCACACCGAAAACATCGGCGCGCGGCGGCTGCATACGATCCTCGAGAAAGTGCTGGAAGAGATTTCGTTCGAGGCGCCGGAGATGAAGAAGAAGACGGTGAAGCTCGACGCGGCGTACGTGCAGAAGCAGCTCGCGAACATCGTGAAGGACCAGGATCTAAGCCGGTACATCCTCTAAAGGCGCGAAACTCGAAAATGGGAATTCGAAAATCGCGAGCTTCCAGCGGCTCGTCGATGGGCCGTGTCCACGGCCGTTTTCGAATTGTGAGCCTGGTGGCCGTGGCGGCAGCGTGGTCGGCAATGCTTACCGGGTGCGCGTCGCCGGGCGAGCCGACGGAGCGGAAGCCGCTTGTGCCGCAAGCGGTGACCGATCTTTCCGTGGAGCAATCCGGCAACACTACGATTCTTACCTTCAACTTGCCCGATGAAGCGACGAACGGGCGATCTTTGGATGAGACGCCTTCAATCGAAGTTTTTCGCGGGCTGCAACCGGCCGCAGCGGCCGGCCCGGGAAACGCTGCCGCGACGAAGCCTAGTCTGCTGCTGACGATTCCTTCGGGGATGGTCGATCGGTATTCGAAGGGCGGGCACGTACGCATTACCGACGCGCTGCAAGCCTCCGACTTTGGGGCGAATCCCAGCGTGACGGCCGTTTACACGGTGCGCACGCGCGTCTCGCCGAAAGCGGATTCGGCGGACTCGAACGCGGTTTCGCTGCGGCTCCATCCGGCGGCCGATCCGATCGACGATCTGAAGGCGGAGGTGACTCCCTCGGGCGTCGTCCTCAACTGGACGCCGCCGCAGAAAACGATCGCCGGGGCGGCGATGTCCGTGGGGCCGTACCGGATTTATCGCGCGGAAATGGCGCCGGCGCCTTCGAGCGCCGCGAGCACTGGCCCAGCGAAAACGCCGGAAGCGCCGGGAGCGGGGGCCGAAGGCGGCAAGGCGCAGCCCGAGCTCGTCAAAATCGGCGAAACGGATGCGCCGCCGTTTTCGGATATGCAGGCGATCTTCGGCGCGACGTATCAGTATTCCGTGCGGAGCATGGCGCGGTATGCGGACGGGTCGATCGAGTCCGCGGACTCGAATCTGGCGGTCGTGACGCCGAAAGACACGTTCCCGCCGGCGGCGCCGCTGGGATTGGTGGTGGTGCTGGTGCCGGTCCAGGGAACAACGCCGGCGCATTTCGAACTTTCCTGGGCGATCAGTCCTGAAACGGACATTGCCGGGTACAACGTCTACCGAAGCGAGCAGGATGGCGTTCAGGGCACGAAGCAGAACACCGAGCTATTGATCGCGCCTGCCTTTCGCGATATGAATGTTCAACCCGGCCGCCGATACTTCTACAGCGTTACAGCAGTAGATCGCTCTGGGAACGAGAGTCCCTTGAGCGAGGTTGTCTCCAGCGGCGTGCCGGCGGAAGGACAGCCCACGCCATGACAATCGACAACCCAACTCCCACTGAACCCCGAAACGAAACGAGAAGATCTCATCCGGCGCTGCGCACGGGGACCTACACGGGCGCGCTACTGATCGTCACGATGTTGGGAGCGCTGGTGGCGGCGAACCGGATACCGAGTCTCGAGCGGTACGCGCTGGAACGGAACGCGATTTTCTATACGGTGTTCGTGCTGCTAATGCTGGTCCCGGTCTGCCGGTTTATCAATCGGCCGCTCCAGATGTTCACGGCGTCCATGATAGGATGGGTGCTCTTCGTGATTGCATACGATCTGGCCGGCATGTATTTTTCCAGCCTGTTCGACGTGCGAACGCCGTTTCAGGCGCTGGTGGAAGGGGCCGTGGTATACGGCGTGTTTGCCGGGGGCTCCTGGGTCGCGGGAATGTTAGTGCACGCACGGCGCCATCCGATACTGCCGGGCCGGAGAAAGGCCGGGCGCGAGGCACCTCATAGCCGATGAAACTCTGCCGCTTCGAACCGATTGAATCCGCCAAAGGAAATCCCAGCCGGACCATGCGCGAGACGATGGTCGAATCGCGCGCCGGAATCCTCGTCGACGGAGTGATCCGCGAAATTTCCGGCGAGTTGTGGGGCGACCGCCGCACAACGGGCCGGGAGTGGCCGCTGGACAAAGTGCGGTTCCTGCCGCCGTCGTGGCCGAGCAAGATCATTTGCATGGCAAAGAATTACGTGGACCATGCGATCGAAATGGACAGCACTCCGCCGGAGCGGCCGATCATTTTCTCGAAGCCGCCATCGGCGATCATCGCGCCGCTCGACCGGATCGTGATGCCGGCGATATCGAAGCGCGTCGATTACGAAGGCGAGCTGGCGATCGTGATCGGGCGACGCTGCCATCGGCTGAAGCCTAGCGATGACGTGACGCCGTACATCGCCGGGTACACGTGCCTCAACGACGTGACCGCGCGGGATTTGCAGCGGCTGGACGGCCAGTACACGCGCGGCAAAGGATTCGATACGTTCTGCCCGTTCGGCCCGGTGCTTCAGACGGACGCGCCGACGCCGGAAACGAAGGTTGAGACGGTGGTGAACGGGACGGTGAAGCAGTCTGCGCCGCTATCGGACCTGATTTTCCCGATCGACGTGGTGATCCGGTGGATCGCGGAAGCGATGACGCTCGAGCCCGGAGACGTGATCCCGACGGGGACACCGGCCGGCGTAGGTCCGCTGGCGCCGGGAGACGTGGTGGAAGTGCGCGTGAGCGGCGCCGATACCTTGCGCAATCCGGTGGTTGGTCCCCAAGATTAGAAGAAATTAAGAATCGCGCCACCACCATTGATTGACTGGCTTCATCGCCAATCTACCTGCTTGTGCGCCCACGGCTCTGCGCTAACATAGTTCTGCCTTGAAAAGTTTGCTCTCCGATTGGCGCGATTTTCTTCCATTGGCGGGACTCGTCGTCCTGGCGGCCGTGGGCATGTTCTTTTGGCTGAAGAAGAAGCCGGAAGACGAGCACGAAATCGAGCGGCAGCGGCGTTCTTACCTGAACCGCGTGGGACGGATCGTCGAGGGGCAAGTGCTCGAGATCGTGGACCACAAGGGCGCGCCGGCGGCTTCGAACGGGAACGGCAAAGGGCCGGGACTTTTCGCCAAGCAGCACGCGCATGCGCCCTCTTCGAATGGCTCGCAGAGACTTCTCTATTACACGTACTCGATTTCGGGCGTCACGTACGAGACCGCGCAAGACATTACGGGGCTCGAGGAACGGCTGCATCTGACGCGCGTCGCGACGGGGCAGATCGCGAGCGTGAAGTACGACCCGGCGAATCCCTCGAATTCGATCCTGCTGGCCGACGACTGGTCCGGGCTGCACTAGAGCGGACTCCGGAGCCAAAGTTCAACACCGAGCCTCGCCGCGGACTGGCCCCAGCTGGTTGTGTTAGTTTCCGGTGATAGACTGGGCAAAAGGCGACGCATGCAACGCGAATTCACAGCAATCATCGAAAAGAAGGGTCGCTGGTACGTCGGGACTGTCGAGGAAATCCCCGGCGTGAACACGCAAGGCCGAACTCTCTCGGAGGTTCGGCGGAATCTCAAAGAAGCAATCGCACTGATCCTCGAATCGAACCGTGCGCTGTTGGCCAAAGAGCGCACGTCCCACGCAAAGCGCGAACCGATCACTGTACGGATATAAGCAAGCCGAGAAATGAAGCGCCGCGACCTCGTGCGACACCTCGGGGAGCATGGGTGCCAACTCCTAAGAGAGGGCGGGCGGCACTCTGTCTTCTGGAATCCCGCGACTGGGGCGACGTCCACTGTGCCGCGCCATCGGGAAATCCACGAATTCCTTGCGAAGAAAATTGCCGCGATTTGGGTGTTCCCGCGCCGAGCTAACCCGCGACAAACAACTGCTTGAAAGCGCCTCTGCAGATTGCTAGGGTGAACTCGCGTCTGTGCGCTTCGCATGGACGCGCCACTCGAACGCACGATACGTTCAGGCGATGAGGCACGCAAACCGAAACGCTGATGGCAAAGCCGGCTGAAAATTTGAAGCGGCACGACCCGCTCGAAGAGCTTCGCAAGCGAAGCGCGGAAGCAGAGGAGGGCGGGGGCGCGGAGCGCCGCGAGCGGGAGCATAAGGCCGGCAAGCTAGGCGCGCGCGAACGAATCGATCTACTGCTGGACGAGGGAACGTTTGAAGAGCTGGACAAGTTCGTGCGGCACCACTGCCAGGACTTTGGAATGGAGGAGCTGCGGCCGGCGGGCGACGGGTTCGTGACGGGCTACGGGCGGATCGACGGGCGGCTCGTCTACGTTTTCGCGCAGGACTTTACCGTGTTTGGCGGATCGCTTTCGGAGGCGAATGCCTCGAAAATCACGAAGATCATGGACCTGGCGATGCGGCAGGGCGCGCCGGTGATCGGGTTGAACGATTCGGGCGGGGCGCGGATTCAGGAAGGCGTGATGTCGCTCGCGGGCTACGCGGATATTTTCCTCCGCAACACGCTGGCGAGCGGCGTGATTCCGCAGATCAGCGCGATCCTGGGACCGTGCGCGGGTGGCGCGGTGTACTCGCCGGCGATCACGGATTTTATTTTCATGACGCGGGATACGTCGTACATGTTCATCACCGGGCCGGACGTGATCAAGACGGTGACGCACGAGGACGTGACGAAGCAGGAGTTGGGCGGCGCGATGACGCACAACGCGAAGAGCGGCGTGGCGCATTTCGTCGCGCGCGACGACGCGGAGTGCCTGGCGATGATCCGCGAGCTGATGAGCTACCTGCCGTCGAATAACGTGGACGATCCACCGCGGCGCGAGACGAGCGATCGGTGGGACCGCGGGCACGCCGCGCTCAATACGCTCGTGCCGGAAAACCCGCAGCAGCCGTACGACATGAAGGACGTGATCCACGCGGTGGCCGACGACGGCGAGTTCTTCGAGGTGCAAGAGCACTTCGCCAAAAATATCGTCGTGGGGCTGGCGCGATTCGACGGGCGGCCGGTAGGCATCGTGGCGAATCAGCCGGCATTCCTGGCTGGGGTGCTGGATATCGACGCGTCGGTGAAAGGGGCGCGGTTCGTGCGATTCTGCGACGCCTTCAATATTCCGCTGGTGACATTCGAGGATGTTCCCGGGTTCCTGCCGGGGACGCAGCAGGAGTTCGGGGGGATCATCAAGCACGGCGCGAAGCTGCTGTTCGCGTTTGCCGAGGCCACGGTGCCGAAGGTGACGGTGATTACGCGCAAGGCGTACGGCGGCGCCTATTGCGTGATGGCGTCGAAGCACATTCGCACGGACATTAATTACGCATGGCCGACGGCGGAGATCGCGGTGATGGGGCCGGAAGGGGCGGTGAATATCGTCTACAAGCGCGAAATCGACCGGGCGGCGGAAGGCGAGCGCGAACGGTTGCGCCAGGAGAAGATCGAGGATTTCCGCGAACGCTTTGCGAATCCGTACGTTGCGGCCGAGCGAGGCTACATCGACGCGATCATCGAGCCGGCGGAGACGCGGGGGAAAATCATCAGCGCGCTGCGGTCGCTCGAAAACAAACGCGACACCAACCCCAGGAAGAAGCACGGAAACATCCCGCTATAACGCTTTCGCTGCACGGCGCAAGATAGCGCGCTGGCTTTTCAAAATGATTTCGAGTAATATCTCGCGGGTTTGTTCAGGGGCCGTCTCTCAGGGGAAGTAGGAATGGGGAAGAATCGCGCTAAGGCACCGACGATGGTCGAGTCGCTCGACGCACTCGTCGCGGAGCACCACCTCCTCAAGCATCCTTTTTATAAGGCGTGGGTCGAAGGCACTCTTTCCAGGGAATCTCTGCAAATCTACGCGGAACAGTATTACTACCACGTGCGCTCTTTTCCGGAGAATCTAAGGCAGCTGGCGACGCGTGCGAACGGCAGCCTGGCGGAGCTGGTGAACGAGAATTTGTCCGAAGAGCTCGACGCTTCGGGCTCCCACGAGCGGCTGTGGCGACAATTCGCGGAATCGCTGGGCGTGGCGGATGCCGATCTGGAACGGGCGCGCCCGCTTCCGGGTGTTGCGGCGCAGCTCGACACGTTCGATGAAGTTGCCAGCGAGGGAACGCTGGCGCAGGCGGTGGCGGCGTTTTACGTTTACGAAGCGCAGGTGCCGGAGCTTGCGGCGCGGAAGGTATCGAGCTTGCAGCGGTTCTACGACGTGCACGACCCGCGCGCACTGGCGTATTTCGCGGCGCACGAGGAAACGGACGTGCGCCACCGTGCGGCGTGGCGCGGATGGCTATCGAGCCAGAAAGATGCGGATAGTTTCGGCGTGATCTGCGCGGCCGAACGCGTGCTGAAGGCATTGTGGGGCGCGCTCGATGCGGTGTATCCGCAGGCTTGCGCCGCGACAAGGAATTAGCCACAGAGATTAACCACCGGGGGGAGAGGAGCACGACGGCTCGCCATCCGCGGGCCGTCGCGCTCTTCGCGCTTCGCAGATTTCGAGCTTGCCGACTCAGGCGCTCTTCAAGAGTTTCACGCCGTCACGGCCTCCGACGTAGACTTCCTTCGCAATTCCAAGAAAAAGCCCGTGCTCAACCGCGCCGATCACATGATCGAGATGATGCGCGACGTCCTTGGGCTTTTCCATCGGGCCGAAGGCGCAGTCCGTGATGTAGTTTCCGCCGTCGGTGACGAAGATTTTTTTATTGGCGGCGAGGCGGAGGGACGGTTTTCCGTCGAGCGCTTCGAGCTTTCGTTGCGTGGCCTGCCAGCCGAATTTCACGGTTTCGACGGGAACGGAAACGAGCGAGCCTAGCCGGTCGACGAGCTTGGTTTCGTCGGCGACGACCACCATGCGCTTGCTCGCCGCAGCAACGATCTTTTCGCGCAGCAGCGCGCCGCCATGACCCTTGATGAGGTAGAGGGTGCCGCGTTCGACTTCGTCCGCGCCGTCGACGGTGAGATCGATCTGGGAGTGCGCGGCGAAGGTCGTCAGCGGGATTTTCAGGGAGCGCGCGAGGGCGCCGGTTCGCGAAGACGTCGGGATGCCGGCGATGCGCAAATGCTCGTGGGCGACGCGTTTGGCCAATGCGTTGATGAAAAACGTGGCCGTGGAGCCGGTGCCGAGGCCTACGACCATTCCGTCGGCGACGAGTTTCACCGCCTCCTGGGCTGCGGCTTCCTTCCAGCGATCCTGTTCCGACTCCGCCAAAAATCCCTCGCTTTCCGCGTCACAAAAGGCCGACACTCGGCCCGGCCATGATAGCCGCTTTCGGCGGAAGCTGCCAAGCGCGAGCGGCGGGAATCGCATGCTAAAATTCGGCTTTTGCACGGGTGGCGTTGCCTGGAGCGAGAATGTTTCGAAAAATATTGATCGCCAACCGGGGCGAAATCGCGGTGCGCATCCTGCGAGGGTGCCGCGAAATGGGCGTGCGAGCGGCGACTGTTTACAGCGAGGCGGACCGCGCGGCGCTGCACGTTCGGCTGGCGGACGAGACTTACGCGATCGGGCCGGCGCCTTCGCGCGAAAGCTATCTTTCGATCGAGAAAATCGTGGCGACGGCACGGGCGGCCGGGGCCGATGCGATTCATCCGGGCTACGGATTTCTTGCCGAGAATGCGGCTTTTGCGCGCGCCTGCGGAGAAGCGGGAATCACGTTCATTGGGCCATCGCCTGAGGCGATGGAGAAGCTGGGATCGAAGACAGCGGCGCGGCACGTGGCGCGCGAGGTCGGCGTGCCCACGGTTGCCGGCACGCTTGACCCGCTGGAGGATGCCGCGGCGGCCCTTGCGGCTGCGAAGAAGATCGGCTTCCCGGTCGTGCTGAAAGCGGTGGCGGGCGGCGGCGGGAAGGGGATGCGGCTCGTCGAGAACGAGCGCGAGACGGCGGCCGCCTGGCGCGATGCGACGTCGGAAGCGCAAAACGCGTTTGGCGACGGCCGGCTTTACATCGAGAAGTATCTTCTACGGCCGCGGCACATCGAGATTCAGATTCTCGGCGATCATCACGGGCGCGTCGTTTACCTGGGTGAGCGGGAATGCTCCGTGCAGAGGCGCTATCAGAAGGTGATCGAAGAGGCGCCGTCTCCGGTGATGACGCCAGAGCTGCGGCGCGCGATGGGCGAAGCGGCCGTGAAGGTCGCGCGGGCGGGGAAGTATGCGAATGCGGGGACCGTGGAGTTTCTGGTCGACGCGGAGCGGAAGTTTTATTTCCTCGAGATGAACACCCGCCTGCAGGTGGAGCATCCGGTGACCGAGATGGTAACCGGACTCGACCTGGTGAAACTGCAGATTCGGGTGGCAGCCGGCGAGCCGCTGGCGTTGACGCAAGAAGATATCGAGCTGCGGGGACACGCGATCGAGTGCCGGATTTACGCCGAGGACCCCGATAACAATTTCTTCCCTTCGCCGGGGAAAATTCTCCAGCGACGCATCCCGACCGGGCCGGGCATCCGAATCGACGACGGCGTGTATGCCGGCTGGACGGTGCCGAACGAATACGATCCGTTGCTGAGCAAGCTGATCGCGTGGGGAAGCGACCGCGCGGAAGCGATTGTGCGGCTGGAGCGCGCGCTGGGCGAGCACTACGCGACAGGGATCAAAACGAACGTCGGGCTTTTCCGCCGCATTCTCGCCGCCCCCGATTTCCGCAACGCGGGCATTTATACGCGCTGGCTCGACGATTTTCTCCACCAACCGGTCAAGCACGCGACGGCGGCAACGGCGGACGGCGCGGAAGAGGCTGCTTTCCTGGCGGCCGCCCTTTGGCATCTCGCAGAGGACGGACGTGCGACGGGCGGTGCTCTGCGCCCGCATTCCGCGCGGTCGCGATGGAAGCTCGAAGGGCGCCGCAAGCAATTGGATCGCGTGCCGGATCGACAATGACGCTCACTATCGAGATTGGCGGGAAGGCCCACACGGTCGAGATCCGCTCGCAAGCGGCGCACACAAATGGGCGCGTGGCGTGGGTGGTCAACGGACGGGCTATCGACGCGGACGCTGTGGAAGTATCGCCGGGAATTTATTCGATTTTGATCGGCGGAAACTCGTTTGAGGCGCGCGTGGAGCGGGATCCGGGCGGGCTGCGAATTACGATCGCCGGGCGCGAATATCAGGCGCGGATTCGCGACCCGCGCGTATGGCGCCGCAACCGCGGTTCGGCCGCGGAGGCTGAAGGGCAGCAAAGCGTGGTGGCGCCGATGCCGGGGAAAGTGATTCGCGTGCTGGTGAAGGCGGGCGACGAGGTGGAGGCGGGCAAGGGCGTTTGTGTGGTCGAGGCGATGAAGATGCAGAACGAAGTGCGGTCGCCGAAGTCCGGGAAAGTGGAACGGCTGCTGGTATCGGAAGGGCAGACGGTCGGCGCGGGCGAAGTGCTGGCGATCGTGAGTTAGGGCTTTGGCTAGTCGCCGGCCGGCAGTTTTCCGGCCGACTCGAGGATTTGGCGCGCGAGATAGTTCGTGACGTGCGCTTCGTCGCGCGCCTCGATCAAGTAGGCGGAGCGCAGAAGCTGCTCTTTGCGGGTGCGGAGAGCGTCGCGGATGGCTTGCTGCACCTGCGGATCGGAAAGCTGGCGATCGCCGGCGGCTTCCTTGGCAATCAACTTCAGAATCCGGTAGCCGCCGTTTTCGGGGATT
>DATJRU010000088.1:0-8783 GCA_035504455.1 Vulcanimicrobiaceae bacterium
AAAGGATGCCAGCCAGCCCAAGGCCGTCGAGCCGTCGAAAGAGCTGCCGCCGAAGCCGGAGCCCGTCCCCGAAACGCAGCTCCTGCTCGAAAAAATCGCCAATCTCGAAGCCCGCGTGGCTGAACTCGAGGCCGCGCGCTCGGCTCCCGATCCGGTTTCGGCTTCGGCCCTTCCCGCGGCGCCCGCTCCTGTGATTCTTCCCGCCGTGGGCACGCCTGCCACCTCGGCGATCGTCGTTCCTCCGCCCGCCTCCGCCGCGCCGGCATCCTCGCCGCCCGATCCGGATATGGCTGGCGGCATGTCGCACGACATGACTCTTCCCGGCGGCCCCGTCCTGAAAATCCGCGGATTCTTCGATTTCAACTTCGGTCTGGGCTCGATCGCCAATCCGTTGGTCTATCCGATCTTCGACGGCGGCTGCAGCACCTGTGGAAACCCGCTCACGCCGCCACACACCACCTTCCAAGCAGGCGAGTTTGACTTGTTCATGACCTCAAAGCTTTCCGACGACTTGAGTTTCCTCACCGAGGTTGTCTTGGGCCCTGACGTTACCAACGCGTTCAGCCCCGATATCGAGCGCTACTCGCTGACTTATAAGAAGAACGACTACTTCTCCGTCAGCGCCGGCCGTTTCCACACCTCGATCGGGTATTACAACACCGCCTACCATCACGGCCTCTGGTTCTCCACCGCCGAGGGTCGCCCCATCATGTATCTCTTCGAGGACAGTGGTGGCATCCTGCCCGTGCATATGGTGGGTCTCGACTTCGCGGGTGCCGTTCCTAGAACCGACAAGATCGGCCTGCACTGGATCTTCGAAGTGGGTAATGGCCTCGCCTCGGACTCCAGCACCCCCGAATCCGTGCAGAACTTCTATTCCGATCGCAACTACAAAGCCACGAACGTCGCCGGGTACATCAAACCCGAATTTCTACCCGGACTGCAGATCGGCGGCTCCTGGTATCACGACCATCTCGATCCGACCGACGTTCCCAAGGTCGCCCAAAACATTGAAAGTGTCTACATCGTCTACCTCACCTCCCAATGGGAGTTTCTCAACGAGGCCGTCATCCTCACCAACCACCTCATCGGCACAACTGACACGTTCCGAAGCCCGATGGCCTACGTCCAGTTCGCGCGAAAGTTCGGCATCTACAAACCCTATTTCCGCTATCAATACGTCAACGACGCGAACCACGACCCTGTGAACCTGCTCAAGGGCGAGTATTACGGCCCTTCCGTTGGAATCCGGATCGACTTCGAGGAATATGCGGCGTTCAAGCTCCAGTACAACCACCTTTTCCAAAGCAGCCAGCTGGCCGGAAATGGCTTGAACGCCCAAGTCGCTTTTGCCTTCTGAGGTTGTGACTCGGTGGCAAACGTCGCTGTCCACAGTGGAGGATTCAATGTCGAGGCAAGCAGCTCGGTATCTGGCGGCAGGTGCCCTGTTCATCGTGTGCGGCGCGATTCCGGCAGCGCGGGTTGCCCTCGCCGCCGATGAAATCGATGTCGTCGTCAACAAATCGAACTCGGTCGATAGCCTCACGCTCGCCGACGTCAAGAAGATCTTCGACGGCGACAAAGGCTCCTGGTCCAACGGCAAGCGCATCACCGTGATCATGCTGGCCCAGGGCTCACCGGAACGCGATGCCGTCCTTCACGACATCTACAAGATGTCCGAGTCCGATTACAGCAAGTATTTCATGCAGGCGTCCTTCACCGGCAAAGTCGACGCGCCGCCGAAAGACGACAACTCCGCGTCCCAGGTCAAGCAGGACGTCGCCGGCAATCCCGGCGCGATCGGATACGTGAAAGCCTCCGACGTAGACGGCTCCGTGAAGGTCGTCTGCAAGCTGCAATAAGCCGGCGGGAAAGACCGGGACCGAAACGGGTCGTTCTGACTATGCACTTCACCATCAGCAAGAAACTCTACGGTTTGGGGCTTTTGGGCCTGATCTCCGCGATTGCCGTCGGCATCACGGGCGTCTCCGGAATCACCGAAGTTGCCTCGGGCCTCGACGCCGTCAGCAGCACCAGCTCGGTCATCCGCAATCATATCCAGGCCAGCATGTTCATCGACTGGAGCCGCACCGACATTTCGAAGATGCTCACTTCATCGGGCGATTCGCAGGATACCGCGGCTTCCGAGCTGACGAACCATCTCAAGCTTTTCAACGACAGCCTCAATGCCGCCGCCGCAGCCGCGGAAGACCCGGCCGTGCGCGCCACGCTCGATAAGGAGTCCGCGCTCGCCGCTCAGTACACCTCCAACGCCTCCAAGATCTCCGATCTTCGCACCAAGCCTTCCGAGGCTGCCCAGTTTCTCCAGCCCCTCTTGCAGGGCTATCGCAACCTGCGCGACATGATCGATACCACCAACGATCAGCTCCAAACCGACTCAAAAAATACGGCGGCACACGCGCGCGCGGTTGTCGCGAAGGCGCGCCTCACCATCATCATTTTCTGCATCGCTTCCTCCGTGCTGCTCCTTGCCATTGCATTCTCGATCGCGCACCAGATCAACCGGCGGCTCGCCGAAATCATTCGCAAGCTCAAGATCATGGCCCAGGGCGACCTCACCCAGCAGGTCGCGGACAAGCACCACGACGAACTTGCCGAAATCGCCCGCTCGTTCAACGACTCCATGGACAAATTCCGCGGCACCGTCGCCCGCGTCGCATCGAGCGCCTCGAGAGTCATGACGGCGGTCGACGGGTTGCGCGAGGTGAGCCAGTTGATGAGCGCGAACTCCGAGCAGACCACCAGCCAGGCGACCATCGTCTCGCAGAACACCTCGAAGGTAACCGACACCCTGCAAACCGTCGCCACCAGCACCGAGCAGATGAATTCGAGCATCCAGGAAATCGCCAAGAGCGTCGGCCAGGCCGCCACCGTCTCCAACGATGCCATGCAGATCGCCACGTCAACCAATCAGACCGTAAGCAAGCTCGGCGACGCCAGCCAGGAAATCGGCGCCGTGATCAAGGTCATCACCTCGATCGCTCAGCAGACCAACCTTCTCGCGCTGAACGCCACTATCGAGGCCGCTCGCGCGGGCGAGGCCGGCAAAGGATTTGCAGTTGTCGCCAACGAAGTGAAGGAACTCGCCAAGCAGACGGCGAAAGCGACCGAGGACATCAGCCACAAGATCGAAGCGATCCAGGCCAGCACGACCGAGTCCGTCGAGGCTATCACCAAGATCGGCGAAATCATCGTGCAGATCAACGAGATATCGCGCACCGTCTCGCATTCCATCGACGAGCAGAACACCACCACCCAACAGATTTCCCGCAACATCACCGACGGCGCGCGGGGATCGAGCGAAATCGCCACCAACATCTCGGGCGTCGCGCAAGCGGCGGAAAGCACGTCGCGGGGCGCGCAGGACGTGCAACGCGCGACGGACGGCCTGAAGGAAATGTCGGTCCATTTGCAGCAGCTGGTCGGTCAATTCAAGTACGAAGCCTCCGAAAACAACCACCGCGAGCACGACGATCCTTCTCATCCCGCCGATGCCGAGACCCCTGACCGCGAACTCTCCGGCGCCATGCGCTAACCGCGGCGGCAAGTTTACGATTCACTTCTTGCGGCGCTTCGCGGGCTTGGCGCGGCCGCGGCTTGCTCGCCCCGCTGACAATTTCGCCTGCGTGCTTTTCGGCAGCTTCGCGAAAATAAGCGCATGCGCGTCGGCGAGCAGGCGGCGAATTTCGTCGCGCGAGAGCGCGTCTTCCGTTTCGAGCGCCACCCACTGCGCCCTCGCGAGGTACGGCGCGGGAATCACTCCGTGCCGCTCGACCAGCATCGCGAATTCTTCCGACGAACATTTGAACGAAATCCAATGCTCGCGGCTTGGCCGCGGTTCGAGCGCAACCACCGCGAACATCTTGTCGCCGACTTTGAAGACCAGATTGTCCTCCCACTGCACTTTTTCGGTCGTGTGCGGGAGCGAGAGGCAAAATCGGCGAACCCATTCGATGTCCATGCGCGAAAGAGTATCGCGGATGGCCCGCCCGGTCGAGCGGCGCCCCGCGCCCGCACTTCAAGGGCATTTAAGGTGGCAAAGCCCGCTTTTTCGCGCCACATAAGGCCCCGGTGGCTTACTCCAGGAGTACGCTATCGGGGACGAATTTCGCCCGCCAAAACAACCGCGCCGGAGTGTCGCCGCGTCTTTTATAAAGACGTAATTTGCGGAATCGACCCAGTTGTGTGAGGATACCCCGATGCGAAAACGGACAACATTCACGGCAATCGTACTGGCGGCATGCGCCCTCGCGCTCGGCACAGCCGGCGCTTCTTACGCGCAGCAAAGCACCGCGACAACTCCATCGACTCCGACGAAAACACAAACAACAACCGGCGCCGCCGCCAAGAAATCCACCGGCACGAGCGCGACGAAATCCTCGACGGCAGCGACAACTCCGAGAAATGTTCCCGGCCCGCCGCTCACCACCGACAAACAAAAACAAAGTTACGCGCTCGGCATGAACATCGGCCGCGGGCTCTCGCGGCAGCAGGTGGACGTCGACCCGGTGGTGCTGGCGCGCGGCCTGCGCGATACACTCGCGGGCGCGAAACCGCTCCTGACGGATGAGGAAGCGCAGACGGCGCTCACGCAACTCCAGACGGCGGTAAAGACAAAAGAAGAAGCCGAAGCGCAGAAAGCGGGAGAGGCGAATATGAAAGAAGGCCAGGATTTCTTGGCTGAGAACAAAACGAAAGACGGCGTCGTCACGCTGTCGAGCGGTTTGCAGTACAAGATCCTCACGCCAGGCACGGGGCCGAAACCGACCGCCGACGACACGGTGGTTTGCAATTATCGCGGCACGTTCATCGACGGCACCGAGTTCGACAGCTCGTACAAGCGCAACCAGCCGGCCACTTTCCCGGTGAAGGGCGTGATCAAAGGCTGGACGGAAGCGCTGCAGCTGATGCCCGTCGGATCGAAGTGGCAGCTCTTCATTCCTCCCGACCTCGCCTACGGCTCGCGCGGAGCGGGCGGCGTAATCGGGCCGAACAAGACGCTGGTTTTCGAAGTCGAGCTGCTTTCGATTCAACCGAAGAAGACGCAGTAGCGTGGATATCCGGGCCCCATTCCACACGTGAAAGGAGTGAGCGATGGCTCCTGATCTGAAGATCCGGCGCATTGCGACGGAAGAAGCGTTTTCGATTCCCGAGGTGGCGGAGGCGCTGCGCGACGTGGCGCGCAGCCCGAGCAACAGCCTCGACATGATTCTGGTGCAGAGAATCTACGACGCGAAAACGAAAGAGGAAGTCGCCGCGCTGTTGCCTCGCCTGATCGATCTCGAAGGCGAGCGCATGAAGGACATGGATGCGAACGGCGTCGACGTTCATTTGCTGTCGCTCACGGCGCCAGGCGTCCAGATGTTCGACGCGGACACCGCGACCGAACTCGCCGCGCTGGCGAACGACCGCATGGCGGACGTGATCAAGAGGCACCCGACGCGCTTCGCGGGTCTCGCGAGCTTTGCGCCGCAGGCGCCCAAGCGCGCCGCGAAAGAGATGGAGCGCGCAATCAAGACGCTCAAGCTCAACGGCTTCGTCGTCAACTCGCACACCAACAGCGAATACTTCGACGACCAGAAATACTGGCCGATCCTCGAAGCCGCCGAAGCCCTCGACGCGTGCATTTACATTCACCCGCGGGCGCCTTCGGATGGGCTCGCCGCGCCGTTCCGGCAGTACGGCCTCGACAGCGCGCAGTGGGGCTACGGCATCGAGGTCTCGACGCACGCGGTGAAGATGATCGTGGCCGGCGTCTTCGACCGCTTCCCCAAGCTGAAGATCTGCATCGGTCACATGGGCGAAGCGGTCCACTTCTGGTCGTGGCGGCTCGACTACATGAACAAGAACGCGCAGAACCGTTTCTCGGCGCCGAAGATCAAGCTGAAGCCGAGCGAGTATCTGAAACGCAATTTCGTGATCACCACAAGCGGGCAGGAATCGCATCTGGCGCTCGATTTTTCGATCAAGGCGCTGGGAGTGGAAAACGTCCTGTGGGCGATCGACTACCCGTACCAGCCGAGCGCGCCTGCCGTGGCGTTCATGGACTCGGCGCCGGTTTCGGATGCCGAGAGGCACAAGCTGTATCACGAGAACGCCGAGCGGGTGTTCCACATTGCACCTGCGGGCGCCGCTCATTCGCACGCAGGCGCAACGACGGGAGCGCGCCACTAGCAGGAAACGGCGCGCTTCGCTTGTCTTGATTTAGCAGGCGGGGAACGTGTAAATTCGAGTATCGGCGATGCCAGTTGTCTACTCGAAATATGTCCCTATCTGACTCGGCCCATGCACATCTAAACGCAAACTCAAACGGCGCGGGGATTTCCGCGCCTACGGGCGAACCCGTCTTCTGGCGCGTCGAGGGGAGCCTGCTGGACCTGACGGCCGTCCGGCCGGTGGGATTCTTCACTTGGAACGCGCAAAGCTTCGCGGAACGCTGGACGCGGCGCGGAACGATGGCCGCGCTGGCGCTCGCAAGACCGTTCTTCTATCTCACCGACCGCTTCTTCGCGACGCGGGTGCTGCACACCGTGCTGCGCGGAGAGAGCCGCGACCGGCTCGATCTGCTCGGCGAAGAATTCTTCCACTACTTCCTGAAACCACGGTTGAAATCCGCAGGCACGGAGAAATTGCAGGCACTACTGGCGTCCGGCGCTGAAGTGGTTTTCGTGAGCCAGGGGCTGGATCACATCATGCGGCCTCTGGCGAAGCATTTCGGCGTGCGGCGAGTTTTGTGCAACCGGCTCGACTTTCGCGACGGTCTCGCGACGGGGCGGCTGCTCGACCCGGTGATCCGTCCTCGCGGACCGCTGGCGAAGATTCAGGAGAACGGGCCGGATGGAAGCGTCTCGCGCGATCAACTGCTGAGCGATCTCGGGTTTACGAAAAACCCGGGCGTGCTCGACGAAGCGATACGGCCGGCCGAGCGAATCCTGCCCAAAGCGAACCTGCCCGTCGTCCGCTTCGACACGAAATACAAGGGTGCGGCGTTTTCGGTTCGCGAAATCCTGCGCGGCAAGAGCATTTTGCTGATCGGCGGCACCGGTTTCATCGGCAAGGTATGGCTCGCGAGCCTGCTGACCGATCTGCCGGAAATCGGGCGAATTCACCTGATCGTGCGCGGGAACCGTTCCGCGAGCGCGCTGCAGCGTTTCGAGCGCATGGTGGAGGAATCGCCGGTGTACGACCGGCTAGCCGAGCGGCACGGCGAGAAGTTCGCGGCTTTTTTGCGCGAGAAGGTCGAGGTGCTGAGCGGCGACGCGAGCAAGCCGGGGCTGGGCCTCGAGCCGGAGGCTCGAGAGCGGCTGGCGAAGGCCGTCGACGTGATCGTCAACAGCGGCGGGCTGACGGACTTCAACCCCGATCTGCGGGACGCGCTCGCGTCGAACGTGCAGTCGACGGAGTACCTGCTCGATTTTCTGCGCGGCTGCGACCACGCTGCGCTGATGCACCTATCCACGTGCTACGCGGTGGGCCAGCGCGACGGCCGGATCATCGAATACCTGCCGAAGAACTATACGCCGAGGGACGTCCCGAATTTCGACGCAACAAAGGAATGGGCGGCGCTCAAGGAGCTGACGCAGGAGGTCGAACGGCGCGCGGAATCGGAAGACGTAACGAACGAGCTGCGGCAGCAGGCGCTCGAAAAGAAGCACGCTGCGAAGCATCTGGAAGGCGCGGCGCTCGAGAACCAGATTCGCAAGAACCGCGTCCGCTGGATACGCGCGGCGATGATGGACGCCGGAACAAAACGGGCGAGCGAATTCGGCTGGCCGAACACCTACACGCTGACGAAGAGCCTCTCGGAATCGCTGATCCGGAATTTTCTCGACGAGAATGCGGGCGCAGCGATTGCAGTGGTGCGGCCGTCGATCGTGGAGTCGTCGATCGAAAAGCCGTTCCTCGGCTGGAATGAAGGGATCAACACGTCGGCGTCGCTTTCGTACTTGCTGGGAACGTTTTTCCGTCAACTGCCGACGAACGCGAGCAAATGCCTCGACCTGATTCCGGTCGACCTGGTGGCGCGCGGGATGACGCTGATCACGGCGGCGCTGGCGGCGCGGCGGCACGAGCGGCTGTATCACCTGGCGACTTCGGTGGCGAATCCGTGCGACATGCGACGCTCGATCGAGCTGACCGGGCTCGGGCACCGCAAGTTTTATCGCGCGCAGAACGGCCTCAACCATCGCATGCGGCTGAAATTCGACGCGATTCCCGTGTCGAAGGCGCGCTATGACCGGCTTTCGGCGCCCGCCCAGAAAATGATCGTGCAGGCGATCAATAAGAGCATCGAACCGCTGCGCTTCGTCAAGCCGCCGCTGGCGCGGCAAGAACGCGACCTCGAAAGAGTGATCAAGCTCGTCTCGCTGTTCGAACCGTTCATCCTGCACAACGACCACGTCTTCGAGGCGGCAAACGTCGAAAGGCTGAGCGCGGCGCTGCCCGAAGACGAGCGCGATACTTTCGGATACGACGCGCGATCGCTTGATTGGTGGGACTACTGGATCAATGTCCACATTCCGGCGCTGCGCAAGTGGTGCTATCCTCTGATCGAAGGACGTCCTCCGGAAGCGCGGCCGCCGAAGCGCAACGTGCCTCTCGCGGCAGACGGCGACGGAACGCCGGCAACGACGCCCTGAAACTGCAAACACCGTGGCTATCCTCCTGACCGGGAGCACCGGATACATCGGTGCCCACATCGCGTCGAACCTGCTCGCCGAATCCGGCGAATCGCTGAATCTACTGGTGCGCGCGCGCGACCC
>DATJRU010000089.1:0-11243 GCA_035504455.1 Vulcanimicrobiaceae bacterium
TCGCTCTATTCCTACGCTGCGATGATTCTTCCGCCCTGGCTGGGGGCTACGGTCGCATGGAGTTTATTACTCGCGTATATTGCCGGTAGTGCGAGCAACATTGGTGGTTTCTACCACTACACCAACGTGATGCTGCGCAACGCGACCGGCCACACTCTTCCCACCTTGCTCCTGGCCACAATTGTCGCCGTGCCTCCGGTGTGGATCGCCTGGCGCGACGTAAAAATCTCCGCGCGCCTGATGCTCGCCATCGAAGCGATTTCCGTGTCGGTCGTAGCCGTCGTGATGGCCCTTGTGCTCTTCCGCCACGGCCTGCACGGCGATCTGGACCAATTCGATCTTCGCGGCGTCAGGCCCGGAGGGTTTCGCCAAGGACTCGTTCTTTCGCTGTATAGCTTCGTCGGCTTCGAGAGCGCCACCGCCCTCGGCTCCGAAGCGCGCAACCCTTTGAAATCGATTCCGCGCGCGGTCATTCTCACGGCCGTCCTGACGGGCGTCTTTTTCACGATTTGCGCTTACGTGGAAGTTCTCGGACTGCGCATGAGCGGGCAGGATCTCGGAACGGCGGATCTTCCGCTGCACGTGCTCGCGCGCGTAGGCGGGGTCCCGGTGCTCGGCCTGTTGATCGATATCGGCGCTCTGGTGGCTTTGTTCGCGGGGATATTGGCGTGCCTCACGGCCGCCGCCCGTGTGCTGCTCCTGATGTCGCACAACGGACTCGCGCATGGCTCGCTGCGCTCCACTCACGCACGCAACGAGACGCCAACCGGCGCGATCGTCGTCACAGGTCTTGCCGCGTTCCTCCCGGTGGCATTTCTCGCCGCAAGAGGCACAAGCGGACTCGATGTCTACGGCTGGCTGGGCACGCTCGCAACGTACGGATTCGTCGTCAGCTATGGGTTGGTCTGCTTTGCGCTTCCGGGCTATTTGCGCGATCGCCACGGCGTGGTCAATTGGGCTACCAAGACGATCCCATGGATTGCGTGCGCGGCCATGGTGTTCGCGCTCGTCGCAAATCTCTACCCGGTGCCTGAAGGCGCGTACGGTAAGCTGCCCTATATCTTCCTAGTGTATTTGGCGGTGACGGTCTTAGTGTTTTTGTTCCGCGCGCGCGCGAAGGCGGACGTCTCGGAAGAATCCGCGCAGGAAGAGTCTTGAAGCCCGCTTGCAATTTGCCGCGCCGCCCTCTTTTCTTTTCGGCGTCGTTCTTGGAGAATGGCGTCCGAATTTCTGGCGCTCGACGCGCTTGGATCCTAAAGGAGACCTGATGAAGGCTTTCATTACAAAAGACACGCCTGTTACCGACGAGGTGTTGAACGCGATCGCTCATCTGCCGACCAAAAGCCTTTCCAAGGTCGTCGACGACGAATTCTTTCGAAAGCTGACGGACAAACACTTCATGCGAATCGCTTTCCTGCTCGCGGAAAAGGGATATTACGAGGGAGGCTGCCCGATCGGCGGCGTGATCATCAGCAACAACACGCGCCAGATCCTCGGCAAGGGACACAATACCCTGGTCCAGGAAAATCATCCTTATAATCACGGCGAAACTTCCGCGGCGCGCGACGCCGGTCGCCTGGACTTCAGCCAGACCACGATGTTCACCTCGCTCAGCCCGTGCGATATCTGTGCGGCCCTGATTTATATGCGCCAATTCAGCAGGCTGGTCGTTGGCGACGTTACGAATTTCTCGGGAAACGAGGAGATGCTTCGCAAGAAAGGCGTGCAGGTCGATATTCTCGAGGATCCCCAAGGCATCGCCTTCTTCGCCAAATACTGGAAGGAAAAGCCTGACCAGGTGATCGAGGATTGTAACGGGTTGGCCGCAGTGAACAAGGCTTTCGCACCGCGCCCTGTCTATTGAGACCCTTTTCAAGGCGATTATCCGGCTTCGCAACCAGGGGGTCCCCGGTTCGATCCCGGCCACGTCCACCAACTTCTCCCTGCACAATCCACCCGCGAGCCTGAGATTTCGCCAGCCCGCACTCGCGAGAGCCGTGGAACATGGAGGCCCTGAGCGCGGATCAAGCCGCCGGATGAGCGAAAATGGGGCTTAGGTCGCTGCGTTTGGTAATGGCCGCCGTCTGCGCGTCTTTTTGAATGCCGTCGGCGATTTTGCGGGCCTGCTGATACTGACTCGTTGCTTCCCCGGCATGCCCCATCGCAACGAGCGCCTGCCCGAGCAAGAAATGGCCCTGGGCGAGAAAGCTCTGGAGTCCCAGCCTTTCACTGGAGTCCAAGGCGCTCGCGAGTTCACTTTGCGCGAGAGAATAGGTCTTCATGCCGATGAGAGCCTCGCCGAGATAGACGGAACATTCAGTGGAGGAATACTGGAGACCCATTTTATCGGCTTGCTGCGCGAGAGCACGCAAAGAGCGCGCCGCCGCTTGAAAGTGACCCTGTTTGACGGCAACCCTTGCGGCATTGATTCTTGAAGTCAAGATCATTTGAGGATCCGTGATATGCGAAGCCTGTTGCAGAGCCTGATCATATAGAGATGCCGCCGCCTGATAGTCGCCTCTGTAGAAAGCATTGTCTCCGTCAAAGCCGAGCAACTCCGCGATCAGGTCTCCGTCTTTCTGCTCACGCGCGATGGACAAGGCCTCTTGAAGGCTTTTCTCGGCCTCGTCGGTCCTGCCGACCTGGGCGAGAGCTTCGCCGTAAAAGCCGAGCACGTCGGCAAGCCAAAACCCCTGAGCCTGAATGTCGCGCATGGTCTTAAGAGCGTCCTGCTGCGAACTGAGGGCGGCGCCGTAACGTCCCTGCAGCGAGAAGAGCGCGCCCAGCGAAGATGATTCGATCGCCGCGCCGCGCTTGTCGCCGCTGCGCCGCCGCAGATCGAGAGCTTGCTCATAGTATTTGAGCGCCTGATCGTATTGGGCGAGATTGCAGAGAGTATCGGCGAGATTGTGGAGCGTGTCGGCGACGTCGCCGGGAACGTTCAATTGTTGGCGAACCTGCAGGGCTTGCTCGAAATACGTACGGGCATTTTGGTAATCGCCCTGGAAGGAATAGGTGTTGCCGATGTTCGTGAGAACCAAGCCCTGATTATTTTGATTGCCCGCATCGATCTCGTCCTGCAGCGATTCCTTGAAGAGAGTCAATGCCTGGGAATACTGGCCACGGTCGCTATAGAACTGGCCCAGATCATTCAGCAGGTCGCCCGTACCAGCGCGGTCGCCGATTTCCCGGCGCAGATCGAGAGCGGCGTTGTAGTTCTTGAGGGCCTGCTCAGGCTGGCCAAGGGCGGCTTGCGACGTCGCGATGGCCTGCAGGCTCTCAGCGATTCCTTTTTTGAGCCCCAATGTTTGTTTGATCTTGAGCGATTCCTGATAATTGCGGATCGCGTCGTCTTGTTTGCCCAAATCGGCGTATGCGCCGCCAGTGGCCTGTAGGATTTCGGACTGCTGCTCATCGTTTCCCGTTTCGATAGCCAAGGCCTGGGCGCGAGCAAGATATTCGAGGCCTTTCTGGGAATTGCCGCTGAGTATTTCCACGCGGCCGCTTTCGAGTAGCCCGCTTGAGCTATTGGGATCAAGCGCCAGCATCTTGGAAAGTCTGTCGCGGGCCTTGGCGTAATCGCCCGAGTTTTCATACAGGGTTCCGAGATCGAAAAGAACGTCGGAGTTTGCGGGCTCGGCCTGGGAGAGGTTCTCATACGCCTCGATCGCCTTCGGATAATCGCGCAGAATCTGGTAGTGGGCAGCCTGAATCACGTATTTTTCTTGTTCCGGAAGCTGGCTGCTCAACTCGACTGCTTTGCGAGATGTTTCCTGGGCATCGTTATCCTGCCCGAGGTGTGCGTAAGTGCGGCCCAATTCCGAGTAGGCGAGCGCAAAGTTCGGATCCTCCTGCGTCGAAGCCTGGAGATGCTGCACGGCCTTCAGATAGTCTCCGCGCTGCTCATCCTGAAGGCCGAGGTTGTAGTCGCGGAGCGCGGGAACGGAATTCGTCGAAGGCTTGAAGGATCGCCCCTCGAGTTCCTTGACGATGCTTGTGGAAAGCGAGAGATTCGATCGAATGTCGGCCGCCAGGCGATCGATGGCTGTCAGGATATCGTTCTCCGATGCGGACTCGGCCAGCCTCGCGATGTGCCCGCTCTTGACCTCTTCGATCGTAGCGTCGATCCGAATCTTGTCGCCGAAACGAGCGTAGCTGCCCCAGGCCAAATTGTCGGCATTGCTGAAATCGGCGAGCCGCTGGATTGTGGCCGAGTCAAAAGGCGCGTCGGAAGAGAGGCGCAGGTCGCGAAAAATTTCGCCCACACGCTCGGACGACACCACGCGCAGGTGCGACGATTGGCCGACGTCGGTGCTGAGCGTCTCGGCAACGCTCGAGCCCAGCCAATCCAACGTCGCATCGCCCGATTGGTTGCGGAAAGGCAGAATGGCCAGTGAGACGGCCGGAGTCGCTGACGCTTGCGAGGTTGACGTTGCAGAGGAAGGCGAAGAAGCGAATCGCCCTCGGACGAACCACCCGGTAAGGATGACCAACACGATGGCGGCGCCCGCCAGCGCCCATCTCTTCATGTCGCGCGAAAGCAATGGCGGCCTACGCGCGATGACCGTGGCGCTGCCCGCTTCGGCGCCGTGGCGCCAGGCTTCGAGGTCTCCGCGGATTTCGCCCGCCGACTGATACCGCAGCTTCGGGTCGATTTGAAGGCACTTCGCGACGACATCGCTCAGCAGCGGAGGAACGCTCGGTTCCACCACATTGAGGGGCTTGGCAGCCTCGCGCGTGCGCCTGTACATGGCGGCTTGCGCCGAGTCGGCCTTGTAAGGCAGGGAGCCGGAAAGCAATTCGTACAGAATCACTCCGATCGCGAACAGGTCCGAACGCACGTCAACGCGCTCTCCCATCACCTGCTCGGGAGACATGTAATCGGGCGTGCCGACCAGCATGCCGGTTTGCGTCATGCCGCCCGCATCGACCGAGCGCGCGATGCCGAAATCCATCACGGCGACCCGCCCCACGCGGTCGATCATGATGTTTTGAGGCTTCAGGTCGCGGTGAACGACGCCCTCGCTGTGCGCCGTCTCGAGCGCGAGGCAGACCTGTTCGACGATGCGTACCGTCTCTTCCGGACTCAAGCGGCCTTTTTCGGTGATGAGGGACTTGAGATCATGCCCCTCGATGAATTCCATCGTAATGAACTTGACGCCGCTTGCTTCACTGAGGTCGAAGATGCGAATCACGTTGCGATGCGTGATTTGACGCGCCAGGATCAGTTCCTGCTTGAAGCGCTGCAGGATTTCGGGGTGAATCGCAAGTTCCGGGCGAATGACTTTCAGCGCGACCACGCGATCGAGCTCGAGATCCTTCGCTTTGTAGACGGCGCCCATGCCGCCTTGGCCAAGCAACTGGAGTATTTCGTAGCGCGTGCCGAGCACGGTGCCGGACGCGAAGGATACGCTGCCGACGGCTCCTGTGGGCGAGGGCAAAGACCAATTCTTCGCGAAAGCTTCCGCTGAATCGGGCGGCCGCGGTGGCGGCGTGATAACCGAAGTCGTGGCGATGGTGGGCGCGTCAAAGTCGAAGGAAACGCCACACGTCGCGCAGCGAACAGCCGTCGGAGAATTGCTCGACTGACAATGCGGGCATTCGATCATGGGCGAGCCGGGCGTCCAGATACACGACGCAGTGAACTTAAGGCTTCCCGACTGATAAATCAAGAGCTTCGGCTGCGCGGGCCGCTCGGTAGTCCATCCGACGAACGCCCCAGGCGGGGACCGGCCAGGCCATAACCGCCATGTTTGAGCGTTCGTCGAAACCGCTGTTTTCGTTACCTAGTCCTGAATTGGGCTTCGAATTGCTATTCCCAGGCTAGGTTCGTGTGTTTTCGTCGTTAGGCAAGTTCCCAGGGGTATAAGTCTTTTCCATCGGTAACAGGGCCATCGGTGATAGCCGCCGGCGCGGATAGCGTCGGGCGGATGCGTGCCAGGTATATGCAAAAGTTTGCATTCACAGCGGCTTAACGTCACGCCAGTCCGCGCCAGTCGGGCTTTTGGAGCCCGAATCAGCGGCCGTTTCGCGAATTGGAGCGTCACCGAATGGACGAGCAGAGTTCACACTCCTACATCGTACCCCGAGTCCTAGTTCTTGCTCTCCTGCTGCTGTCGCCGGCCGGGTGGGCAGCTGCGCAGGCTCCCAACACCATTACCACCATCGCCGGTGGCGGCACCAATCCTACTTCGCCGACTTCCGCTTTTCTTCCGTCAGTGACTGGCACCGTAAAGGATATCTCGAACAATGTATATGTGGTCGTAGGGCCTCTGAATGTCGTTTACAAGATCACGCCCGCGGGGCAGATGTCGGTTTACGCGGGCAATGGAATCGCCGGGTTCTCGGGTGATGGCGGCCCGGCCACCTCGGCTGAGTTGTACTATCCGATCGCGATCGCGCTGGATGGCGCGGGCGATTTGTACATCGCGGACCAGTTCAACGATCGCATTCGCCGGGTAGACGCGACGACGGGCGTCATTACCACCTTCGCGGGCACCAGCAATCAGTACGACGGCGGGGGCTTTTTCGGCGGCTATAGCGGCGACGGCGGCCCGGCGACGAACGCCATGCTGAATGAACCGTCGAGCCTGGCTTTTGACGCGAATGGCAATCTCTTCGTCGCCGACGCCGGCAATGAAGTGATTCGCAGGATCGACAACACGACCTCACACATCATTACGACCTACGCCGGCAATGGTACCCCCGGCGCCCCGGGAACGGCGAACGGCGACGGCGGCCCGGCGACCAGCGCTGAACTAAACGCCTATTACGCGCAATTGGGCGTGGCGCTCGATTCAAGCGGGAATTTGTACATCGCGGATTCGGGCGACTCGGTGGTGCGCAAGGTCGACACCTCCCCGAGCCATATCATTACGACCTTCGCGGGCAGCCCGAGTCACGTCTTCACGTTTTCGGGCAATGGAGGCCCGGCGAACCAGGCCGGCTTGAACACACCCTTCAGCCTGTATTTTGACGGTTCGGGCAATTTGCTGATCGCCGACACTTATAATGGAGTGGTCCGCAAAGTCGATACCACAACGAACCACATCATCACGACCTTTGCCGGCGGGAATGGATCATGCCTGAGTTCGACCACCGGCTGCGGTGACGGAGGTTTACCGACATCTGCGGCGCTGAACCGCCCGTACGGCGTGTTCGTCGACAGCACAGCCGACACCTTCATCTCCGACTACGGTAGCGGGACCGTTCGCAAGGTGACGGCGGGCGCGAGCCTCACTATTTCGACGTTCGCGGGCGGCGGAACGGGCGGGCTCGGCGGCTCGGCGACGAGCGCGATTGTTCCGCTGCCGTACACCGTCGCCAGCGACGCTTCGGGCAACTTGTTTGTGCTCGACAACTACGCGATCGCGCGATTTAACAACTCTACGGGTGTATTGACGGACTATGCCGGCAGCGGCTTCGAGGGAGTCAACGTCGGTCCCGGAAATGGCGACGGAGGTCCCGCCGCTACGGCCAATTTGTTCTACCCCGGCGCTATGGCGCTCGATGCTTCCGGGAACTTGTACTTTGGGGAATGGGGCCGGTGGATTCGCAAGATCAATGGAACGACGCAGACAATTACGACCTACGCCGGCACTGGCGCGCAGTGCAATCCAAGCGCGACGCCCACGTGCGGTGACGGCGGGGCCGCGATCAGTGCAACGTTCGGCGGCCAGATTGACGGGATTGCCACGGATTCGGGCGGAAATCTGTACGTTGCCGACGCGCTTCTGAACCGCATTCGGCGCATCGACGCGACGACCGGCGTGATTACCAATTATGCCGGTACCGGCGCCTCCGGCTACACGGGCGACGGAGGCCCGGCCACAGCTGCGACGTTCTCTTACCCGACGGGGATCGCGTTCGACTCCGCGGGGAATATGTACGTGGCGGATTCCGGAAACAACGTGATCCGGATGATCGACAACACCCCTTCCCACAACGTCACGACCTACGCATTCAACGGCCTGCCCACCTTTGGCGGCGACGGTGGCGACGCGCTCTCCGCCAGCATGCAGTTTCCGGAGCAGGTGGCGGTGGATGCGGCGGGCAACCTGTTCGTCGGCGCGGGATATGACAACGTCGTGCGCCGGATCGACAACGGCGAGGGCAGCACCGAGCGCAGCGTCATCACGGTCGCCGGCGACGTGCAAAATCTCGACGGCGGATTTTCCGGCGACGGCGGACCTTCGACGCAGGCGCTGCTCTCCAACTACGGCCTAGCGGTGGATTCGCACGAGAACCTTTACATCGCCGACGCGGGGAACAATCGTATTCGCAAGGTGCACATGGCGCCGGTGGCGGTTGTCGAGTCGCTGCTTCCCACACAGTTCGGGCCGGTCTTCGCGGGGAGTTCATCCACGTCCGGCGAAGTGGTTTTCGGAAACACAGGCCTCGACGATCTGCAGGTCAACAACGTCAGTGTTCCGGCGGGCTTCACGGTGACTACGTGCAACGGGGCGATCAATTCATTCGCCGTTCCGCCGGGGGCCAGCGACGCATGCGAGATTGTGGTGACTTTCGCTCCGGCGGCCGGAACCGCGCCCGGAACCATCACGGGGAACCTCACGTTCACAACGAACGACCCGGCGAATCCGTCGTACAGCTTCCCGTTGAGCGGCGTCGTAGCGGCGAGCCCGGGCGTGACCCTAAGCGTCAGCATCACGGGAAGCGGGATCGTCGAAAGCACGCCATCGGGCATCGTCTGCGAAAATACGGGCGGGACCTGCTCGGCCAACTTCCCATCGAGCGAATCGGTCACGCTGGATGCCGTTCCTCTTTCGGGCTACTCGTTCGCGAGCTGGATGGTCAACGGTTCGTCGACCACATGCCCCGGCACGGGCCTTTGCACGATCACACTGACCGCAGCCACGACCGTGGTGGCTACATTCACGAGCGGCTCCACGTCGCCGTCGCCGACGCTGACGGTGGCGGGAGGAGGCACCGGCAGCGGCACGATCACCAGCAGCCCGGCCGGAATCAATTGCACGATCACCGGCGGCGCCTCGAGCGGCACCTGTTCGTTCTCCGGATTCGCAGCGGGCACCACGAACGTGGTGTTGACCGCAACAGCGGCCAGCGGCTCGAAGTTTGCGGGCTGGCTGACGACTTTGTGCGGATTGCTTCCGCTGAGCGAAACCTCGGGGCCGTGCCGGTTCACGCTGGCTTACGCAAGCCTGTTTAGCGCGCCGCAAGTGACGGCGCTATTCAGCGGGCCGCCGCAGCCTTTCGCGGCCGGACAGATTTTCGTGGGCACTTACGCGGGGACGATTCTCGTCTACAACCCGAATGGCACGCTGGCCCAAGTGCTGAGCTCCGGGAACCTGAGCCCAAATTCGGCAATTTATGGCATGAATTTCGACGCGACCGGAAACCTATACGCCGCGAGCCCGAATGCTTCCGGCGTAACAGATGGCACCGTTGAGTTCTTCGCAAACGATGGCGCCGGTCCGACGACATTCGGAGCGTACGCGGCCGGCCAGCCAAGCGACGTGCTCTTCGATCCGTCGGGAAATGCGTTCGTGGGCGGAGCGAGCGGTTCGCTGCTGGGGATTCTGGAATTCGCCGGCGGCAAGAACGGCGCGCCGACCAGCGCCTTTTACCTGGCGGATGAATCGAACATCACCGGCAACGGCGTTTATATCGATCTGCTGGACGACAACGCGAGCATGCTGTACACGAACGGAGGAAACTGGGTCGGCAATTTTGATGTCCTGAACAACCACCAGAATCCCGACTTTGCCGATAATCTTCCCGGCGTGGGTGCTTATCAGATCCGCGAACTGAGCGACAAGACCGTGCTCGTGGCGGACACGAGCGAAATCGTACGCCTCAGCACGAGTGGCAGCGTGATCCAGACGTACACGCCCGGAGTCGCGGCGGGCGGCGCGGGCACGTTCTACGCGCTGGCGCTCGATCCCTCAGGCACTTCGTTCTGGACCGGAGACGGCGTGGCGGGCAAGGTCTATCAGGTGCGGGTTTCCGACGGAACGATCCTGAACACGATCAACACCGGCTTGACCTTCGCCGCGGCGGGAAGCCCCACGATCTTCGGGCTCGCCGTTCTCGGATCGACTTCATCGGGCGCGGCCGACGTTTCGGTCGGAATGACCGGTCCCGGGTCGTCCGTGCTGGAAAACACGGCGATGACGTTCACGATCACCGTGAAGAACAACGGGCCGTCGAGCGCCGCGAACGTGACCGTAACCGATCCTTTCCCGTCCGGCATTACAGTGACTTCGGCGGTGTCTTCGTTCGGTTCATGCCAGGCCACCACGACGGTGACTTGCGCGCTCGGAACGATGACCAGCGGCCAGATCGCCGTCATCACGCTCACCACCACGTCCTCGCTCGCGGGAACGCTGTTCAACACCGTGAATGTGACCACCACCACACCCGATCCGAACGCCAACAACAACTCAGCGGGCACATCGACGAATGTCCTGGCTGCGGCTACCTTGCAAATCTACGCGCCCTTCACGGGCAGCGGCACCGTTACGGACAACCTGGGTCACATCAACTGCGTCTCGACCGGCGGCGTCCTGACCGGAACGTGCATCGGTAACTATGCGACTGGAACGGAAGTAACGCTCACGGCGGTCCCGAGCGCCGGAAGCGTGCTTTCCGGCTGGTATCCTTGCACCGGCACCGGGCCCTGCGAAATTCAAATTGGAACCAGCGCTCAAATTGCGGAAGTGTTTTTTACGCCTGGAGTGAGTTCGTACACGTTGACGCTGACGGATATCGGAACGGGCGTCGGGACAGTGACGGACAACACGGGCCAGATCGATTGCAGCGAGGCGAACGGCGTTGTGAGCGGGACCTGCACGGGAACCTACGCGGGCGGTGCGGCCGTCACGCTGACGGAGAGCGCCACGTCGCCCAGCACGTTCGGCGGCTGGGGCGCGGCCTGCGCCTCCTCCGGTACCGCCGCGACGTGCGGCTTGACCATCACCGCCAACACCTCGGCAAGCGCCGATTTCGTGCCGCCGCCCGTGTCGAAGAACCTGACGTTCCCTGCAGGAGTGAATCCTCCGCCGCAGCAGGCCGTCTTCAATTGCCCGTCGAATCCCAATCCCACCCCGGCGAATCCCTGCACTGATCCCGACGCCTACTCCGCGCAGCTCGCGCTCGCGCAAGTCAATAGCTCCTTCACCATCACCGTCACGGCGGTCGAAGTCCCGCCGTCGCAGTACGACGGGTTGTGCGAGACAGGAAACACCGTCGCCAACGACTTCGAT
>DATJRU010000090.1:0-11337 GCA_035504455.1 Vulcanimicrobiaceae bacterium
GCGCTACGTGGTGCGAGCGGAAAAGCCCGGCAGCGGAGTCGTAGTCGGATTCGACACGCGATTCGGTTCGGAGAATTTCGCGCGCGTCGCCGCCGAAGCCATTGCCGCCACCGGCACGCCCGTATGGCTGGCGACGGACGCGTGCCCCACGCCCGCCGTGTCGTTGCTGGTGAGGTTGCGCGGCGCCGCCGGCGGAATCCAGATCACCGCGAGCCATAATCCGTACCAATGGAACGGCGTGAAGTTCAAGGCGAGCTACGGCAGCTCCGCGTCGCCGGCGATTGTCGCGCAGGTCGAAGCCGAGCTTGCGAAGGTGCAGCGCGACGGAGTGCCCGCGCTGCCGCCGCGAAAAGCTCTCGTTTATTCGCTCGACGTCCGCACCGCCTATCTCGAAACGCTCGACAAGCTCGTCGATTGGGACCGCCTAAAGGCGTCAAAATTCCGCTACGTGATCGACCCGATGCACGGCGCCGGGCGCGGACTGCTGCGCGAGCTTTTCCGCCGCCACGGAATCGAGGCCGGCGAGATTCGCGGCACGCGCGATCCGCTTTTCGGCGGGGTAAACCCCGAGCCGATCGAGCCGCACGTGGAAGCGCTGCGGCGCGCGGTGATCGAAGGCGGCTACGACGCGGGCTTCGCGCTCGATGGCGACGCGGACCGCATCGGCGCGATCGATCGCGACGGCGCCTTCGTGACGCCGCACCAGATTTTCTCGATTTTGCTGTGGCATCTTGCGGGAACGCGCAACCTGACCGGCGACGTGGCCAAGACGTTCTCCACGACGAAGATGATCGACAAGATCTCGCGGAAATTCGGCCGCAAAGTCTGGGAGACGCCGATCGGCTTCAAGTACATCTGCGACAAGATGCTCGAAGGAGACGTCGTGATCGGCGGCGAGGAAAGCGGCGGCATCGGCACGAAGCTCTATTTGCCCGAGCGCGACGCGACTGTGAGCGCGCTCCTGCTCGCCGAAGTGATGGCCTGGCACGGCAAGAGCCTCGGCGGACTCGTCGCCATGCTGCACCGCGAATTCGGCGAGCACCATTACGGTCGAGTGGACCTTACGTTGAAAGACGGGCAAAAGGAAAAAGCTATCGCCTATTTTCTCGACGGGAAGCTCCAGAAGCTGCTCGATTGGCCCGTCGTCCGGCGCGAGGATCTCGACGGCGTGAAAGTCTACCTGGGCGAAATCGGTTGGGTGATGGTGCGGGCGTCGGGCACCGAGCGGATGCTGCGCGTCTACTCCGAAACCACGCGCCCGGAAACGACCAAGCGCGTGCTGAACGAAGTCACCGCGCTGGTGCGGAAGCTCTAGCGGCTACTCCGCCGCCTCGGGTTCCAGGCTTTTGTACACCGCGTCGAGAATCCCGTTCAGGAAAGCGGGCGCCTCGGCGGAGGAAAATTTCTTCGCCAGCTCGATCGCTTCGTCGATCACCACTTTCGCCGGCGCGCTGCCTGACTGGAATTCCCAAATCGCCAGCCGCAGAATGTTGCGATCGACGGCCGCGAGCCGGTCGATCCGCCAGTTCTCGGCGAGCCTTTCGATCAGGCGATCGCTGGTCTCGGCCCGCGCGACAGCGCCCTCGAAAAGCTGATTGGCGAACTCGCGCGTCGATTCCGAGGCCGGCGCCGACTTCCAGAAGAGCTGTTCGACGCGCTTGGGTTCCTGGCGCGCCATGTCCCATTCGAAAAGCATTTGCAGAGCGTACTCGCGGGATTTGTGCCGGAGGGACATGCTATCGGCGCCGCGAGGGCCGGTTGGGCGGCGCGCTGCTTTTCGAGAGTTTGCGGCTGAGGCTGGCCATTTCGACGGCCGCCAGCCCCGATTCGTAGCCCTTGTTGCCGCTTTTCAGGCCGGCGCGATCGATGGCCTGCTCGAGCGTGTCGCACGTGAGCACGCAGAAAATCATCGGCACGCCCGCGTCGAGCTGCGCGAGCTGGATGCCGCGCGCCGTTTCGGAAGCGACGTAATCGTAGTGCGACGTCTCGCCGCGCAGCACGCAGCCGATGCAGATTACCGAATCGAAACGGCCGGTGGCTGCGAGCTTCTTCGCGGCAATCGGAATCTCGAACGATCCGGGCACGCGAACGATTTGGATCTGCTCGTCCGCCGCGCCGCTCTGTTTCAGCGCTTCGAGCGCCCCGGCGAGCAGCCGGTCGGTAATAAAGCTGTTGAAGTGGCTCACCACGATGCCGAAACGCAGCCCGGCGGCGTTGAATTCACCGCGCACTCGCTCCGGCTTTCCAGCACTCGCCATCAAGTCCCGCCTGTAAACGGAAGTGGATTCAGGAACCGCTTTGGAAGGATGTCATGGAGTGGCGAGAGGCACAAGCGTGTTGCCGCCGCTTTGGTACGCTTCTTCGAGGCCCGCTTCGGTGCGGTTGATCCATTCGGTCACGCGGTCTTCGGTGTCGTCGCCCGGGCGCGACGACGCTTCGGCGACTACCGCGCTGGCGCTGAGGCTTCCGTTGCCCCACGCGGGATGCACCGTTCCGGCCACCTGGCGCAGCTTTTCCGCAAGCATCTGAGCGTTATCGAGCGCCGTATCGGGCAAAATGAACGCGAGCGACCATGCCGTGTACTTCACCGCAATGTCGGTTTGCCGCACCGTGGACGACAGCGCGCGAGCCAGCTGTTCGATATATTGATCGACCGCGGCATCCCCGTGTTGGCGTAGCAGGTCGCCGCCGTGATCGACCTGCAGGATGATCAGCGAGAGCCGCGTGCCTTGCGCGCGCGCGCGATTCGATTCCACGAGCAGGCAATCCATGTAAGCGCTGCGGCCCAGCAAGCCGGTCTTTTCGTCCGCCACGGCCAGGGAACGCACCAGCGAGCGGAGGCGGGTGTGATTCACCGACAGCACGAGTTGGTCGCCGACCGCCTGCAGGAAAAAGCTCTCGTTCGATTTCCATTTCCTGGCGGTCTTGTTGCCCACCAGCAGAACGCCCGATTGCGCGCCCGCTTCTTTATCCTGCAGCAGCACGGCAAGCGCGGATTCCACGCCGAGTTCGCTCAGCACCGGCGCGGTCGCGGTCGTGAGTTGTATGCCGCCGAGCTCGTCGGGCGAAATTTTCGAGACGAGCGAAACGATCGCGGGCAGATGCGTCGCGCCCGCCGCCGCAAGTCCCGGCGCGGAGTATTCGGCGGTCAGCTGATTCGCATCTCCGGCGGCGCCTAACGTCACCAGGCAGCGAGAAACGCCGAGATACTTGCCGACCTCGGCCGCCGTGGCCGACAGCACTTCGCGCGGCGTCGACTGGCGGTGCATGAGGCGGTTGATTTCGGCGATGGTTGAAAGGTCGCGGTGAGTTTCCGCGGCGAAAACGGCCGCGGACGGCGCGGGTGCGGCTGGCGCGGAAGGTGGCGGCGCCTCGACGTGCGCGGGCGGTGGAGGCGGCGGGGCAGCCTGAACCGGCGGAGCAGCGGGCGGCGCGGCGGGCTTCACCGGCGCCTTCGGCCACCAATTCGCGCGTTCGTAGAGAGTGCGCAGGCGTTCATTTTTTTCTTCTTCGCCTGGAAAAAGCTCGCTGATGCGCTGGAGGCGCTCGGTCGCCTTGGTCGACAGCGAGTACTGCAAGAAAATTTCAACCTGCACGATCAGATCCTCGAGAGCCTGCTGCGCGCGAACTTCCTCGGATACCGGCGCGGCAGCGGCGGCAATTTCGGAGCCTGCGCCCGAAAACCCCGCGCCGCTGTGATTCGAAACGGTGGCCGCCTTAGCCGCTCGAGCGAGAATATTTTGCAGGAAAACCGGGTCGGCCTTTCCCTCCAGATGCGCGATGCGCTCCTGGTTGCGGTAGTCGTAAGGATCGATGTCGACCAGGCGATCGAGTATTTCGCAGGCGTCCGGAACGCGCTGGGCGGCCATGTAAAGATCGAAGAGCCGCACGAGGGCGTCGAAGTATTTCGTTTCGCGATTCAGCTCCTCGTAGATGTGCGCGACCGTTTCAGCCAGCGCCAACGAGCGCGGGTAGGTCGCCGCCAGGCGTTCGATCTGCGCCACAAGTTCCTGCTCGCGGCGCGCGCCGTACATCCACTCTTTCGTCTGCGCCAGCAGCGAAGCCGCTTTCTGGTCTTCGCTCGCTCGAAGATAAGCGCCCGCCACTTCGAAGAGCTTCGTGAAATTTTCCGGCTTTTGCCGGTAGTACGCCTCGAAGATATCGCGAGCGCGATCGAGGCGTTGCGTGCGAAGCAGCGCCTCGCCGAAAAGCGCCAGGAACGCGGTGTCTTTCTCATTCGGCGACAGCGGGTCCAGCAGCGCGACGGCGCCTTCGGCGTCGCCCTTGCGCAATTTGGCGTCGGCGAAAAGCAGCGCGCCCGTGCGGTCGTTGGGGAGCAGGTTGTGCGCGCGGGCGAAGTATTGAAGCGCCTCATCCAGGCTTCCGGAAGCCTGCGAAAGTTGCCCCGCGCGAAGGAAGCTGCGGGCGGCCAGGTCGGCGTGTTTCAACCGCTCGGCCAGATCGCCGAGCACCACGTGGCGTGCCACGTTCTCGGGATCGAGAAGCGCGATGCTCTCGTAGCAGGCCAGCGCGTCGATGTCCCTTTGATGCTGCAGGAAGAGTTCCGCCGCCGTGCTGAACTGCTCGATGGCCTCGGATGAGCGGTTCTGCTTCTGCAGCAGAGTGCCGTAGCGCATCAGCCGGTCGGGCGGCTGCGGAAACGATCGCAGGAAGCGCGTGAAGATGGCCGACGCTTTGGCCGCGTCGCCCGCTTCGATGTGCCGGTCGAATTGCGCGCCGTAGTATTGAGCGGCCAGCGCCGGCTCGTTGAGGCGCGTATAAATGTCGGCGAGGGCCTGCAAGGCCTCCTGGTTGGCGGGGGCCTCTTCGAGGACGGACTGGTATTCGGTCACCGCCTCGCGAAGCTTGTTCTTTTCGAGGCTGCGCCGCGCCCGCTCGAGATGCTTATTGATATCCGAAGCCATGCGAAATTAATTCCTCGCGCCTACAGGGCAGGAAACCCAGATGCTCCGCTCCGGTGCGCCCGCGCACCGCTTCCACCACGCCAAAGCCCCAATAAAAACTATATAACGGACGACTCGCCGCCCCTCCAACGAATTCGCCCGGATGTGCCTGAAAAAGTGCCGGGTGCGGCAAAGGGAGGTTGCGAGCGATTCAGTCGGTAGCGCCGTTTTCCTTGGGGTGCCGGGGCAGCCGCGTGACTTCGCGCATCGAACGCAGCGAAAGCCCGCTGCTCAGCAGCGCTCCGAATCCCAGGAATACAAAGGGCAGCGTCAGGGCGATGAAGGCGAAGAACGAGAATCCCGTCGCCGTCGTCTTTTCGACGTCGAAGACGCTCAATCCGAGCACGCAGAAGAACTGGTAGGAACCTACGTTGGCGGGGGCATTGGGGAGCGAAACGCCGAGGTTAATCACCAGCAATACGACTACGGCCGCCATGAACGATAGTGGCAACCCGTACGATTGCATCATCGCCCACAGCGCCACCACCTGGCAGAACGGCATGAGCAGCGATAAGAAGACAGCGGCGTAAAAGCTGGGCGCCGTGCCCATCGCGTGCAGATCGAGCAGCGCCGACATCACCTTGCCCGGCAACTGCCGGCGCCCGATGTGGGGTTCCGGAGTGCCGCCGAGCTTCATCTCCAGGTAGAAGACGAGCACCACCACAACCGCCACCAGCACCAGAATCACGGCGCCCAGGATGTCCGCCGTGCGCTCGAAGCGCCGCGGCAATTGCACGAATAGCGAAACGAACGCCAGAGACGCGGTCGCGATCACCAGGTCCATGAACCGCTCGACGCCCACCGACCCCAATACGCGCCCGATCGTAATCCCCTCGGAGTTCGACAGCAGGTAGCTCCGCAGGAATTCGCCGGGCCGCAGCGGCAAGATCAGGTTGGCGAACAGGCCGGAGAAGACGGCGCGGACCGCGTTGTTGACGCGCACCTTCCCGAACGGGCTCAGAAGAAACTTCCAGCGCAGCGCCTGCACCACGTAGCTGATGATGTCGAACGCCATGCCGACCAGCACCCATTTCCAGTCGGCGTTGGCCACGTCGTGCAAAGCCCGCACGATGTGAAAATCGTGCAGAACCCAGATCAGGCAGACGGTCGCCAGTCCGTAGCCGAGGATAAGCAGGACTCTCGTTCGCTCGGCCTTGCCGCGATGGGACGGAGAGGTCAACTGAGCTGTTCCGGTGGCTCCAGGCATTTTGGAAGTAAGGCTTCGCTCGCTTCTTGGCTGCAGACAAGCTGCAAAGGCTACGACATTGGCCCGGGCCGCACAATCGGAGGGCGGCGGCGCTTCCTTCGGCCCGTGAGGTTCGCCGGCTGCCCCGGACGGGCGTATAATAACAGGGAGAGATGAAATTCCTCGCCCAAAAGTCCGTGTTCCTTCGCCCCTGTTTACTTGGATGAAAACTCCCCAGTCCGTGGATCGCCGAGAACGGGTTCTGCTGGTGGGCGTCGCCCTCAAGAAGGCGCGCGCGAACGCCCTCGCCGGCTCCAACGGCAATAGCATCGCCAGCCGCGATTCGCTGGACGAGCTGCAGGAGCTCGCCGAAAGCGCCGGCGCGAAAATCGAAGGGAGCCTGCTGCAAGTCCGCGAGGCGCTCGACCCGGCGACTCTCGTGGGGCGCGGCAAGCTCGAAGAGATTCGCACCGAGGCGAAGTTCCGCGATGTGCCGCTCGTGATCGTCGATCACGACCTCACGCCCGTGCAGCTGCGCAACATGGAGAAGGGCACCGGCTGCCGCGTGATCGACCGCACGCAACTCATCCTCGACATTTTCGCCACGCACGCGCACACGCGCGAAGGCCAGCTTCAGGTCGAGCTCGCGCAACTGAACTATTTGCTTCCGCGGCTCACGGGCCGCGGCGAAGAACTCTCGCGGCTCGGCGGCGGAATCGGCACGCGAGGTCCCGGCGAGCAGAAGCTCGAGACCGATCGCCGCCGTATTCGCGACCGCGTGCGCAAGATTCAGCAGGCCATCGAAACGGTGCGCAAGCAGCGCGCCACGCGCCGCCGCGCGCGCCAGGCCGTCCCGCTCGGGATGATCGCCTTCGTCGGCTACACGAACGCGGGCAAATCGACGCTGTTCAACGCGCTCACCGACGCAAGCGTGCTCACCTCGTCGAAAATGTTCGCCACTCTCGACCCGACGATTCGCGCCATCCGCCTGCCTTCGCGCCGGCGCGTGCTCCTCTCGGACACGGTGGGATTCCTGCGCGACCTTCCGCCCGATTTGATCGCGGCGTTCCGCGCGACTCTCGAAGAAGTGCAGGAGGCCGCGCTCATCCTGCACGTTACCGACATTTCCAATCCGCACCACGCGGAGCACGACGCCGAGGTGCTCGGCGTTTTGCGCCAATTGGGCGTCGAGGACCGGCCGCGTCTGCACGTCCTCAATAAAATCGACCGGCTGAGCGATCAGGATCTACAAGCGTTCAAGGATTCGAATGGCCGGCCCGGCGATACCGCGTTTGCCTCGGCCGTCACGGGCGAGGGCCTCGAGGAACTCCTGAAAAAAATCGACGCAGCGATGCCCATCGACCCGCTCTTGCGTCTGCACCTGCGACTGCCGCTCGCCGACGGCCGCAGCCTCTCGGTGGTGCAGGGGCGAGGCCGCGTCCTTCGGTCCGAAGTCCAGGACGGGCACATCGAGATCGAAGCCGAAATCCCCGAATCGGCCGCGCGCGAGCTTCAGGGCTTTATTTTCAGCTAGATGGGGTACTAGAACCTAGCCTCGGTGTGGAAAAGCCTGTGGAAAAGAGATCTCGATTTTGCAGCTTCTGGAGCCCGCCGCGAACAGCCGGCCGGCGCGAAGCTTCGGTAGCAAGCCTCCTAAATCCCTATGGTTCAGTAGCTTGAGAAGATTTCGCGCCGCGCCATCGTTTCCTGCCGGATCCCAGGTTTCCTCCCAGTGCTCCTGGAGAATTTGCACAGCGCTGGGGCGCTCTTTGTGCTAACGATAACTAGCGAGAGGATTTGCCTCTATCGTCACCGGGCGTCGAAGCGGCGAAGCGGGTACCGTTGACTCTGCGACAAGCGCGGGACTATCATCGTTTTGAGATCGACTCGCGATGCGATTTCCGTCGCCCCGGACGACGGCTCGTGGGTTTGTCTTCCCGAGAGTGAAATGAACCTGCCGAACAGCTTGACCATTCTGCGGATCTTTTTCGTTCCGCTCCTCGTGGTCGTCCTTTTGACGCGCCAGCCCAATTGGAATTTCTGGGGATTGCCGATTCACTTCGAGGTTTGGGGCGTCCTGATTCTGCTGGTCGCCGCCGCCACCGACGCGATGGACGGCTATCTCGCGCGCACCCGCAAGGAAATCACCACGCTCGGGATTCTGCTCGATCCGATCGCAGACAAGCTTCTGATCTCGGCCGCGTTCGTCTCGCTCGTGTCGATGGGACTCATCCAGGCGTGGATGGTCGTGATCATCATCGGGCGCGAGTTCATGGTCGTCGGGCTTCGCGAGATTGCTTCGGTCGAGGGCCTGGTGATTCCCGCTTCGCCGCTGGGCAAGATGAAAATGATCTTGCAGGTGCTGGCGGGTTGCACCGTGATTCTCACGGCGAATCATCCCGCGCTGAAGCTCGTAGGAACGGTTCTGCTGTGGCTCGTGGTGTTGAGCGCGGTGGCCTCCGCGATTCACTACTTCCAGATGTTCTGGGGGCAGATCAATTTCCGCGTGCAGCAGCGCCGTACTCATGTAGTGATGGTCGATCCAAAAGAAAAGCCACAGGATGTCCTCACGCCCTAACCGCGAAAAGCGCTGGCTGCTCGAACTGGCCCGACGAGCGATGAGCGCCGCGGTGGAAGGCCGCGAATTTCCCGGCCAATCAAGCGAATTTTCAGGAACCGAGGTTCCCGGCGGAGCGTTCGTCACGCTGCACCGGCGCGGCCGTCTGCGCGGATGCGTGGGACAAGTGCTCTCGAGCCAATCGCTCGTCGAGACGATCGGCCATTGCGCGCGAGCCGCGGCTCTCGACGATCCGCGATTCGAGCCGGTTCGTCCGGACGAGCTGGGCGAAATCGAAATCGAGCTTTCGATTCTGTCGCTCTTCGAAGAGATCGCGCCGGACCAAATCGAGGCGGGCAAGCACGGCCTGATGGTGAGCCGCGGCAGGCAGCGCGGAGTGTTGCTGCCTCAGGTGGCGACGCAATTCCGGTGGAATGGGCGGCGCCTGCTCGAGGAAACCTGCGTAAAAGCGGGATTCGATCGCGACGCCTGGAAGGACCCTGAGGTCCTGGTTCAGGCATTCACAGCGGAAGTCTTCAGCGAATCGGAATTACGCGACGACGCCGATGCAACCGTCGCGGCTCCAGCCGGCAAAGCCCCTTATTCGAGCTCCACGTAGTCGCCGGGGAAAATCTCGCGCAGGCTGAAGGTGATCAGCACGGTCGAAGAGTTCGGGCCGGTGCGCAGCACCACGCCCTCGCCCACGTCTTCGCGCGGCGTGTTGCTCCAGTCGTATTTCTTCGGCACGCTTCCGAAGCCGTATACCGGGAAGTAGGGCACGGCCAGCTGGTCGTCCTGATCGAAGGCATAGCGCGGGTCCTGAAAGACCGTCTCATGTTGCGTGCCGGTGTAGCGGAAGATCCGGAAATAGTCGCCGACCTTCACGCCCTGCGCGTTGCCCAGGTTCACGTAAACCACGTCCTCGCGGCCGACTTGCGCCTGAAAATCCTTGCCGATAATCACCATCGCCAGCGGCTTGCCGTTCGCGGGCGCATACGCATCGAAATGCGCTTCGGACTTCAGCGGCGGCGCGGGTCGCTCCATGAACGGAAGGAGAATGTCGCCGCGCTGCATCATGTCGCACGTATGTTCGACTCTCGCGATGGAAGTGTTGGCGAAAACTCGCGTCACACGCACGCGGCCTTCATCCGCCCACACGCTGCCCATTTTCTTGAGAATCATGTCCTGCCACTTCGTCCATTCGATGACGTAGGGATCTCCGACCTTGCGGACGACCGAGAAAACGTCCCCTTCATTCACGCCTTGGCTTGCGCCCTTATTGATAAAGACGGTGTCGCCGTCGTCGAAGGTGAGCCGGTAATTCGATTCCTCGCCCGTGATGATGAAGGCGTTGTGCGGGATGGCCTCCGTGGTCACCGTGCCCGAGCAATAAAGATCGTTGGGAGTCGGAACTCTTGGCGCCGTGCCCTGCGCCGACGCGACTGCTCCAGAGAGGGCCATTACCAGGCTCGCAAACACAATTTTCCCACGCATGAGTCCTCGCTCCTTCACCTGATTCTCAGCGCCGAAAGGGCTGGCGCTCCCCAATAGCCCGACCGTAACATTGGCCTTCCGGGGCGTCAAGATAATGGTCGCCCGGGCTTTACACATTGGGTACCACATGGTAGAAGCGAGAATTCCCCCTGCGCGGACGATCGGCGCGGCGGGGTTTCACCCCGAAGAGACTGGAAACACAGCATGTTAGGGCAAGATAAGGTGTGCGCCGTCGTCGCGGCGCCGGATGCGAATTCTATGCTGGCGCAGCTCGGCCGGGCGCTCCGCGGCACCAGCACGGTCGAGTTGAGACTCGACTGGCTTTCGAGCGACCGCGAAATCGCGCTGTTCCTGCGAAGGCTCGAAAAAGTGCGTCGCCGCCGCAAGGACGACACGCTCATTGCCACGTGCCGACGCCGCGACGCCGGCGGACGGTATGCCGGCTCCATCGCCAAAGAACTCGTTCACCTCGCCGATGCGATTCGGGCGGGCTGCACGTGGTACGACCTCGAAATCGAAACCGTGCGAGAGTGCCCTGCCGAGTTGATCGACGTGATCCTCGGCGAGGGCCGTCAGTTGACGTCGGCGCACTTCTTCACCGCGATGCCGAAAAATCTCTCGCGCGTCGCCGCGGAGCTGCGTCGCAGGCGCCCGGCTGCGATCAAGATTGCCGCACACTGCGCCTCGCTCGCCGAAAGCCGCAAGCTGCTGGAATTTGCGCGAAAGCAGCGCAACATCGTGGCGATTCCCATGGGCGACGTCTCCCTGCCCGCACGCATCCTGGCTCTGCGCGAGCGCCACTCCTTCGCTTACGCGCCGGTCGAGAACGCGACCGCGCCGGGGCAGGTTTCGCTTTTGCAGATGAAGGACGTCTATCGCGCGAACCGGCTCGGCCGCGCTACGCGTGTCTACGGTGTGATCGGCGCTCCCGTCGGCCATTCGCTTTCGCCCGTGATGCAGAACGCCGGATTCGCGGCGCGCCGGATTGACGCGGTCTATGTCCCGTTTTTCGTGCGCGACCTGAAGGATTTTCTCGCTTCGGTCGGCCCGCTCGGAATTCGCGGGTTCAGCGTCACGCTGCCGCACAAAGAGCGAATCCTGCGGCATCTCGACGATTGCGACCCGCTGGCGGCGCG
>DATJRU010000091.1:0-35751 GCA_035504455.1 Vulcanimicrobiaceae bacterium
CTGCAAATTACCCTAGCACGATCCTTGGGGGATTTCACGCGTTCGCGACGAGAGGTAGTGTCTTGATTTTCAGGCATAAGACAAATTCCGCTTTTGCAGGCTACCCTGGCGGGTCTAGCGCGCTGCTCGGGCGCCATGGCGTGTTCGGGGCCCGGGCGGTGGTCCCAGCGTGGCTGTTGCTTGCGCCCGGGTCGAACCCGGAGCCTAGCGGGCCGTGCGGCGTCGAGGCGCAAGTCTTGAGCGACGCAAAAAACGTGCCCATCGGGTGCGGAGCCGAAAGCGGGGCCGCTTGGCGGCTCCCAGTATGATTTACACGGTGGCGGATATGGGGAACATTCGCGGGCGCTGGCGTGATTCTGTCTTAGTGCGTTGGCAGAGGCGGCTGCGTATTGTAGAAGAAGGTCACGCGGAGTTTTAGTTCGGCGGCTTTGAAACCGTCCGGCAGATGCTCGAATGGGGCCGAAGCTCGAATTGCGTCGAGCGCGGTCCTGTCCATTTCTTGGTATCTGGAGCCAACGTCCATTGTCGGGGCTTCGGCAAGAGTGCCGTCCTTTCGAATTGTTACAAAGACGGCGACTGCTCCCATTTGTCCCATCTTCGCGCCCTCGGGCATTTGTTTCTGCCCGTTGCGCATGACGACGGGAAGCAGGCGCTTGACGTAGGGCGTTAGATCGAAACCTTCCCTCGCGCTCAGGATTTCAAGGCTGAGCGCACGATGCGGCCCCGGCGGTGCGCCCTGGATCTGAGCATCTGCTCGTGCGAGCAGGAAGGCGAATGCGATGGCGGCGATCGTCACGATCCGGATGGCTGCCAAAATGGAATTCGCGCGGGGTCGCATGCTCCTGGACCTCCTTTTGACGATTCTTTCGCGGATCCGTTTGCGGTAACCGTAGCACGATCTTTCTGCGATTTCACGCTGCGGTCAACAAGGCTCTTTTTTATGCGGTGCGAAACCGTGCTATTCCACGTCGAGGCCGGTAAGCAAGTCTTCAGGAATTGACGCTGAATTCGCGGTGGGTGCAGCGAGAGTTTCGGGTACGGCCAGCCAGAGCAATGTGAAGGCGAGCGAGGCGATGGCCGCCAGACCGAGAAACGACGCTTTGTAGCCGAGACGTTGAATCAAGAGACCGCCGATGGTGGTGCTGGTGGCGGCGCCGATGCCGACCATCGTGGCGAGCGCACCGGCAGCGATATTGAAGCGGCCTGTGCCTTGCGTGCGGTCTTTGATCACGAGGATCGAGACGATACCGAAGACGGCATTCGCGACGCCATCGAGAATCTGGATGGCGATCAACGCGCCGGCGGCGTGCGTAAGCGTGTAGAGAACCCCGCGAATGGGAAGAACGCCGAAACCGAGGAGCAAGAGCGGCTTTCGTCCATTGGCCGAGGCGCGCCTTCCGATCCACGCCGCTGTGAGCGCGATCACGAGCTGCGTCACGATGACGCAGGCCGACATAAACGGAGCGGCAGCTTTCGGATCGTCCTTCGAGAGCATCTCGCCCAGTTGCGGCAGCATCGCCGCGTTTGCGAGGTGAAATAGAAATGCGGCGGCGAGAAAACAGAGAAGCACGCGGTCTTCGAGAAGCGCGGATAATCCCTCAGCCTTGACTTCCCGCTTTTGGACTGACCCGCGAGCTTGAGCGTAGTCGATTTGCGTGGCATCGACCGAAAAAAGAGAAATGGCCGCGGGGATGGCAAACAGCGCGGCGATCGCGAAGATGGCGCGATAGCCGAATTTGTAGCTGACATAGGCGACCAACAAAGCAGTGAAAACGTTCCCCGCGGAATTGAACGCCTGATTTCGGCCGAACTGCCGGTCGAAAGAGCCCGCCCCGGCAATTCCCAGAGTGATGGCGGCGACCGTCGGGCCTAGAAAGACGCCCGATCCGGCGATCAGTAGCTGGGCGGAATAGACGCGGAACGACGTGAGATGCCCCATCAGGAGAAAAGCCCCGGCGATGAGGACGGCGAGGCTCGTCGCCAGCAGTCCGCGCTTGCGATGCGTCGAGTCGATCACGGCGCCCGCCGGAGTTTGCATGGCGACGCCGACCAGACCGCCGAAGGTGAGCGCGTAACCGACGCGACCCGGATTCCATGCGTTCGACGCGAGATAGGCGGCGAGGAAAGGGCCAAGGCCGGTCTGGACATCGGCGAGGAAAAAATTGAGCCATTCAACGGACCGCAGGCTGCGTTGTTTTCCTGTTATCGGGCGCCTCACGGTTAGGTTTCCCTGGTCTGGCCCGGCTCCGGCCTTTTCGCGTCCTTTCTTTGACGCTAACTCGCTCGGCTTGGGATCGGTGGAGCGCGTACCCCGATCGCCCGGGGAACTGATCTCCAGGTGGCGAATCCAACAGACGTATGGATTTGGGACACGAGCGCAGCGCAGCAGTTGCCTTCATGCGGATGTTGGGCCAGACTAGCGGCCATCCTCTCAGTGATGGCGGAGATAGGTATCATGCAGGGAAATGAGGAATTAGGGCGCGAGAGGCACCTGGTGGTCGTTTTCGATATTTGCTCTTCGACCACGATTTTGGAAGACCTCAAGCGCACCGACAATCTTGCCGCGTGGCGCGATCTACTGCTGGACATGAAGGCGACCTTGCAGGAGGAGGGCTCGGCGCTGGCCATGTGCCTCTACAAGTTCATCGGCGACGGATGGGTGCTGCTGTTTCCCGACAGCGTGCCGAAGAAGGAACTCTGCCGCTTCCTGTCGCGGTTTTCCGAATGGTATCAGCGGCAGTTCGAGAGCGCGATCCGGCCGCTGCTTTTGCAGGAGCCGAGCCCGATCGGACTGATGTTCGGCATTGATTTGGGAGAGCTGATCCGGCTCGACCTGGACGATCAGGTGGAGTATCTCGGGCGCGCGATCAACGTCGCGTCGAGGCTGCAGACGCAGACTAAGGAATTGCGCGGCGGGCCGAGCTACAAGGCCATCTTTTCGAGGAACTCGTTCAATTCGCCGGGGCCGCCGCCGCGGGATATTGCGGTGGAAGCGACGAAGGTTTCGCTGCGGAATATCAGTCCTTCGACCATCGAGTGCTTTATTTTCCAGACCTTGCAACTGCCCGCGGAAAAACAGGGCACGAGCCGGCAGCCGCGACTGGAGACGGGCGTCAAACCTCCGAAGCCAACGCAATCTCAAGCGCAACCGCCGATGCCTCGACCAACTGCTTCGTTGGCGCAGCCGCCGGCGAACGTCGCGTCCGCAGACGCGAAGGTCCCGAGCGCGCATATTCGCGTGGCTGACCTGCGCCCGACGAGAATTTCGCCAATCAGCGACCTTGGCAAATGGACGTGGCACGACGAGGGGCAGCAGGGCGCCGTGATCCAGTTCAAAAACGAAGCGCAAAAAGATCCGGCGATGAACAAGAATGCCGTCGCGAAGGCGCTGTTGATCTACCGCGCGGGCGGAAAAGAAATTCTGCGGATCAACGGCAGCTGGGTGGACGGCCACGACCAGGCGAAGTTCAACGCGAACGACACGCGCGGCCTGATCGTCGGCGTGGGCGGAGATGAAGGCTTTCGCGTGCTGGAAGCGGTGCGCACGAAAGTGAACGGGATGGAGCGCGTCGAAATCCGGCCTTCGCGGTTCGAGCCCGGCGCGTCGAAGCTGACGGTACTGGTGCAGCTGACCGACGCCAAGGCGCACGACTTGCTGTACGAAGGCGAGTTCGCGATCGGCACCGACCCACTGACCATTTCGGCCGTTCAGTGAAAACCACGTGTACTTGGCGCTGGTCTGGCTGCAAAAGGCGCCAATCAGGAGATTGGCGTTCCCAGGATTTGGCCGTGCAAGGGGTCGGCGCCGATGGTGCCGACGAGCTCGTCGAGGTAGGCGGGCGAGCTGACCCGGGCGAGCTGGGCGTGCGCGAGGGCGGAGCGCGACTCGAAGTCGATGTCGTCCTGGGGCGGGAATTCCTGCTCGGCGACGCGGAATTCCTCGATGGAGCGGACGTGGCGCTGCCAGAGGGCGATATCGCGCTGCTGCTTGGTGCGCAGGCGTTCCTTGTACCAGTCGCTCGCGAGCAGCGACTCGCGCGTGAACATCGCGCGAATCCCCGGATCGTCCACGCCTTTGCCCTCATACGAGCTGTGCGCCATGATTTCGAGCAGCGCGCGCAGCGGCGGGCATGCGGCGCCCACGCTGCCATCCTCGAAGTAATTCAGCGCGACGCGGCGCTGCGTTTCCACGATCGCGTCGACGCCCGCCGCGAACATCTGCAAATCCTGCAGCTCGGGACGCAGCAGCTCGACGGGGAACACGACGTCGGGCGTCTCAAAAATGCGTCCAAGGTAGCGGTCGACGAACAACTTGCTGATGCGATAACCGAGGCGACTGGCGCGCACGGCGCGGCCCTCGAGCTCGAAGTCGTCGATCTTTTCGAGGTAGCCGGCGGCGATCATCGATCGTGGGTCGCGCTCAGCGACGCGCATGCGGCACCAGATTTCGGGGACGAGCAGGCTGATGTCGTGATCGACCTTGAAGTGCGGGCCGATGTATCCGGCGGAAGTCGTAAAGCCGTTGTCGCCGGTGAGGATGGCGGAAACGAGCGCGTTATTCAGGTCGACGACGGGCCAGAGCATGTTGAAAGGCCCCTTGGTGAGCGCGCCTTCGCTGCCGAAGCCGGTGGTGGCGGGCGATTTGCCGGTGAGGCTCGAAATCAGCTCCATGAACAGCTCGGGCAATTCCTGATAGTGGACCGGGCCATAGATGGCGAGCGGCGGAAGGCCGATGGCGGGATCGGCGAGCGTGTTACGGCGGCCGGCCAGGACGGCACTCACGGGGAAATATACCGGACGCGCAGCGGGGATTTCGCGTTCGAGGCGCGTGGCGATTTCGGCGAGGTAGGTTTCGCGCGGCGAGCTGAGGTCGGGGCGCTTCTGCAGGTAGCGCGGATTCAGGGAAGGCTTGCCGTTGACCATGCGCGGATGCGAAGACGCGACGACGTAGGCTTCGCCTCCGTTGGGTGACTCGGCGACGAAATCCTCGAGCAGATGCTTCATCGGATCGGTGTAACGGTCGAATTCGACCACGTGATCGACGAGGGCGGAGGCCTGCGGCGGCGTGAGCGGCTCGTAATTCGACATGAAGACGCCGGGGCCGGCCATGTCCGACTCGGCCGTCCAATCGACGCCGGGGCGAATGGCATCGTCGGGGCGCTGGAACAGCAACGTTTCGCAATTCTGCACGAGCTTGACGCTCTCTTGCGTGGATTCGCGGTCGAGATCGCTGAGGCTTGAGGCGGGCAGGACGACCGAGGCGGTGATGTCGTCCTCGACCTGCACTTTTTCCGCGGGGTAGAAATCGGGGCGGAGCTTGTAGACGCGCCAGGAGCCGTCGCGATCGTATCCGACCCGCAAGTAGTTGCTGACCAGCGTTTCGCCATCGAGCTTGAGTTCGTGGCCGAGCTCGCCGTTGATGCGGTCGACGGTGAAATGCTCGCGCCAGTTGTCGCCCCATTCGGGGCGGTAATAGCGCTTCACCGTGAAGAGAAGCTGACGGGTGGTCTGCGGCAGGCGGCGGAGCCATTCGTTGTGCTTGTCCGTGTATTCGGGCGAGGGCGTGAAGAGCTGGATGACGGAGCCGTGCGAGCGTTCGGGGCTCAGGATGGGGCGGCGCGAGCGGGCGTCCGGCGGGCGGTTCTTGTAGACCGAGGAAAAATCGCGGGCGAGTATGTCGTCGATCAGTTCCATGTCCTTGTGGTAGTCGCCGACGTAGACAGGGCCCTTGAGCAGCGCATGCGCGATCGACTTCGAGATTTCGGATTTGCCGCCGCCGGAGACGGTGGAGGGTTTGTGGCAGAGAGCGCCTTTCGGGCGCGAGCCGACGAGGCGCCAGGCGTTGCCGGCCAGCTGCTTTTCGAGGCGAATGCGGAAGCCGGAAGGAAGGACGTAAGTAGCTGACGGGCGAATCGTGAGCTGATGCGTCTGGCCATCGTGTTGCCAGCGGACGAATCCTTCGCGCACGGAAAACGCCGCATTTTCGGGAACGTAATAGATTTCGGGATAGCGGCGATCGATCGCGTAGCCTTCGGGACGGCGCTCGACGAGCGGATCGAGAAGGTGCAGCGCATCCTGAAGGGTGGCCTTCTTCAAGCTGACGGTGCGGTCGGCGTAGAAATCCTGGCCGAGGACGTACGTGGCGAAGGCGATGGCGCCGCCCGCGTGCTCTTCTTCGGCGAGGCCGAAGAGGTTCGCCGCGTAGCTGATCTGCGTTTTCACTTCCTTCTTGCAATAGCCGTAGTAATTGTCCGCCAGGATCGTAACGACGACGCCGCGATGATCGCGCGCGCAGATTTTGAAGGCCGAGCCTTCGTTGTACAGCTCGTCCGGATCGCGCCAGCACATGCCGTCGCGGCGTTGCCGCTCGGTGGCCTGATCGAAGTGCGGCAGGCCGAGCGCGGCTTTCTTCATGCCGACGAGATGCGGCGCGAGAATCACGCAACCCGTGTGGCCGGTCCAGTGGGCGACGTCAAGCGCGGCGTCGTTTTCAGGCAGGTGCGGATCGCCGGCATTGCCGAAAATCGATTCGACGAAATCGAGATTGCTGACGAGGCTGCCGGGCGCGAAGAAGCGCGTCTCCATCGTCCTGGCGGGGTCGGTGCCGGTGGCCGGGCAGACCAGCGGGCGCAGCAGCAACGAGACCCAGAGCCTCGAAGGCGATTTTTGCAGTGCGGTGAAGGGGAGCGCCAAAACGTCGGCGGCCGGGCGCAGCGCCGCGATCAGGAGGGCCGCGAAGGCTTGCTTCGGCACCGCCTGCTTATCCGCGGGAACGGGGAATCCGCCTTCGGCAATATGAAAGACGCCGCGGGTCGTGCGGCGGTCGCTCGCGGGATTGTGCAGCACTCCCTGGCGGACGCGGTAGGAACGCAAATGCGGCGACGAGAAGCTGTGCGCATCGGGTGGGAGCGAGAGTGCGCGCGCCAGCCCGGCGCGATCGAGCACGAACGTGGTAGCCGGAAGCCGCGCGAAGCCCGAAGGCTGGCTTGCCTCAGCGCCGGCGGGCAGGCAGTCGCGCAGGTATTCGTCGAGGAACGACTGAATGCGCGCGTCGGCGGGGCAAAGATATTTTCCGAGCAGGCGTTCCTTCTGGAAATAATTGCGGAGTAGCGGTTGGGCGACTTGCAGAAAGGGCGCTTCGGTGGAATTTCTGCCGGGCGCTTGTCCGAGCGCGGCTAACTTCAGCTGAAGGTACTGGATGAGTTCGAGTTCGAGCGCAGCTTGAGGCGTGGCCATTTTGACATCCCAGGCCCCCCACCCCCAAGTTTGCCTTCCCCCAAATGCGGCCTTTGGAGTCTATCAAAAAAGCACGCTGGCAAGCAGGAACTGTTTTCTTTCGCGGCCTGTCTGCTAGGATCATAGCGAGCGGTCGTCTTCGCGCGTGCCTTCGGCCTACCTTTGAAACCGGCCTAGCGGGCGGCGTCCTATACACCAAAAGCAGCATCAAAGTTAGTCACGACACGGCAACCGGCATCCAGCCTGATTTCGCGGCGCGGCTAGAAGACTAACAATTCCTTGGGGATGCATGAATTGTGCAATCGAAGGGAACTTTATCAGGCGCATGGACGGAAGACCTAAGAGAGCATTGGTGATGGATTTGGGGAACGGTCAAGCAAGAAAGAAGTCATCGCGGGCGCCGCGGCTTGCGGCGCGGAGTTTGCTCTGGCTGTCGCTTTGCGCGCTCGCCCTGGCGATCCCGGCGAAGGTGCTCGCACAGGCTGCGCCAGCGCCAGCGCCGGCGCCGCCAAGCCAAACAACGGGAAATGCGCCTGCGCCCGCGCCGGCAAACGAAGCGGCGGCACCGCAGGCGGAAGCGCAGACCGCTGGGACGATCAGCGGAACGGTCGTCTTTCAGACGCAAGCCGTCGAGGGAGCGAAGGTCACGCTGACGCGGGACAATTCGCCTAACCAGGAGGCGACGACCGGCGAGCAGGGCCAGTTTCTTTTTGCGGGCGTCGCGCCGGGGCCGTTTCAAATCACCGTGACGGGCGACGGATTCGAGACGCAGTCGTTTTCGGGAACCCTGCGCCCGGGCGACACATTCTTCGTGCCGCAAGTTTCGCTGGTGCTCGCTACGGTCGTGACCGAAGTGAAGGTGCTGCCTCCCCAGGAAGTTGCGGAGCAGCAGATTCACGAAGAGGAAAAGCAGCGCGTGCTCGGCGTGATTCCGAACTTCTACGTCAGCTATTTGCCGCCTTCCGAGGCCGTGGCGCTGACGCCCAAGCAAAAGTTTGAGCTGGCCTGGAAGTCGTCGGTCGATCCAATCACCTTCGCCGGAATCGTCTTCATCGCGGCGTTTCAGCAAGCGGGCGATTCGTACCCGGAGTGGGGACAGGGCTGGGGCGCGTATGGCGAACGATACGGCGCGTTCTACGCTAACGTCGTGACCGGGACGTTTCTCGGCGACGCGGTGATGCCGTCGCTCTTGAGGCAAGACCCGCGTTATTTTTATCGAGGCACTGGCAGCAAGAAATCGCGGCTACTGCATTCGCTTGGCGCTCCGTTCGTCTGCCCCGGCGACAATGGCAAGCAGCAGGTGAATTACTCCTACCTGATCGGGAGCTTTGGGGCGGGCGCGCTTTCAACTCTCTACTACCCGACGAAGAATCACACCATCGCCGGGCTGACGGTCGAGAATGCCATGGTGCGAATCGCCGAGAATTCGATCTCGTCCGTCGCGCAGGAATTTTTCATCCGCAAGCTCACGCCGCGCCGTCATCGTGGCGCTGATCCGCCGGACCCGCCGCCTTCGTCTGACTCGACCTCATCCAAGCAATAGCGCTCGGCCGCCGCAGCCCGTTGGGCCGCCGATCACGGGATGATGATGCCCGGGAGTCCGCGGAAGTGCGTGTTGGCGGTGACGAGCTGCGCCTGGCAGACGCGCGCCGTCGCGTAGACGATCGCGTCGGTCGAACTGAGGCGATGGTCGATGCTCGCATTAGCTGCGGCGATGGCGATCGTTTCGTCGAGCGGCACCACGCGTCGGTGCAGCGCCTGCGAGAGAAAACGGTCGGCGACGGTTCGCCCCCGCTGCTTCGCCAGATAACGATATACGTCGTAGAGCACGAGCGCGGGAACTATGACGGGAGATTCGCCTTCGAGGTAGTGGCCGAACGCGGCGGCCTTCGAGTCTTCGGTGAGGTACTCGAGCCATCCGGAGGTGTCGACCAGATAGGTTTCAGAAGCGCTCCGAGTGGTCACGAAGCTCGTCTTTCCATCTCATCCCTTTGGCGATGCCGCGAAGCTCCTTGATGGAGCGGCGAGGAACGAGGCGCAGGGCGCCGTCGAGCGCGTAGATGAGAAGTTCCTGCCCCGGCTCGATCTTGAGTTCCTCGCGGAGAGCCTTGGGGATCACGACTTGAAATTTGGGGGAGACTTTGACTCTGGCTTTGTCCATTGCGCAAGATTCCGACGGAACTATATCGATCACTCATCGGTATGTCAAGAGGGTGATCGATGGCAAAACGGTATTACGACGATTCGATCGATGCTGGATGGGCTTGAAGATACGCAGGTTAGAGAAGTGCTACGAGAGTCGCAGTGAAGTTTGCGCCGCGCGAAACTGAAATCATGCAGCACGATTTTGCTCGCGAAAGAGATTTTGTGCAACGGAAATTCTGTCGGCGCGACGACATCCTTTTCGAGCGGACCGTAAATTCTTCGCGAAAATTCGAAGAGAATTCGGGAACGGCCGGATGAGGAGAGCGGAAAAATAGAAGTAGAGCTGAGCAGCGCGGTGTGATATTCCACACCGGGAAGCAAAGGCGGGACCGGGAGGCGGACGTGGGAAAATTTCTGGGCGGCCTCATCATCGGACTGATTCTTTTTCCAGTGGGTGCGGCGATTTACTTCCTCGGCGGATTCGCGCCCGCGGCGGTCACGGACCATCCATTTCCGCTCGAGTCGCTGATCGCCGGCGGGGCGCTCGAGGCGCGCATCCATCGCGAGGCGCCGAAGCGCGATCTTTCGACGTTCACTCCGGCTGACTTGATGACAGGAGCACAAGGTTACCGCAGGCACTGCGCCGGCTGCCACGGCTTGCCGGCCGAGACGCGCAATTTCCCCGAACCGAAGATGTACCCGCCGCCGCCCCAGCTTTTTACGCCAGATGGCTACGTGACGGACGATCCCGTCGGCGTCACCTACTGGAAGATTAAGAACGGGATTCGCATGACCGGGATGCCGAGCTTCGAGAACGTGATTCAGGAAGATCAGATGTGGCAGATCGCAGCCGTGCTCGCGAGCGCGGACAAGTTGCCGCCCGACGTGACGGACACGTTGAAGCAGCCTCTTTTCCCGCCGCCTCCGCCACCGGCGAACGGCGCCACGCCCGGCGCGCCGGCGAAGCCGCAGAAGTAGCCTGCGCGAGAAACCGCCAATCGGACGACTGGCGTTCGCAGAGCTTGCCGGATCGTCAAAAATCGACGTGAAGGCGGAGCCCCGGCACGGTGACGGGTCCTCGCGCCTGGTTGTAGCCGGGATTATTGACGTGCTGAATGTCGAAGGATGTGAAGAAGCCGCGCCAGACGTGCAGAGTGTAGAAGCCTTCAAGGATTTCTTCCGAGCCGTAGGTAAGGCCGCCATCACCGAGCAGGAACCCCAGGCCTCCATCCGCCAGATACGTTTGATGTGACTTGGAGATGCCGTTCGCGACGAACGCCGCGCCCGCGCGATCGTTTTTTCGATGCCACTGGGCGCCGCTGAAGAATCCCCCGAACTCGGCGGTTCGATCGTCCTCCGTGTAAGCCCAGGATTCGTTGTGGCCGTCGCTCCAGCCAAGCCGGCCGAAGACGCCGAAATTTGTTGTCAGGGCCTGCTCGAAATTGAGGCCGAAACCGTATTTGTGCCGGCCTTCGCGGCGGGTGTCGATAATGTTGGGCGCCGAGGTTCGATCGCTTGCGAGGTAATCGGCGACGGCTTCCGCGTAGTTGCCCATATCGGCCTGGTTCAAGTAGCTGAGGAGACGCACCACGCCCGCGTGGTGCGCGATGAGGCTGCCTCGCGCTTCGAACTCCAGATTCGACGCCCGCTCGCGAGCGAGATCCGCGTCGAGATGAATGCCGTTGGCCTGCTTGGGCTCGAGTGTTTCGGCGAAGCGCACCGTCCACCAGTGATCGTCGTATTCGAGGAGGACGCCATCGGTATAGCCCCGGGTGTTGGCGGCGTAGTCCCAGGCGCCGTTGTTGTCGACCGTCCAGTTCAGGAATTGCAGGTGGCTGTCCTGGCCCCAGGTGTTGAGATCGAGAAAGTCCGCGAGATCGAATTTGCCGACGCGAAACTCGATGCGGCGCGCCGGCAGCGACGTGGCCAGATGGAGTTCGTCGCGGTCTTCTTCGACGCGATCGCTGGAAAGCGGGATGATTTGCCGGATCATCAGGCGGGCCAGATAGGGCGCGGTGGAAAGCTGCGCGCCGGATACCGTGCGCACGGAATCGAGGTTTGTGTATCCCGCCAGCCCGAAGGCTCCGCCGATTCCGCCTCCGGTAGCGTATTCCACGTCGGCGAAGACTTCAGTCGTCGGCGTGAGTTCGTAGCCGGTGTACAGCGTCAGGACGTGCGTGGTCGCGCTCTGAGGCCATGGAGCGAGGCTTTGAGACCCGGTGTACGCCGCGGGAAAACGCCCGTGCCATTGAAAGACAACGTTGCCTTGTCCCGAGATCCAGTAAGGCGCAGTTTCGGAATGCGGAAAACCGGTGACTGCGTCTCCGTCACTGGACTCATCGGCGCCGGCTTCCGGCGGCGCGGGTGCGGCCGGTGGAGTGGCTTGCGGTTCAGACTGAGATCCGGCTTGCGAAGCCGTCGGCGGAGCGGCTTGCCCCTGCGCGTTGGCGGAAGTCGGATTCTGTGCGCGGGCGAATCCAGGAAGGGCCGCGCAGACGATCAGCGCGCAGAAAATCCGTAGCTTCGGTTGGAGCAGCGATGACATGTCGTCGTCTGTGCCGAGGGTGTTCGGAAAGGCCGCCTTGTGGCGACCGAAATTAGACCACGCGGATTTCCGAGCCACGTTAAAGGAGCATTACAGCGTCAGCATCTTCATCTTCTCAACGCGGAAGACTGCCCTCACGTGCCGGGTCGATGCGGGTTCTGGCTCGCGCGAGGCAATTTCCATATACTCGCTACGGCTCCGGGGCCGCGAAGTGCGAGCGGCCTGGAACCGTGATACTATACCCCCCTAGGGTAGTCAAGACAAATGTGTCCCTTAACGCGCGAAAAACTGGACCTGGTAACTCGCACCAAGAAGGTGATCGGTCAGCTCGAAAGCGTGCTGCGCGGCCTGAACGAAGACGAGCAGTGTGCCGACGTCCTACAGCGGCTGGCGGCGGCGCGCGGCGCCATCAACAGCCTGATGGGAGAATTGCTCGAGGACCACATCCGCAACCACATGCCGCGCAATTCGAAATCGTCGGAAGAGGCGGCCGACGACGTGATCGAGATTGTCCGCACGTATTTGAAGTGAGCCCGGCGAAGGGCGGCGATGAATCCCGCACTGAATTGTATGCACGCTCTCAGTGCGAGGATAGCGTGGGCATCACGAGCTTTTCGACGACGGGCACGGGCAACGGGCCCTGGTCGAGCACGAGGTCGTGGAACTTCTCCATGTCAAAATTCTTCCCGGCAGCTTCCTGGTAGCGCTTTCGAAAGGCGAGCCACTCGCGCAAGCCGACGTAGTAAGTCGGCAGTTGCGTTGAGCTGAGCTTCGCCCGCAAGAGCTTGCCCTGTGCTTCGGCCTGGGTCTGAAACGCGTCCTTGGTCATCAGGTCCATGGCCTGCTCATCGGTCATGCCCATCGTCTGCATGCGGATGTCGAGGATCGCGTTGGAGAGCACCCGGAGGCGGATCTTGCGCATCATCATGCGAAACTTCGGATCGTTGTTGAGGAAGCCTTCGTCCATCATCACCTGTGCGCCATATTCCGCCCAGCCTTCAATGTAGGCGCCGTTTCCGAAAAGAGATAACACGAGGCGCCGCGACGCGGGCTGGATGTCGTTGAGGTGCTCGAACTGCACGTAGTGGCCGGGCAAGGCTTCGTGGAGCGAAAGCCACTCGAGCGTGTAGTTGTTGTATTCGCGCAGCTTCGATTCGGCCTGCGCTTCGGGAGTTTTCGGATCGATGGGCGTCACCCAGTATTCGGCCTCGGCTTGCGGCTCGAGCGGCGGCGCGCTGTGGAATCCCGCCACGGAATAGATGCCGCGCATGAAGGGCGGCGTGGGAATCACTTTCAGGTTGTCGCGCGAAGGCAGCGTGACGATTTTCTTATCGCGAATGAATTGGCGGATGCCGGTGAGATCGGCCTCGATGTCCTGCTGGAGCTGATCGCGGCGCGGATGCTCCTCGGAGATCTTGTCGAGCACCTCGCCGATGATTTTGTTTTCGCGATCGCGGCCACTGAGGTCGGCCCCTGGCTCAGGATGTTCGCCGTGGCCCGGAAACATCTGGGCGTGCATGGGCAGCGCGAGCTGGAGCATCTCGGCGCGGACGGACTTCAGTTCTTCCTGCGCGTCGGCAAGAAGCTGATCGGGCGTGATGTCCGTTTCCATCACGAGGCGGAATTTCTCGGCGTACAGTTCTTTGCCGAGGCGCCAGGTGCGCGTGGAAGGCTGCTTGCCGAGATCGTCGGCGAGCCATTTCGAAAAGCTCTGCAGCGCGGCAATCGCGGGCGGCGCCACTCGGTCGTATTCGGCTTTGAGCGGCGAGCCGGGCGGGATTTCCATAGCGATCGTGTTCTGGATCAGGTCGATGTTGCCGTCGTTTTCGCTGATGGCGGTTTTGATGAAGATCGGATCGGCGTCGCCGAGGTAGGACTTCACCTGATCGAGAAGCCGCGGAATCTGCTGCACGCGCGAGAGAACGTGCCCGATGCGCACGTCGTGCGGCGCGTAGCTCTGCGTCAGCGGAAGAAAGAGCGCGTTACCGATCAGCTCGACCGGGACGGTCGGATTGTGGCGATAGTTTTGAATTTTGTCGAATTCGAGGAGATTCAGACCGATCTGGTCGTCGATGAGCTGCCACTCGGCGGCGTCTTGCGGATCGAGCGAGGAGGGAGGTGTTTCGGTGCGGAAGCGCTCGCGCCAGCGAGCGTAGAACGCGCGCTGCGTGGCGATCGATTGCAGGCTCATGTCGTCGAGCTCCGCATCGAGCGCGACCGCCTTGCCGGTTTTCGGATCGACGTAGGCGTGATAGCCGGCTGTCGAGGCGGTGGACGGGGACAGCACGAGCGACGCCTTTACAAACTCGTCGCTCAATTCCGCGAACTTGCGCGATCTGGCCGCGTCGGGCGCGGCTGGCGAACCGCGTTCCCCCGCTGACGACGCCAATAATGGCGCCATCAGCAACGCAGCCAGCGTGGCACAAACGAACGACAAAGACGCGCTCCCGATCGACATAGCGGACCCCCGTTTCGAATTTCGCCGCGACAGTTTACACCCCGCCGAAGCCCGAAGAATCATCCGCAAAACTTTAGGGTAAACTTCCCGTCGTGTTTGAAAACGTGACTAGGCCTTGCGAGCCGGGGAAAACATACCGCTGTCCGTGCTGCCGCCACAAAACTCTTCACGGGCGGGCCGCTTTCGAAATCTGTGCGGTCTGTTTCTGGGAGGACGATGGCCAGGACGAGCACGATGCGAACGACGTGAGAGGTGGCCCAAACGGATCCCTCAGCTTGACGCAAGGTCGCGCCAACTTCGCCCAATACCGAGCCTGCGAGCAGCGATTTATTTCGAAGGTGAGGTCTCCCCTGCCCGACGAGTTGTAATCAGAAGCTCCGCCCTCTTTGCGTAGACCCTCGCCGCCGCAAGCATGGGCCACTAATGCGCGTGTCCAGATCCGCAGGAACGGTCGGGCTTGGGCTGGACGGCCTTAGGGCCGAAGGCGCGCTTGGTGTCGCGCTGCGGCCGACTGGTTGCGGCGATCGCGCGCTGCCGTTCGAGTCCTTTGGCCGCTCGATCGGCATATTCCGGGCTCGTCAGCGTCGCAAGGAACGCAATCACGTCGTTGATTTCGTCTTCGGTCAGAGCCAGGGGCTGCATGTCTTGGTCGAGATACGGATCGCGGACCCCATCGCCCTTGTTGTAGTGGTCCATCACGTCCCACAGCGTCGCCTGCGAGCCATCGTGGAAATAGGGCGCGGTCATCACGATGTTGCGCAGGCCCGGCGTCTTGAATGAGGCGATGTCGGTTTCCTTCTTGCTGACGAGGAAGCGGCCGAGCGCCGACAGATCGGTTTCGATCGCGGCCTGATCGATCGCTTTCGCGTTGCGTGAGTTGACGAGCGATTCCGCCTTGCAAGAGAGCGCGTTCACGTTGTGGCGGATGATCCCGATGCCGATGTTGTGAAAATCGCGGTCCATGAAAAACGTGGAATCGGGCGAGGTATCAGTCAGCGCGTGGCACTTGTTGCAGCGGGCCTTGCTGTTGAAAAGCTGCCAGCCGCGCTTCGCGGAATCGCTGATAGCGCCTTGGTCGCCGGCCATGAAATGGTCGAACGGCGAGCCGAACGAAACTTGGCTGCGCTCGTACGACGCGATCGCGCGGGCCAGATCCGCGCCGTTCGGCGGATTGCCGAAGACATCCTTGAATGCCCTCTGGTATTCCGGAATCGCCGCGACGGCGGCGACCGCAGCCTCGATATTGGGCTGCCCCATTTCGCTGGGGTTGACGATCGGCAGTTCGGCCTGCTCCTCGAGCGTCTTCGCGCGGCCGTCCCAGAATTGGGCGACGTTGTAGAGCGCGTTCAGGATCGTGGGTGAGTTGCGCTGCCCGGCGCGGCCGTGGATCCCGACCGAGACGGGCCTTCCATCCGTGAACGCGCGGGCCGGATCGTGGCAGGTGGCGCATGCAACAGTGCCGTCGGCGGACAAGCGCGGGTCGAAAAACAGTTTTTCCCCCAGCGCGATTTTCGCGGGCGTCTGCGGGTTATCGGCGGGCGTCGCCGCGCGCGTCGCTTGCACCGGCAGGCCGACTTGATTCAGCGGCTTTGGTTGCGCCAGGGGAGTTATGTGCGGCAGCGGCGGAGCCTTGCCGGAGTTTTGCAACCCCTGCGCGTGAACGTTGGAGGCCGCGAGAATACACGCGGCGGCAACTACAGTCGCGGCAAGCGTTCGCCGCTGAGCCGTCGTTGTGATTCGCATGAGAGTGGGTCCTTTCTCGCGTGGCAAGAGCTTCGGCCAAGGACGCACGATAGATGCTGTTGTAGGCTGGCAAGAGTTGACAAAAATATCCTTCGCCCCTTTAGGCGGCGCTTTCCTGCCAGCGGACCGGTTTACTGAGGGGTGTTTTCGCCGTAGGTGATCGCTTTGCGGGTGGCGGCGAGGGGAGCGCTATCGTCGAAGCGAACGGTTGTCCCGTTGCGTTCGATCCCTAGTTCTTTCCAGAGGGCATCGAGGTCCGGGGTGTATGGCTTGTCCTTCATTTTGTCGTAAAGGTTCTCGAGCACGGGAACGCCAGTGGCCTGGTCGCCCACGCGAAGGGCTTTTTCGAGGTCCCAATCGACCATGATGTTTCCGCCGGCGTTCAGGATTCCGCGCAGGGCGTCGTCGAGGCCTTTCTTGTTTTGAGTCTCGCGATGAATCTCCACGTCCGCCAGCAGGCAGAAAAGGGCGCCGCCCCAATAGGTTCTGCCCCAGGTGTGCGTGTTGTCCAGACCCTGGTCGCCGGCAGCGGGCAGACCCTGCGGAAGATCGCGCACGACTTCGTACCACATCTCAGCCGGATCGAAGTGATGCGCGCGCACGCGGGCGATCGGCTCGACGTAGGTGGCGATGCCCTCCTCGATCCAGTGGTGATTTTCGGCGACCGAAGGAAACGCGAGGTGAACCATTTCGTGCGTAAGCTCCCAATCGGACTGGAAGTCGGCGGGAGTCGTATCGGCTCCGACGGAAATCGTGATCAAGCCGCCGCCCCAGGGATACGTAACGCCATGGCGGATGCCCTGTCCGCCGACCGGCCGGATGCGCAGCAGAATATGAGGTTCCGGAAAGCGGCCGTAGTACGCCGTCACCGCCTGCGCGGCCCAGCGAACCCAGTCCAGCAATCCGGGCTTGGAAATATCGAATGGGCCGCCGTTTTCGACGACCACGTCGATACGAGACCCGCCCTCGAGAATTGTGGTGGGAGTCTCGCCGGTGGTGGCGGCGAAAGTCGGACTAAGAAGCATGAAGAAAAAGATTTGCAGGGCCGCGACAATGTTCGCGATGCTCCGAATTCTTTCCGCGGCCCGGCTGCGATAGACCAAGTTAGACCCTGTGAGATTCCGGTTGCGGGCTAGCCGAGGATGCGGCCCCCGGTTCTTTGGCCCACCGCGCAAAAAGCGTATCGAGCGCGAAGAGCCCCGGGCCGAAAATCAGGATGAGCAGCGACGCGGCCAGGAAGGTGTAGGGATCGGCGTTGTAGAACTTGCCGGGATCGGAGAAAAGCGCGAACAGCGCCTCGCGATCGGCGGTGATGTAGGCGACGAGCATGTCGATCGCGAGCGCCAGGCTCGTGACGCGCGAAAACAAGCCGGCCGCCAGCAGAATGCCGCCCACGAATTCGACGAGCGCGACGAACGCCGCCGTCGGCCCAGGATGCGGGATGCCCAGCGACGTGAAAAAGCCCGTTACCTTGTCGAGATGTTGCAGCTTCCCCCAGCCCGTCTGAGCCATTTGAACGCCCCAGTAGAGCCGCACGACGAGCAGCAGCGGCGACTGCAGGTACGACATGATTTGCACGAACCATGCATGCAGCTTGCGGATCAGGTCGAGCAGATTCTTCATGTGCGTTCGAACCTCGCGAGAGCGATCAGGATTTGTCCTTCGTGGCCGTGCGGTCCGGACGGCAGAACCAACCGATCGCCGCCGCATGATGGAACCAGTGCTGAATCTTCGCGGGCCGTTCCGCTGCGGGAACCGCGCTCTGTCGGAACGCCGCGTCGATGGCGTGTCCGAGCGTTTTTCCGGCTCCCAGCGCGCGCAGCATCAGAAACTCCTCGCGTTCGAGACGGCGGAAGTAGACGGAATTCTCCGAGCGATGGACCGCCACCCAAATCCGCGCGGCCTTTAGCCGCGCGACCGCCGCGACGCGCTTCCTCTTGTGGTGCTCGCGAAAAGCGTTGCTCGCGAACTCTTTTTCGCCGCTCTTTTTCACTTCGAGAAGCAGATCATCCACCGGGTAGCGAAGGTCGAGAAGCGTGATGTAAGGCTGTAGCGCGAGGCGCAATTTCGGCGCCGGCACGCCGCGCAGGTCGCCTTCCTGCACCGGCGGCTTTTGCTCGCGGTCGAACGCCTCGATATCGGCCCACTCGAGGCGGACCATCTCGAGCGCCAGCGCCTGCCGCGAGCCCGCCCATTTCGGGTGCTTGCGCAGCCAGGATTCGAGACGCGACCCCAGATTTCGCAGTGTGAATGTCCTCGAAGGGCAATCGGAGAGGTAGGCCTTGGACATGGCCCCGAAGCGCTGCTCGCCGAGCACCGCCTGCAACCCGGGGAAGTCCTCGGCGAGGCTAGAAAGTATCCGCCACCAGTATTGGCGATTGTAAATTTCTAGGCGCTCGAAGGATGTGAGGCGGTCATTCGGCTTGATGAACGCCGCGGCTTCCTCGCGCATCGACCGGCCGTTCGCTGCGGCCGGACGCATGTGCTCGGACGGCGTGAGCGGCGTCATCACTGCGCGCGCCATCCGGCGTTGCAGCGCGGCGAGACTCATACGGCCGCCGCCAGAGACGCGCTTGCGAGGAACTTGTTCGCCTTCAGCGCCTCGTTGTGCACCTCGTCGAACGAAGGAATGCGGTCGTCCCACTCGAGCAGCGTGGCCGTGTGTCCGGCGCGCTCGATCGCGCGCGCGTAGAGGCGCCAGACGGGGTCGATCACCGGATGATCGTGGGTGTCCAGAATGTACTTGCGATATTTCGAGTGGCCGGCGATGTGAATCTGGGCGACGCGCTCGGCAGGGATGTTCTCGACGTACGCGCGCGGATCGAAATTGTGGTTCTGCGACGAGACGTAAATGTTGTTGACGTCGAGCAGGATGCCGCAGTCGGCGCGCTCCACGACTTCCGTGAGGAATTGCCACTCCGTCATCTCGGAAACGTGGAATTCCGCGTAGCTGCTCACGTTTTCCACCGCCACCGGCACCTCCAGAAAATCGCGTACCTCGCGGATTTTCTGCGCGGCGATGCGCGCGGCCTCGAATGTATAGGGCATCGGCAGCAGATCGTGGGTGTAGCGGCCGTCGACGCTGCCCCAGCAGAGGTGGTCCGTGAGCCACGGCGTCTTCGTGCGCTTCACGAGCGCCTTCAGGCGCCGCAAATGATCGCGATTGAGCTTTTCCGCCGAGCCGAAATACATCGAAACGCCGTGCTGCACGACTTTGTACTGCTCGAGAATTTTGTCGAGGACGTACAGCGGACGGCCGCCGTCGATCATGAAGTTCTCGGAGATGATCTCGAACCAGTCGACGGTGGGCTTGCGCGTCAGGATGTGGTCGTAATGCGGCACGCGCAGCCCGATGCCGATTCCGAATTCGCTGAAGCCGTTAAATTTGTTTGCGGGCATACTCGTCAACCTTCGCGGGACAAAGAAAACACATGGAAAGCGAGAGGGCCGGATTCGCTTACCGGCCCCCGTTCGAACGATGGGCCTTCACTTCCTCTCGTGCCACTACTTCGTGGAGCAACCGCCCTTGCCCTTGCAAGAGTTCTTGCCCTTGCAGCCATTGTCGCTGCTCTTGCAGCCGCCCTGGCCCTTGCAGTCATTCTGGCCCTTACAGGCGTGCTTGTCGGCGGCATTGTTGGCGTGCGAGCTCTGGCCGAGATCCAGAGCGGTTACGGAAGTGCCGGAGGGGTTCGTCTTGGCGGGAAGGTTGGCGGCCTGAACCGCCGCGCTGCCTGCGAGCAAGCCAGCCAGCGCCGCGCCTGCCATCAACGCTTTCTTCGAATTGGTCATTTAAATCGACCTCCTGATTTGGTTTGCCTTCGTTGTGACCGCAAACGCTCTGTCACATGCCATGAGTACGCCCCGCCGGGGCGCTTTGGATTGCCCAAAATCCGCCCGGGGTGCGCCGATAGCACTGACCGTGAGCCAAGCATAGCCCCGCCCGATGCGATCCACCAATATCGGGAGGGGGAGCGCCGGGCCCCCGGTGCATTTGCACGAGTACGATGCCGCCTCCGCCGGGCAAGTTGCGAATTTTGCACCGCCGGGCTTACGATGGCGCATCGAACCCGGCGGGAGGGAGTCAATATGACACAAGATGCTGTTCAAACCGCGAAACCCGTTATCAAGCCCCCGTTTACGCAAGAATCCGCGCGCGCCAAGGTGCAGGGCGCTGAAGACGCCTGGAATTCCCGGGATCCCGAGCGCGTTTCGCTTGGGTACAGCCCGGATTCCGTGTGGCGCAACCGCAGCGAATTTCTCCAAGGCCGCGAAGCGATCAAGGCGTTTCTTACCCGAAAATGGAACAAGGAACTCGACTACCGGCTGAAGAAGACGCTGTGGTGCTACACCGAGAACCGCATCGCCGTCACTTTCGAATACGAATGGCACGACGATAGCGGGCAGTGGTACCGCTCCTACGGCAACGAGCTTTGGGAGTACGATGAGAACGGCCTCAATCGGCACCGGATCGCCAGCATCAACGACCTGCCGATCAAGGAGTCGGACAGGCACTTTCGCTAGCTCGACCGGGAAGCGAAACGACGGAAAAGATACTTGGGGAAAATCTACGCAGGCACTTCCGGATGGGCCTACGCGGGATGGAAGCCGGACTTCTATCCCGCGAAGCTGGCTTCCGCGAAGTTCCTGGGCTACTACGGCACTCGGCTGAATTCGGTCGAACTCAACTACACGTTTCGCCGGCGCGTCACGGAGAAACTTCTCTCGGGCTGGATCGTCGCCACGCCCGAAAATTTCAAGTTTGCGGTGAAGGCCAATCAGAGGATCACGCACGTTCTGCGACTGAAGGACGCTTCAAAGGCCACGCTCGATTTTCTGGGCTCGCTCGATCCGCTCCGTGACGAGGGCAAGCTCGGGCCCGTGCTGTTTCAGCTGCCGCCGTTTCTGAAGTGCGATCTCGAACGCCTCGAAAAATTCCTTGCTGCGCTGCCGGGCGGCACGCGCGCCGCGATGGAATTCCGCCACGAATCGTGGTTTTCGGAGGACGTCTACAAGCTGTTGCGCAACGCGAATGTGGCGCTCTGCCAGGCGGAAAGCGAAAAGATCGAGACGCCGGCCGTCGCGACCGCGGACTACTCTTATTTTCGCCTGCGGAAAGAAGACTACTCGCCCGCCGCGCGCAAAGCGCTATCGAAGAAGGTGAACGAGGCTGCGAGCCAAGGCGACGTCTTCGTTTATTTCAAGCATGAAGACACGCCCGAAGGCGCGCTTTACGCCGAAGCCCTGCTGAAGGAAGCGAAGCCCGCCTGACTCTCCGCTCTGCGCGCGACGAAGGAGCTAACCATGCCCGAAACTTCAAGGCCGGGCCGATGGAGCCGAACAAACGCCCCGGCCGCTGTAATTCTGATCAGGCTGCTAGTGGGGCTGGTGTTCTTCGAAGAGGGAACCAGAAGTTTCTGTTTCCCGCGATTCAGGGCGCGGGACGCTTCGCCAGAATCGGCATCCCGGCGCCCGCTCAGATGGCTTATTTCGTCGGCGCCGTCGAAATCATCTGCGGCGCCTTGATCGTGATGGGACTCTTCACGCGCCTCGCCGCGATCCCGCTGCTAATCGATATCTCGGTCGCGATCGCCTCGACGAAAGTCCCGATTCTGCTCGGCCACGGATACTGGCGCTTTCACTTGCCGCAACTGAGCCGCTACGGCATTTGGGCGATGTTTTCGGAGGCGCGCACCGATTTCTCGATGCTCTTAGGCCTGCTGTTTCTGCTGATTGTCGGCGCGGGGCCGTTGTCATTCGACGGCCGCCGCTGAGCGGCCGCGTTTCAGGAGAATCCCTCGGGAGCGAAGTGCGGCTGATAGAGTTCCTCGAGCCGCTTGATTTCCTCAGCGCTTAGCTTCACGGACGCCGCCGCAATCGCATCCTCAAGATGCTTCGGCTTGGTTGCGCCGACGATCGGCGACGTGATCACCGGCTTGCTGAGCACCCACGCGAGCGCGATCTGCGCGGGAGGCAAGCCGCGCTGGGCCGCGATTTCATTCACGCGATCGATCACCAGCTTGTCGATGGCTTCCGTCTTTTCGTAGAGAGTCTTGCCGAAGGCGTCCGTCTTGGCGCGCTCCGTCTGCGGCTCGGGCGCCCAGGGCCGCGCCAGGCGCCCGCGCGCGAGCGGCGACCACGGGATCACGCCGATGCCCTCCGAAGCGCACAGCCGCAGCATGTCGCGCTCCTCCTCGCGGTAGATCAGGTTGTAGTAATTCTGCATCGAGACGAACGTCGCCCAGCCGTTGGCTTTCTGGATGCCGAGCGCCTTCATCATCTGCCACGCCCACATCGACGACGCGCCGATGTAGCGCGTCTTGCCCGCGCGCACCAAATCGTTCAGCGCTTCGAGCGTCTCTTCGAGCGGCACGTCGTAGTCGTACCGATGAATCTGGTACAGGTCGACGTAGTCCGTGCCCAGCCGCTTGAGGCTGTTGTCCATTTCGGAGAGGATGGCCTTGCGCGAGAGGCCGCGGCCGTTCGGCCCTTGCCGCATCGGCCCCCAGACCTTGGTCGCGATCACCAGCTCGTCGCGCTTCGCGAAATCGCGGATGGCGCGGCCGAGCACCAGTTCACTTTCTCCGGTCGAGTAGATGTTCGCGGTGTCGAAGAAATTGATGCCCGCCTCGAGCGCCGATTGGATGTAGGGTCGGCTGTCTTCCTCGCTGAGCGTCCATTCCCAGTGAATGGCTCCGGGCGTGGCCGCCTTTCCGTAGCTCATGCAGCCAAGGCAGATGCGCGAAACCTGGAGTCCCGTGTTGCCCAACCTCACGTAGTCCATACGAAATTCTCCTTGGTTATGACCGCAGACATCAGATGCTGCCTGAGGAGAGAGAGAGGCTCAACACTCGCTGTGGGATACTAGCTCCGTGAAACGAAGCCGTCACACGCGTCAACGCAGAAAGCGCCAGCGGTCCAAGCGAGTCCGGTTCCCAAGCCCAAAGGTGCACCTCACGAGCGAGATGATATTCGAGTTGGTTCAGTTCCCTTGAAGTTGGGCTCTAAGTCACTGCAAAGCGAGTGGCGGACAAGAACCTACTCGCAACGCCCATTGGATCGGTCTGAGGATTCATTGGTGCGGATGAGTGGATTCGAACCACCACGGTATTGCTACCACAAGCTCCTGAGGCTTGCGCGTCTGCCAATTCCGCCACATCCGCAACTCTCTAATGCTACCACGAAAGAACGCGCGCCCGGCACGAGCAGCTCGAACTAGCCACCGAGCAACTCCGGCGGGACGCCGATCTCTTTCGCGCCGCCCGTGCCGAAGCCGGGCCCGCGGGTCATCCACAGCAGCAGCGCGAGGCCGTGCTTGGGATAGCGCCGCGCCATCTCCTGGGCGATGGCCGTGAAGCGCACGCCGGGCTTGGCGACGTCGCGATAATCGTTGAGCCATCGAATGGCCTCCGCGCAGAGTTCGACGCCGCCGAACTTGCCGTGCCCCGGAAAGACGGTGTCGATCGGCCCAATGCCGCGCGCCTGCTCGATCGCGCCGATCCACGAAGCCGGGTTATTCGTATCCGCCATGTAGAGGTGATAGCCGTGGTAGATCAGGTCGCCGGCCACCAGCGCGCGCGCCGAAGGCACGTAAAAAGCGGTGGCGTGAACCGTCTCGGCGATCGGCAAGTCGATGAAAATGATCTCGCGATCCTCGAGATAGGCGGCTTTGCCGAAAAGCGGTCGCGGGTAGACGATGTCGCCGGCCGGCATCAGATCGCCGAACATGTCCTGCCAATGCAGGCGTTTCGCCGGCCATTCGAGCATCCCATCGATCACGCCCTGGCGCGCCAGAAGCGTCGCTTCCGGGAAGGCAGGGGTGAAGGCGTTGACGCCGCCGTAGTGGTCCGGGTGCGCGTGCGTGATGAAGATCGCGCGCAGGCGCTTGCCGCTGCCCTTCACGTGCGCGAGCAGCTTTTCGACATCCGGCTTCACGAAGCCGCAATCCACCAGCACGGCGTCGTTGCGCCCGGAAATCAGCACCGCGTTGGGCGCGAGGAAGCGCTCTTCGCCCGTAAACATATCGAAGCGCAGGCCATTCGTTTCGACGGAAGCGATCACGATGCCCTCCCCGCATGCAAGAGATGACGGACAGCCGAGGCCCTGTTTGCGGCAAATTCTACCATGCGGAATCCGGTCGGGGCGAAGGAGCGGGCCTGGCAGGCCCCGCCACAGCCCGATTCGCCACTTTGTGAACGCGGCACCGACGGCCCAAAATCCACTGAACGGCCTATTGACCGGGCGCGGAACAATCACCTAGAGTCGCTTGCAGGGGAAGTCGCGGGGGAGGAGGAGGCACATTATGGCGAGCGCCCGCGCGATGATCGAACGTCGACGTTCCAGCCGCGTTCCGATCCGTGTTTCCGTAAAAGTTCTCAACGGTGAAGCCGAAGGCCAGGAAGCCGCGGCCGAGGCTGTTTCCGTAAGCCGCTATGGCGCGCTGCTGCGCGCGCCCTTCCGTCCGCCCGTTGGTTCGCGCATCGAGATTCTCCACAGCGTTTCCAACGAGGTCCGCGAATTCCGCGTGATCTCCGCAAAGGAACTGCGCAAGGACGGCCTCTTCGAGCTGGGCGTCGAAATCTACCACCCCACGCGCAATTTCTGGGGCGTCCAGTTTCCCGGCGAACGCTCCGCCTAAGGCGTCGTAAGCGACACCCGCCCGCTTGACACCCACCCTCCCGGGTGGTGCTATAATCCGCCAAAATTGAGCCAACGGGCCCGTAAAAGGACCCCAAGACCCGCTCCGGGCCTCGCGTGAGCGCCGTTTCTCGCGGATGCGGGAGGGAGGTTGCTATGGGAACTCTTGGAATGCTGCTGGTTGCTTGGGGCGGCGTTACCGTCATTCTGATCTGCGCCCTTATTTATCGCAGTACCCTCGAAACGCGTGAGGAAGATCAGCTCTTCCTCGACTCGGCTCAGGACATTACAGCCTCGGAACAGCGCGTGATCGTCAGCCGGATACGGATGCTAAGCACGCCGATCGTGGCGCTGTGGGTGCTTTCAGGAGCGCTGCTCGCGGTGGTCGCGGGTATGTGGCTGTATCAGGGCTACCAGAGCTTCTAATTTCTTCAGGCGGGTTAGGGTTTCGCTGATGACGGCATCGGTGCAGTCTGGTTTGGCTGCGCCGGTTGCCCCGTTTGCGTTGCCGCTTGCTGAGTCGGTTCGGCCATCACCTGCGATGTGTGATTGTGCACGATCAGCCAGTCGCCGTTGACTTTGGTGAAGACCAGCGTCGTCTGGCCGCGCGTCGCGTAAGGACGTCCCTCCCACATTCCGTCGAACTCCCACTGGTACGAAGCCCACGCCACGTCGCCGTGAACGAAGATGTTGGTGTTTCGCCGGATCAGCTGCATCCCCTGGAACGACGCTTTTTCGCGTTCGTAGGCCGCCAGATAGTTTTGCCATCCGAGGATCGGCGGATCGTAGGTGCTCTGCACGAACGTGCAGTCGTCGGAATAGTGCTTGTGCATCACCTCGACGTTGCCGATTTGAAACGCGCCGAGCATCTCGCCGATATCGTCGTTGATCTTGTCGGCTTCGGCCTTCGGCGTATTCTCCAGCGCGGTTAGGACCGCCGAATCGTCCGAGTTCGCCGCGTTCGATTTGTCCTTCTTGTTTTTCTGGGCCGCGCCGTTCGGCGCAAGAGCCAGCAGCAGGGCCGCAGCCAACACGCAAGCGCAGCCTCGCACGCGCGAGAAATTCCGGGAATCTTCCTTCATGCTTTCCTCCTCAACGGCTCGGAGCATAGCACGAAGGGAAAAGCACGGAAGGCAAGGAACTGGCGGCGTGTTGCACGGTCGCCAACAGGCTGTCCGTGGAAGTCATCGCGGATGCAACGCTCGCCGTCAGTGCTCGCGCACACGGCGACCGGTCATCCTGAGCGAAGCGAAGGATCTCTCTTCCCTTTTATTTTGCCGCCGAGTGGCGCGTCTGGCTGATCAGGTTCACGAACAGCCGGTAAGCGCCCGGGACGCCCGCGGGCAGCTCGCGAAAGAACGAGATTCCCGTGTAGATGTAGAGTCCCTTGCCGTCGCGCGCGTAGACCAGGCCGCCTTTCGCTTCGGGCTCTCCGGTCTCGGTGAAGCCGATCACCGGGTGATATTCCGGGCCCCAGGTGCCCCAGAAGTAGATGCCCCGCTCCTGCACCCAGCCTTCGAAATCGGCCATCGTGATTTTGTTCGGCGAATTCAACAGCGGGCTCTGCGGTTCGAGAAGGTCGACGGGAGACGCCGGATTCGTCACGCGAATGCCCTGCGGCGGAATCTCGGCTTTGAAGGGCGCCGGCATCAGCTTGGCCCACGCGAAATCGCGCTCGTATTGGACGAGCAGCGTTCCGCCGTCGTGCACGTAATCGAGCAGGCGCGGATTCGCGGCCATCACGTCCGGCCGCAGCTCGTAGGCGCGAATGCCGACGATGATCGCGTCATATTGCTTCAGGTCGCCGAAGGCAAGCGCGACGTCGTCGAGCATATCGACTTGAATGCCGATCTGCCGCAGCGACTCCGGCACCACGTCGTTGTCGCCCGCGATGTAGCCGACGCGCAGGCCCGCGGGAACGGTGAGGTCGAGCACGTGAACGGTCGCATCGGCCGATTCGCTCCAGTCGCGCGTGGGCAGCGTCGGGATGGGCTCGAGCGAAGTGCGAAACGTCTCGTCGTCCAGCTTCGCGTAGGGATCGAGCGGATAAGGACCGAGAGCGACCTTCGCCGGTGGCGTCGCCATATACCGAATCAGCTTGTCGCCGGCCTCCGCAAAGCTGAGCGGCGCGATCGGCGCGACGCTCCATCCCGCCGGCGCGTCGAGGCCGACGGAAACCGTCGCGGGCTTTGTCCCGTGGTAACGGATGCGCGCGAGAAGCGCCACGCCGGCCGCTGTTTTCTTGGCCGGCACCATTACCTGCCTCGGCTCGACGGTCAGCGTGACCGCCGGAACAAGCTCCAGCGGATAAATGTCGATGCCCGTCGTATTGGCGACGGCGGATTCCACCGGCTGCCGAATCTTGAAGTCGTAGCCGTCCACGTTCGCGCTCAGATTAAGCGTGACGAGCGGCGGCGGAAACGGCAGGACCGCGTACCCAGGCGAAGTCGGCGGTTTCGCGCCCGCCGGCACTGCCACGTTGAACTGGTAGGTCTTCCCGTCTTTCGACGGCGCGAGCGTCACGTTCCATCCCGCTGGCGCCGTGAGACTCGACTGGTCGACGGTCCACTTCACGGGCGCGGCGGATTGATCGAGGAAGCTGACGGTGACCCCGAAATTCTCGCCCGCCACGAGCTGGTGCCGGTCGGCCTGCGTGTCGATGGGGAGCGCGATGTCCTTCGTCAGCGCTGCATCGATTCGCTCGCGGACATCGTCGAGCTCGAACAGTGCGGCTGCGCTTTCCTCGCCCCCCGCTCCGGCAACTTTTTCGCGGAGCGCCGCAAGCTCTTTGCCGGCTTGCGCCAGGGAATTTGCCGCGGCGCCGCGATCGAGGTCGAGCGCCGATTTGGCCGCAGCCGCGAGATCCTGATCCACGGACGCGAGTGCCGGAGCCATCGCGGACTGGAAAGCCGGAAAGCGATCCGCGAGCGACGTGATCGGCTGCGCGAGCAGCTTCGGATCGAATGAACCGCCAGCCTGCTGGCCGTTCTCGGTGATCAACGAGGTAGGCCGCCGGAAGAACGGATTGCCGAAAAACGACGGCGTGCCCTGCGACCGGTGCTGCGCGTGGCCTTCCATTCCCATCTCGACGTAGCTCTTGCCCCACAGAGGCGAGACGTCATTGATCGGCAGCGTGACAGCGTCTTTGGGCGGCGCGGCGGCAGCCGGGCCGAACGCGAATCCCGCGGGACGCAATTCCAGGCGCACTTTCCACGGCTTCAGTCCTTCGGCGATCTGCTCGGGAAATTTCGTGGGATCGGCCGCATCGGCCACTGCTTGCGGCGTGTAGATGCCGCTCGCCTGGTGCTGCCCGTGCCCAAAATGAACGCCGCCCCATCCGTTGATCACCACGTCGGGACGAAACGTGCGAATCACGCGCACCATGTCTTCCACGGGCAAATCGCCCCACGCTTTCATCGTGTCGGCGGCGCTTTTCGAGAATCCCGTGTCGACCGCTCGCGTGAAAAACTGTTTCGCGCCGTAGTGCTGGTCGGCCGCCAGCAATTCGGTGGTGCGGATCACGCCGAGCGCGCCATCCTGCTCGGGGCCGATCGCGTTTTGGCCGCCCTGGCCGCGCGTGATTTGCAGCATCGCCACATCGGCATCGATTCCGCGCGCGAGGTAGGCGATCAGGCCCGCGGTTTCGTCGTCGGGATGCGCCGTGGTGTAGAGGATGCGCGTGGCCACGCGCGCCTGGTCGATCGCTTCGACCGCGTCCGGCAGCGACTGCGCGAAGACGCGCTTCGTCTGCGGCGCCAGCAGTGCCGCAAAGAGCAGTGCGACAGCCAGCAGCGTCGCGATCGATCGCGTGGTGAAGCGGTTCATGAAGTTCTTTGTCCGGCGGATCACCGAGCCTCCTCGAATGGCCACTGGTGCGACCAAAACGCGCGCCCCAAATATACAAGAATACCAAGGCCGGCCGCGCCCAGCGAAGCGAGCATGGGCTTGCGCCCGGTCGACAGAAAAATGCCGGCCCATCCCACGATCGCCACGATCACCGGCACGGGATAGATCCACATGTGAAACGGCAACCGTTCGCTTTTCCACCTTTTGTGCAGCAGGACCAAGCCGACGCCTTGGCCGATGAATTGGATGAGGCAGCGCATCGCCAGGATGGCGCGAATCACCGAAACCAGGCTGAACGCCAGGCTGAAAACCATCGCTGCCAGGCCCAGCGCCACCAGCGCCACGGTCGGGAAGCGCTTCTCAGGATGCACGCGCGCGAAGACCGAGAAAAAGTTGCCGTCGAGCGCCGCGGCGTAGGGGACGCGGGAATAGCCGAGCATCGCCGAGAAGACCGAGCCCATCGCCGTCAACAGGATCAGCACGGTGGCGAGCGCCGCCCACTCGCTGCCGTAGGCGCGTTCGATGAACGTGCTCACCACATATTTCGACTGCGCCGCCTCGCGCCACGGAATCACGCTGAGGATGCTCATCTGCATCGCCAGATACAGCACGGAAATTCCGAGAATCGAGATGAAGATCGCGCGCGGGATATTGCGCTGGGGATTTTTCATCTCGCCGCCCAGGTTGCAGACGTTGTAGTAGCCGAGGTAGCTGTAGATGGTCTGCACGGTGCCGTGACCGAGCGCCGCCAGGAGCAGCCACGAGAGGCTCCAGTCGCCGCCCGAAAAGTCGAAGACGCGATGCGCGTCGAAGTGCCGCACGCCCCCGTAGATGATCCACAGGATCGTTCCGACCACCACCACGCTGAACACCACAGAGATGCGGCCGATTTCCGTGATGCGCCGGTAGAGCAGCAGGATCACGAACGCCACGATCAGCGCCGCGATCAGGTTGTCGTCGTGCGTGCGGATGTAGCCCGCTGCTGTTGCGAAGAATCGCGCGAGGCGGCTCGATTTGTCGACGAGGTACGCCGAGTAGTCCGCGAACCCGAGCGCGCCGGACGCGATACTGAGCGGCCCCTGAAACAGCGTTTGCCAGATATAGAGAAACGCCAGCAGGCGTCCCCAGCGCGCCGGCCCGTAGGCCTCGCGCAGGAAAACGTAGCTGCCACCCGCTTCCGGCATCGCCGCGCCGAGTTCCGCCCAGATGCATCCGTCGCAAGCCGCCAGCACCGCGCCCGCGGTCCACGCCAGCAGGCTTTCCGTCCCGCCGTGCATCGCCTGGATCACCAGCGGAATCACGACGAACGGGCCGATGCCCACCATGAACGTCATGTTGAGCGACGTCGCTTCGACGAGGCCGAGCCCGCGCTCGAGTTTTTGTGTTTCGCTCATGGGTGCGCGAAAAAGCCGCGCAAAGGATAGCAAGAAAGCGCGCGCGCCATCGTCGCGATTTGGGCTTCGTCGGGGCACCGAGCCTGATCGTTGGCTGCCCTAACACAGAGAACACCGAGCACACCAAAAGGCACGGAGAATGCTTGCTGCCGGCCTCCGTGCGCTCTGTGCTACTCGGTGATCTCTGTGTTGAGTGAGGCGTCCAGATCAACGCCGCGGCCAAATTGCGCTACGATATCGGCGGTCCAACCCGCGAGGAATTGCGCCGCGCATGGTCTCCACGAAAATCGGCATCGCGATCACGGCTGCCACGATCGCGGCGATCGTCATTGGATTCTTCCGGACGCCTCGCCGCGCTTCGTTCCCGCCGCACGGCTGGCTCGGCATCGTGGCTCTGGCGGCCGCGGAGCTGCTGATGTTTCGCGGCGTCGAGCCGGTCGCCACGTACTTCACGCCGCTGGCCTGGAGCGCCTGGATTCTGATTGCGGACGCCGCGGTGCTCGCGCTCACCGGCCGCTCGCGCCTCAACGACGCGCCGATCACACTGGCGCGCATGGCCTTGCTTTCGATTCCGCTGTGGATGATTTTCGAGGCGTACAATCTGCGCCTGCAGAATTGGACGTACGTGGGCGTGCCCGCGGGCTGGCGGGGAATTCTCGGTTACGGCTGGTCGTTCGCCACGATCACGCCGGCGATTTTCGAGACGTCCGATCTGGCGCAGGCCCTGCTGCCGCCCATGCCGGCGAAGCCGCGACGGATCGCGGCGGGCGCGGAGATCGCGCTGATCGTGCTTGGCGCGGCTTGCTTGATTGTTCCCCTCGCGTTGCCGCGACACATCGGGGCATATCTTTTTGTTTTGGTGTGGATGGGATTCGTTTTTTTGCTGGACCCGTTGAACCGGAGGCTCGGGCTGCCTTCGTTTCTCGGCGATCTTTCCGAAGGTTTCCTGCGGCGCGTCTGCGGATTTTTCCTTTCCGGCTGGATTTGCGGATGGCTGTGGGAATTCTGGAACAACTGGGCCGCTGCCAAGTGGCACTATACGTTTCCGATGTTCCAGCAGTGCAAGATTTTCGAGATGCCCGCGCCGGGTTTCCTCGGATTTCTTCCGTTCGCTCTCGAATGTTTCACGATGTACGTCACGGCGTCGTGGCTGGTGGGCTGGACCAAGCGGGTGAAATGACGGCGCCCGCGGGCCGTTTTTTTCTGCTGCAAAGTGAGCAAGTACTTTGCTGCCGTTGCGGGCTTAAAAGCCCTTAAATGGACCGATTTGGCGCCTCTGTACACCTTACGGATGGGCCCCGCGGCTGGCGCGCGATGCTCGCGCGTTTGTAACAGAACGTGTGTTACAACCATTCGAACCATGAAGCTGCCGCTTCCGATCCTCGGTCTCGCTGTCGCTTTGTCTCTGTGCGCGGCACCGGCACATGCGGGCGGCCTCACGCTTTCGCCCGAGGCGGCGCACGCTCTCGACCAGATCTACTCGGGCGATCCGGATGCAGGGATCGCCACGGCGCGCCACATCGAAAGCGAGCAGCCGCGGAGTCCCGTCGGCTACCTGCTCGAGTCCGAAGCCCAGTGGTGGAAGACGTACTGCGCGGCCTGCGAAATCAAGTGGGGAATGCTCGACGCGTGGAAGCGCGAGCGAAGGCCCGACGACGAAGCGTATCTGGCGCTGGCCGATAAAGCCATCGCGCTCGCGAACGACCAGATCGCCAAGTCGGACACGGCGGAGATGCACGTCTACGCCGGGCTCGGCTTCGGCCTCAAGGCGCGACTCTTGAGCCTGCGCGAGGATCGCCGGGCGACGGCCCACGCGGGCGTTTCGGCGCGCTCCGAATTTCTGCGCGCGCTGCAGCTCGATCCGGATATGGCGGACGCGACCGCCGGCGTCGGCCTCTACAACTATTACGTCGACACGCTTTCGGCCGTCGCGAAGATGCTGCGATTCTTCATGGGCATTCCGGGCGGCAACAAACAGGAAGGCATCCGGCAGATGCAGGTGGGAATCGATCGCGGCGCGTTCCTCGCGGTCGATACGCGCTTCTATCTGGCGAAGAACCTCCGGACCTACGACCAGCGCTACCAGGATGCGCTGCCGATCGCCGAACCTCTCACCCAGCGCTACCCGCACAACCTGACCTTCTTGCTGCTCGTGGGCAATTTGAATGCGGAGATGGGCCGCAACGCGAAGGCGGCCGAATATTTCCACGCGGTCCTCGCGCCGCCGCAGCCTGGCGCCGATCCGGACGCGGCCTGCTCGGCCCGCGGCCGCGAGCTCGCCAAGGCTTTTCTCGCGTCACTCCATTAGGACGGTTTCGCATCTAAGCTTGTGTGGAGAGACTTGGCTGTTTCATGGCCAAGGCAAGGAGGTAACGTATGAACCGCACCACGAAGTGCGCTGCTGTTTTTCTGAGCGCGAGTTTGCTGGCACTGGCCATCCATGCGCGCGCAGCCGATTCTAATTCGATTCCGTCGGGGACGATTCTTCCCGTTTCTTTGAATTCCACGCTCTCTTCGGCGAAAGCCAAGCCCGGCCAGACCGTCACCGCGCAAGTCGCGCAGGATGTTCCACTCGCGGATGGTCGGATGATTCATGCCGGGGCCATCGTTATCGGGCACATCACATCCGTCACGCCGGCGTCGAACGGCAGTCCGGCCTCGCTTTCATTGCGTTTCGAGACTTTAAGGGCCTGGCACCAGCAAATTCCGATTACGACCGACCTCCGGGCGGTCGCCGGGTTCGTGGCAGTGGAAGAGGCGCAGGTTCCCGATTCGGGTCCGGACCGCGGAACTCCTCAAACAGCCTGGACGACCACGCAGATCGGGGGTGACGCCGTGTACCGCGGAGGCGGCCCGGTGATGGACGGGGCTTTCGGGCAGGTCGGCGAACCGGTCAGTGGCGGTGTGCTTGACCGGCTGAACGCGAATCCGGATGGCGGCTGCCGCGGCGTGGAGGATGCCAATGGCTCGCCGCAAGCACTATGGGTCTTCTCGTCGGATGCCTGCGGGGCGTACGGCCTGCCGCATCTCAAGGTCGTTCATTCCGGGCGGACGAATCCGGCAGGCGAAATCACGCTGGAGTCATCCGCAGGACAAGTGCAGATTCACGCGGGAGCCGGAATGCTGCTCCGCGCGAACGCGACGGAGACTCCCTCCGGCGCATAAGACGTCTAGACGCGGGCCGATTCTTCCTGCTCGAAGGCGTGGTAGGACGAGCGGACGAGCGGGCCGGATTCGACGTGCTTGAATCCCATTTGCTCGCCGAGGCGCTTGAATTCGGCGAATTCGTCCGGATGGACGTAGCGCTCGATGGGCAGGTGCTCGGGCGTGGGCTGCAGATACTGGCCGAGGGTGAGGATATGCGTGCCCTGCGCGGCGATTTCTTCCATGGCGCGCAGGACTTCGTCGCGCTCCTCGCCCAGGCCCAGCATCATGCCGGTCTTTGTGGGCGTGTCCGGCGACATCTCGCGCGCGCGGCGCAGCAACTCCAATGACCGTTCGTACACGGCGCCCTTGCGAACGCGGCGGTAAAGGCGCGGAACCGTCTCCATATTGTGATTGAGGACGTTGGGCCGCGCCGCCATGACGGTGGCGAGCGCATTCCAATCGCCGCGAAAATCCGGGATCAGCACTTCCACGCGGCAGCCCGGCACCCGTCGGCGAATTTCCGCGATGGTGCGGGCGAAGATGCCCGCGCCGCCATCCGCTTGGTCGTCGCGATTCACGGACGTCACCACGGCGTACCGCAGTCCCATCCGGGCAACAGCTTCTCCCACGCGCTCGGGCTCATTTTCATCCGGAGGGCCGATCGGCTTGCCGCTGGGCACCGAGCAGAAACCGCAGGCGCGCGTGCAGATATTGCCTAAGATCATGAATGTGGCGGTGCGATGGTCCCAGCATTCGCCCATGTTGGGGCAGCGCGCGCTTTCGCAGACCGTGTGAAGGTCGAGCGTGCGCATGATGCGCTTCAAATCCTGGTAGTTAGAGCCGCCGAAAAAGCGAATTCGCAGCCAGTCCGGGCGCGGGGCTTTAGCCGCCGGCGCCGACTCGGCCGGGGCATTCGAAAGTATGTTGAAGGGCGCTTCCATTCGGGTTCCAGGTTTCATTCTACGCTTTGAATCTCACGAAACAAAGATCGCGCCAGCCTTGTCGGATATGAATGGGCTCGTGTCAAGGCCGGGCCGTCGCTCGCACGCCGGGCTTGGGCGGACACAAGGGCATCGGTGTTTGTGTTGTATGTCTACCACACCTGTACGGGAGAGGCGGTACCAGTGCCCGGGTAAACCATTAAGAACGTGGGATGAAAATTTCAATAGTGCGGTGGCAGAAATGCCTTGTAGAATGGGGACTCTCGGGATGCCTTATCAAGTCACAATTCAGCGGCCCGTCGAAATCGAGGGCGTGGGTCTTCACACGGCCGTTCGCAGCCGCGTACGGCTGATGCCGGCGCCGGCGAACACCGGAATCGTCTTTCGCCGCACCGATCTCGACAATTTCGAAATCGAAGCGCACGTTCGCAACGTCGCGCGGGTGAGCTACGCAACCAGCCTGCTGCGGCAAAGCGTCCTGATCTCGACGACCGAACACCTGCTGGCCGCGCTCTACTGCTGGGGCATCGACAACGTCTACGTGGAACTGGACGCCATCGAGCTGCCGATCCTCGACGGCTCGTCGAAGCCGTTTGTCGAGATGCTCGCGCGCGCCGGAACGCGGCGGCTGCGCCGCTTGCGCCGTTACATTCGCGTCGTCAAGCCGCTCGAATTTACGGACGGCGACCGCTGCATCGGCATCTACCCGGCGGACGAATTCAGCGTGCACTGCTTCGTCGATTACAACCACCCGGCCATCGGGCCGCAGAATATCGAGATGTCCGTTGGCCGCGAGACCTTCACGCGCGAGCTGGCTCCGGCGCGCACTTTCGGCTTCGTAAAGGACTTCGCGCAGCTTCAGGAGATGGGCCTGATCCGGGGAGGGTCGCTGGCGAACGCGCTGGTGCTGGACGATACCTCGGTGATGAACGGGCCGCTGCGTTTTCCCGACGAATTTGGCCGCCACAAGGCGCTCGACCTGATCGGCGACCTCGCGCTGGTGGGGCGTCCGCTGCAGGCGCGGATCGTGGCGCATCGCGCCGGTCACGCGCTGCACACGCAGCTCGTCACGCGGCTGCTCGAAGACGAGTCGCTGTGGACCGAGACGACCGCCGAGCCCGGAATGCCCACCGTGGCCGCGTCGGAATCGGCGCTCGCCGAAGCCTCCCACATCGAAGGCGACTAGCACCGCGGTTTTTTTCCATTCGATCTTGAGTCCTGACATTCCCTAGCATCTACCCCGGCATCCAAAGAGCGCGGCTCCTTGCAGTTCGACAGAGGAGGACTTCACCTATGCGAATTCTGGTGGTAGGGGCGGGCGCGGTAGGCGGCTATTTCGGCGGGCGGCTGGCGCAGGCGGGGCGCGACGTAACGTTTCTGGTGCGCGCGAAGCGCGCCGAGGAGCTGAAGGCGAAAGGGCTGCAGATCATCAGCCCGTACGGCGACTTGACGCTGCGCCCGAAGACGGTGAGCGCCTCGGAGATCGCGGCGCCCTACGACGTGATCCTGCTCAGCGTGAAAAGCTATTCGCTCGCGAGCGCGATGGATGATTTCGGCGCCGCCGTCGGCCCCGAGACGATGATCGTGCCGGCGCTGAACGGCATGCGCCACATGGATCTTCTGGCGCAGCGCTTCGGCGAGCGCGCGGTGCTGGGCGGCGTC
>DATJRU010000092.1:0-25829 GCA_035504455.1 Vulcanimicrobiaceae bacterium
ACACGTGCTGCTGGTCGTCGATTCCCTCACGCGCTTCGCCATGGCCCAGCGCGAGATCGGCCTCGCCGCGGGAGAACCGCCCACGGCAAAGGGCTACACGCCGTCGGTCTTCGACGGCCTCGCGCGGCTCATCGAACGCGCCGGTTCCTTCGGTGACGGCAGCATCTCCGCTTTTTACACCGTCTTGATGGAAGGTGACGATCAGCTCGATCCACTCGTCGACGCAGTGCGCGCGCTGCTGGACGGACACGTCGTCCTCGACCGCCGCCTCACGTCCCAGGGCCACTTTCCCGCCGTCTCGATTCTCGATAGCCTCAGCCGGCTCATGCCGGCCGTCACCTCGCCCGAGCACATGGCCAAAGTAATGCGCTTGCGGCGCCTGCTGGCGGCGTACTCTGCGAGCGAAGACCTGATTCGCGTCGGCGCGTACCAGAAGGGCGCCGATCCCGTTCTCGACCAGGCCATCGCCGCGCTTCCCGCTCTCAATTCATTTCTGCAGCAAAAAAGGGGCGAACGGCCCAATCTCCAGGAGACGTTCGCGGCCCTGATGGCGCTCCCGGGATAAATCATGGCCTTCCGCTTCTCGCTCGACGCCGTTCTTCGCATGTGGACCAGCCGCGAAAAATTCGAGCGGCTGCGCCTCGAAACGCTCACCGCGAAAATCCAGCGCCTCCGGCACGAGATCGAAGCCGTCGAGGAAGCATCGCGCCAGGATCGCCGGAATTTGGTGAGCTCTCTCTCCGAGGGGATGATCGCCTCGCAACTGCAATTCGCGAACCTTTGCACCGACGGCCACCGCCAATTCCGCGTTCTCATGGAAAGACAGGTCGCCGAACTCATGAAGCAGCATGAGGCCCAGCGAAAAATCTTCGAGCACGCGCGACGCCAGCGCGAAACGCTCGAGAACCTTCGCGACCGCAAGCTCGCCGTTTACCGCGCCGAAGAAGCCCGCGAGGCGCAGGAGCAAATGGACGAAATGTTCCTCGCTCGCCGCTTTTCCGCGCCAAACGAATAATTCTTGCCCGGCGAACTAGGCAGCCTTTTCCGCGCGCCGCTCTCCGCGCCACTCCCGTTTCGGCGCAGTCTGGACCGCACCCCATATCTCGCGCATTCTAAAGCGCCTTCCGTTCGTTACTCCCACGCACCCGGCATACGGAATTTGGCGCGCCACATGCATTGGTCTTCCCGCTCGAAGAAGAGCGTGAATTGCAATGCTTGCATCCGCCATCAACGCCGCCGCGATTTCCACGCCAGACGATCTCGCTCGTCCCGCCGATCAGGCGAACGGCGCCGCGTCGCAGTCCTTCGCGGATACCCTGGCAAACGCCAAGAGCGCCCCGCCCAGCGGTTCGTTCCGGAATTCGTCCGCGAACGATTCGGCCGCCGCGCCAAATGACGCAAAGGCCTCGACAAATTCGACTGCGCAGGCGAAGAACGCGCCCTCGGCGGTCGATACGGCGCTCTCGGCCGCTTCGAATTCTCCTTCATCCCAGCCTGTCACTTATCGTTCCTCGAAGCCTGCGTCGCGCGGCGCTGGCCCTGCCTCCGCGACGCCGTCGGGCAGCGCGATCGCCGCAAACGCCGGCTCTACGCCGCAGACTCAGCCAGCCGTCGCGCTGCCGATTGCCGTTGCCGTGCCGGCTCCCATTGTGCCGCTTCCAGTTCCGGCCGCACCCGTCTCCGATTCGACGCTTGTGGCCGCGAATTCGAACGTTGCTCCTGTCGATGGGAACGCGCCAAACACTTCGGCGACGACGGAATCCGCGGCGCTGCCTACCTCCGCATTCGATTCGAACGCCAATCCAACCAGCGGCGCAACGCTTGGCGTGACGCCTCCTCCCGCGACCGCGCCTTCCGCCAGCGTCGCGCCTCCCGCCGATGCGAATAACGTCGATGGCGCTGCTGGGGCGGATAAAGACTTCGATCCGCCCGCCACGAACGCTCAGGTGTCAGTCGCTCCGGCAGATTCTGCAGTTGCGCAAGACGAGCCGCAACAGGCTCTGCAAGGTGTACTCGCGCCGACCGCGGAAAGCGCTCCGTCTTTGCAGCCGGCGGCTCCAGTCGCGACGTCCTCTTCCGCGGGCGTTCCGCCAACGGCTGCGCAGCAGCAACTCTCGCCGGCTCGCCACGCTCTCACGCCTCAATCCGGTTCCACAACACCCGCTCCGACGCAAGGCGCAGCTGGGGGTCCGACCGCGCCGCCTCAATCGCCCGCAGCGAGCGCTGTCCCAATTTCCACCGCCGCCGCAGACTTTGCCGCACAAAAGCAGAACTTTGTCGCCGCAACCCTGCACGCGGTTTCGAACTCGGTGGCCTCCGCGGTTCAGGCCCCGTTCACTGCCGATGCTCTTTCGCACGGCAGGAGTGCCGCATCCGCTCCGCCGATCGCGCCCTCGCTGGCGTCTCCCTCTTCCGCGGCATCGGGCCCGTCATCCGCTGCTTCGAATGGGGGCTCAGGAGCAGGGTCTTCCAGCGGGCAGTCGTCCTCCGGCCGGGGCAGCGCGCAACCGGGGAACACCTCTTCTCAGAGCGCGTCCGCCGGCAGCGCGCCATCGAGCAGCTCCACATCTTTCCAGGACGCGACGAACGCCACCGCGATGAGTGTGGCCACGCCGAAGCCCGACTCGACCGTGGGAGCCGTTCTGTCGAGTCAGGCGGCCGCTGCGTCTGTCTCCGCAGCCTCAAACGACAAACCTCCGCAAGGCTCGGATCCGGCTGGATCGCTGCCATCTTCCGCATCCTCGCCCAGCGAACCTGGCGCCGGAGCGGCCATGCCCGGAACGCAGGTTTCGCAAGCTCACTTGGTCGCGGACTCCAGTTCTGCCGAGATGAGAATCTCGGTCAACAGCGATACTCTCGGCCCGATCGAGCTTCGCGCCACGTCCGACAAAGACCGCATCGGCGCCGTGATCGCCGCCGCAAAGCCGGAAACGCAGGAACTGCTGACCACCGAGCTTCCTTCGCTCCAGCAGGCCCTCTCCGAGCGCAACCTGCAGGTGCAGCAGCTCACAGTGAGTCAGGGATCGCTTGCCGGAGGAATGTTCGATCGCGGCGCATATTCCCAAAACCCGGAGGCCTGGCAGAAACAGGCCGCAGCCGCGGGAAGTTATCGGCAGCCTTCGTCCGAGTCCGATACGCAGGCTGAAAGCGTGCCCGGCGCGATTGTCTCCATGGCCGTGCCGGGAAAATTGAGCGTGCACGCCTGATTTCGAGTGAATGGAAGGGAGAAACACATGACCAGCGCAATCAACCCCTACGCCGCTTCCATGATTCCCACGGCGCAGGATACTTCGACGGGCGGAACCGGCTCTTCCACAAACTCGTCGTCCAGCAGCTCGAGCGCTGATTCGGTGGCGCAGACCGACACGGCGGAGTTCATCAGCATTCTCTCAGCGGAACTGCAATCGCAGGATCCGACGCAGCCGCTGGACCCGACAACGTTCGTCACGCAGCTCGCGCAATTCAGCAGCCTCGACGAACTCGTGAACATTCGTCAGGACATTGAGACCGCTTACGGAATTTCGAATCCATCATCAAGTCTGTTCTAGGAGAAAAGCGATGCCATCTTTTTCAACTGCACTATCGGGCCTTGATTCCGAGTCCCAAGCCTTGTCCGTGATCTCGAACAACCTGGCCAACCTCAACACGACCGGCTTCAAGTCTCAGACTCCGGAATTCCAGGATTTGTTCTACCAGCAGATCGGCTCGAGCGGCGACGGCGATCCCGTTCAGATCGGTGTCGGCACGACCGTCGGCGCTATCTCCTCGAATTTCACGCAAGGAAGCACCGAGACGACCGGCGTCCCGACCGACGTTGCCATCCAGGGCAACGGATTCCTCGTCGAAGACAACGACGGGCTGCAGGAGTACACGCGCGCCGGCGATCTTTCCGTCGGCGCGAATGGCCAGCTCCTGACGACCGACGGAGGAAATGTCTTGGGCTACGCGGCCGTAAACGGCGTGATCAGTGCGAGCCAGACTCTCGGTCCGCTTTCTGTTTCGAGTGGCCAGATCAGCCCGCCGAATCCGACCGGCAACGTGGACATCGACATGAATCTCGACTCCGCCGGCGGCATTGGCTCCACGTTCAGCACGCCTGCTACCGTCTTCGACGCGCAAGGCAACTCGCACGTTCTGACCTTCAACTTCACCAACACCGCTGCCAACACCTGGACCTACAACATCACGATTCCGGCAGCCGACGTCGGCGGCACCGGCGCGCCCGTGTCCATCGGCACCGGAACCCTCAAGTTCAATGGAGCCGGTGTCCTCACGACCCCAGCGACCAACGTGACGGGGCTCACGATCACGGGCTTCGCGGATGGCGCTTCCAACCTGACGTTCAACTGGGACCTCTACGACGCGAACAAGAACCCGCTGATCACCCAACTCGCCAGCGCCTCCGCCGCTTCTTCGACAACGCAAGACGGCTATGCGAGCGGCACGCTATCGAGCTTCAGCATTGAGTCCAGCGGCATCATCCAGGGCACCTTCAGCAACGGCCAGACGCTGGCGCTCGGTCAAATCGCCCTCGCGTCGTTCGCGAACGTCCAGGGACTTGTGCGCAATGGCAGCAACAACTACCTCGCCAGCCTCGCTTCAGGCTCGGCGAATATCGGCGACCCGGCGACCGGCGGTCGAGGCACCCTCGCCGGTGGCTCGCTCGAAGAATCCAACGTGGACATCGCCACCGAGTTCGCCAACTTGATTCTGGCCGAGCGCGGCTACCAGGCAAACGCGAAGACCGTCACCACATTCGACGAAGTCACGCAGACTGCGATCAACATGCAGGCCGGCGTCTAAAACGTCTGAGGCGATCACCAACTTCGCGCTCCCGCACTCGCGGCCCCCAGCCGCCGGTGCGGGACGCGCATCGTTTCTGAGGGAGTCTTAATTAAAGATCTCCCAGACATTTTCCAGCCTCCGGCGCGTTCAGAATTTTCAGAGACTTGCGTCGGCCGGTCAACCGTAAGAGCAACAGATTGTGTGGCACAGCGCCGTTGCAGGCCCGGTTTCATCGTCTTGTTCGGCGCGCGAATTGCTTCTCTTCGCTGCGCTATGGCAAGCGAACGCACGACGCGAGATTCCGAAACGCCGTCAAAAGCCGGGCGCGTTCTCGGCGCCATTGTGCTGCTGCTGATTCTGGCAGGAGGCGCCGGAGCCTGGTATTTCTGGCACAGCCAGGCCGAGGCGAGCGACCAATCCTCCGATCCGAACGCTCCCCCGGTCGCCGTTATTCATCTGGACAGTTTCATTGTGAACCTGGCCGACCAGGGCCAAGTGACCTACTTGCGCGCCTCGATGGATCTTGGCGTCGACAAGCGACCCGACACGAAAGAAGGCGGGAAGAGCATACCGCTCGCGATTATTCGCGACACGATCATCGGCGTTCTTTCGACACGTCATTCGGAAGAGCTTCTCACGACCGATGGCAAACAGAAACTCAAGCAGGATTTGATCGCCGCGCTCAGCAATCGCGTTCCCGGGCTCGGCGTCCGCGATATCTATTTCACCGATTTTCTGGTGCAGAGGTAACGATGAGCGCAACCACCGTCGCCACTCCAGTCGTTGCCGCGGCTAGCGCCCCGGCCGCCAACCCACCGCAAACTCCGGCCTCATCCGTTCTAAGCCCTGAGGAACGCAGCCGCTGGGCGGACGCGGAACTCCTGCCTTGCACTCTGAGCGCTGAAATCGAAATGACGCACTTCACCGTGCGCGACCTTTTCCGCCTCGACGTGGATTCCGTTCTCGATGCCGGCTGGGTGCAGACTCTCGATGTTCCGCTCAGGGCGAATCGGCAGTTGATCGGCTGGGCTGAATTCGAAGTGATCGACGACCGGTTAGCCGTCCGGCTCACCGAACTCTACTGAGGAAATCCGATCTTGAACTCTTCCACCATCGCCGACCACGTCGCCGCGCCCCAGTCGCACCGCCCGCTCTTCGGACCTTTCTTCGGCTTCTTCCGGAAAACCTTGAGCGCCGCCCGAAAAGCTCTGCGGGGCAAGATCACGTGCCGTCGCGAGCGCCGCTTGCATCTTTGCGAAACCGTGTCGCTCGGCGAGCGCCGCATGGTGGCTTTGATCCAGTTCGATAGCCAGCCGCTGCTCGTCGGCGTGACTCCGAATTCCATTACGCTGCTCACGCAACCGCCGCCGGGCGCCTCAGCCGTTCCGCCCATTTCCGATTTTCGCGAGTCGCTTCGCGCGTCTGGAGCGCCCCAGTGACCGCCAAGCTCCTCCGCCGAATCGCACTCCTCGCGGCGCCCGTTTGCGCGGCCGGCGCGTTCGTGCCGGCAATCGCGGCTCAGACGCCTTCGATTCCGCCCATACCCGGGTTGACCTCGAAAGGCGAGCCGCTTTCCTGGACCATCCTGCTGCTGCTCACCGTCCTCACTCTTCTTCCGGCGATCGTGCTCTCCATGACGCCGTTTGTCCGCATCCTGATCGTCTTCCATTTTCTGCGCCAGGCCCTCGGCACCCAAACCACGCCGACCAACCAGACCCTGAGCGGGCTCGCGCTGATCCTGACCTACTTCCTCATGGCGCCCGTGGGAAGCGCGATCCAGCAAGCTGCCATCGTCCCGCTCGAGCACAACCGCATAACCGCCTGGGAAGCCATCGAGCGCAGCGCCGGCCCGATGAAGACTTTCATGCTGAAATTCACGCGCGAGAAGGATCTCGCGCTGTTCGTCGAATTGTCCGAAGAGCCGCGCCCGAAGACGCCGCAGGATCTTCCCATGCGGGTGGTCGCTCCGGCGTACCTGATTTCCGAGCTGAAAACCGGATTTCAGATCGGAGCCGTTCTCTTTCTGCCGTTTCTCGTGATTGACATCGTCGTGGCCTCGGTCACCACCTCCGTTGGAATGTTCCAGCTGCCTCCCGTCGTGATTTCGACGCCGCTCAAGATTTTGCTGTTCGTCAGCGTCGACGGATGGAATCTCGTGATCGGCTCGCTGATGAAGAGCTTTTACTAGGCATGGCGCATGACCATCGAACAAGTCATTTCGCTCTCGCGTCTCTGTCTCGAAGCAGCCTTCTGGGTTGCGGCGCCGATCCTGATTTCCGCGATGGCGATCAGCCTCACGATCAGCATCATCCAGGTCATGACGTCCGTGCAGGAGCCGACCGTTTCCACCGTCCCGCGTCTGGCGGCCGTCGGCGCCGTCACGTTCATGCTGCTGCCGTGGATGCTCCATCGCCTGGTCGTCTTCACGGTGCAGCTGTTCGAGGATTTTCACCCTTTCGCCCGGTGATCGATGCGCGCCATCGCCGCCGCGGCTGGATTTGCCGAGTGGAGTCAATGAGTGGAAGAAGTCATACAACGACTGCTGATGCCGGCGCTCTTCCTCGGATTGCGCGTCGCCGGGCTGATGTCCTTCGCGCCCTTCCTCGGCAGCACGTCGATCTCGGTGCGCTTCAAGGCGGCGCTGACGATCGCCTTCACCGTTCTCTTGTATCCGGTCTGCGCCCCGCAAATCACCCAGACCGCCGCGCTGTCCGCCTCCGGCTGGCTCACCACCGTTCTGACCGAATCGTCTCTCGGCCTGCTGATGGGCCTCGCCACGCAATTCGTTTTCGAGGGCGCGCAGTTCGCCGGCCAGTTCGCCAGCATTCAGATGGGACTCTCGCTCATCACCATTCTGGATCCGCAGACGCAAGCCGATACGCCGGTGATCTCCTCGTTCTTTCAGACCATCGCTCTCTTCCTCTTCCTCCAGCTCAACGTCCACCATTGGATGATCCGCGCGATCGCCAAGAGCTACGCGCTTGTGCCGGTCGGCTCGGTCACCATGTCCGCGCCGCTCGTCCGCGAATTCTTCCACGTTGCGACTTCGGTCTGGATCGTCGGCGCCGAACTCGCCGGCCCCATCGTGCTCGCCACGATGGTCATCGACCTCTCGCTCAAGTTCCTGGGAAAAGTCTCGCCGCAAATTCCCGTGATGCTCATGGGCGTGTCGCTCAAGTACCTGCTCGCCCTGGCCGTTCTCATCACCGCCCTGGGCCACTGGCCGAGTTTCTTCGAGTCCCATTTCGCCGCCGCGCTCGCCGCCGCGGACCATCTGCTGCACCTCGCTCGCTAAGGAGCGCTTGCCGTGCCTGACGAACGAACAGAGAAAGCTACTCCTCGCCGCAGGACCAAAGCCCGCGAGCAGGGGCAGATCGCGCGCAGCCGCGACCTCACCTCCTCGCTCTCTCTGTTCGGTGTGATCTTCACTTTGAGCTGGCTTGCCACATCTTTCCCGTCCCAGTGGCTCGGCTTTTTCCACCACTCGCTCGACGCCGCCTCGCAGACCGACCTCAGCACGATGAACAATCTTTTCGCCTCCACCGGCCTGACGGCCCTGCGTTGGGCGGCTCCGCTGATGCTGGTGGCATGGGTCGTTTCGATCGGCGCCACCGTCGCGCAGGGCGGAATCGTCTTTTCCGCGCAGCCTTTCGCGCCGAATCTTGCGCGCCTCAACCCCGCCAACAACATCAAGAGTCTTTTCTCGGCCGCCGGCTTCAGCCGCATGCTGAAAACTTTGCTGCCGTTCGCCCTCATTCTCTACTTGATCGTCGCCATCTTCATTCGCAGCTGGCCGGACCTCACTCAGACTTCCGCCCGCGGCATCGGTTCCACGCTCGCGCTGGCGTTCCGGCTGATCTTCGAAGTCGCCTGGAAATCCTCGCTCGTCATGCTCGCGTGGTCCGGCTTCGACTACGCCCTGCAGCGCCTCAGCTTCGAGCGATCGCTCCGCATGACCAAGGAGGAAACCCGCCAGGAGGCCAAAGATACCGAAGGCAATCCCCAGGTCCGCGGTCGCATTCGCAAACTCCGTCGCGATCTTCGCCGTCGCTGGAAGCTGAAGGACGTGAAGCGCGCCACGGTCGTCGTCACCAACCCGGAACACTTCGCCGTCGCTCTCGAATACAAGCCGGACACCATGCGCGCGCCGGTGGTGGTCGCCAAGGGACGCAACCTCGTCGCTCAGCGAATCAAGCACTTCGCGCTCTGGCACGACGTGCCCATCGTCGAAAACCGCCCGCTCGCACAGGCGCTCTACAAGACTGTCGAAATCGGCGAAAGCATTCCGGCCAACCTCTACACGGCCGTTGCCGAAATCCTCGCCTTCATCTATCGCGCGCAGACCCGTGCCGCGAGTGCAGCGGGCGCCTCCTCCGCTCCGCGAGGTAGACAATGAGCGCCACTTCCACGTCCCTGGCCCCGGTCGCCGGCGCCAAGCCCTCGGCAGGGAGCCGTTTCGACTGGGTCGTTCCGGCCGGCGTGGTGATGCTCGTCTTTGTCATGCTCGTGCCGGTTCCGGCCATCGTTCTGGACATTCTGCTGGCCACGAGCATCACGGCCGGCATCCTCGTGCTGCTTTCGGCGTTGTACATCCTGAAGCCCGTGCAGTTTTCCGTTTTCCCGACGCTGCTTCTTTTCCTCACCCTCTTTCGCATCTCGCTCAACATCGCCAGTAGCCGCCGCATTCTCCTGCACGGCAATGAAGGAGCCGCGGCCGCCGGACACGTGATCGGCGCATTCGGCCAATTCGTCGTCGGCGGCAATTACGTCGTCGGTTTCGTCATCTTTCTGGCCCTCATCGCCATTCAGTATCTCGTGATCAACCATGGCGCGGTGCGCACGGCCGAAGTGAGCGCGCGGTTCACGCTCGACGCCATGCCCGGCAAGCAGATGGCCATCGACGCCGACCTGAATGCCGGCCTGATCAACGAAGCGCAGGCGCGCGAGCGGCGCTCCGAAATCGCCCGCGACGCCGAATTCCACGGAGCGATGGACGGCGCCGCCCGTTTCAGCCAGCGCGACGCTCTCGCCACCATTCTGATCACCGCGATCAACATCGTCGCCGGCTTTTTGATCGGAGTCTTTCAGCTCAACATCCCGTTTGCCGAAGCCCTGAAGACCTACACGATCCTCACCGTCGGGGACGGCCTCGTCACGATGGTTCCGTCGCTGCTCGTTTCCGTTGCCGGCGGCCTCGTGGTCACCCGGGCCTCCTCCGACGCGACCGTGGGCACCGAAATGGGCCGCCAGCTCCTCACCAAGAAGCGGCCGCTGCAAATCGCCGCCGGGGCGATGTTCGCGCTCGGCCTCATTCCCGGATTGCCGAAGCTTTCTTTCTTCCTCCTCGGCGGTCTCGCCGCCTACCTCGCGTCGCGCGCGACCGAGGCGAAGCCCGGCGCAGCCGCGGCCGCGCCCGGAGAAAAAAAGCCCACGTCGCAGGAACAGCTCGAGAGCCTCATCAAGCTCGACGAAATCAGCCTCGAAGTGGGCTACGCCCTCGTGCCGCTGGTCGATCAGAACCGCGGCGGGCAGCTCCTGCAACGTATTCGCGCGCTTCGCCAGCACCTGGCCACCGAAATCGGCTTCCTCGTTCCGTCGATCCACATCACCGACCAGGCGAAGCTCAAGCAGCGCGAGTACGTCATCCGCCTCCGCGGCGCGGAGATCGCGCGCTGGGAATTGCAACAGGATTGTCTGCTCGCCATCAGCTCGGAGCCCAACGCCGCCACCATCCCCGGCCTCGATACGAAAGAGCCGGCCTTCGGCGCCTCCGCCAAGTGGATTTCGCCGCAGTTGCAGGAGCAGGCGCTCGCCAACGGCTATGCTGTCGTCGACCACACCTCCGTCATGGCTACGCATCTCGCCGAGGTCGTGCGTTCGCACGCCTACGAGCTTCTCACCCGCCACGAGACCAAGCGCCTGCTCGACGCGCTTTCCGAGACGCAACCGAAGCTCGTCGAGGAGCTTGTTCCCAAGCTGCTTAGCCTCGGCGAGGTTCAAAAGGTCCTTCAGCAGCTTCTCCGCGAGCAGGTCTCGATCCGCGACTTGCCCGCGATTCTCGAGACCCTCATCGACACGGCGCCGCTCACCAAGAACCCGGTCCAGCTCGTCGAGACCGTGCGGCAGACGCTTGGCCGCGCGCTCGTCCAGCCGTTGCTCGGCACGGACGGCAAGCTGCACCTCCTGGCGCTCGATCCGTCGGTCGAAGACGAAATCAGTCAGGCATTCGATCCGCAGTCAGCCGGCCGCGGGCAGGCTCGCCAGCCGGCGTTTCTCCGCAAGCTGCTGGACAGTCTGAAGCGGATCGTCGGCGATAAGACCGCGATGGATTCGACCGTGCTCTTGTGCGCGAGTCCCGCGCGCTATCACCTGCGCCGTTTGCTCGAGCCTTTTCTCCCGCGCGTGATCGTTCTTTCGCCGGGAGAGATTCCCAACTCGGTGACGGTTCAGTCCATGGGCACCGTGGGGTGATCGATGACGTCGCGCCATAGGAAGGAAGCCAGAACACGATGAACGCCGCCAGCTCTTATCACGCCTCGCGTTACATGGATCCGGACGAGCGGGAGCGCCTCCTTCTCGAGAATCTGCCGCAGGTGCAGTACATCGCGCGGCGCATTCACGAGCGTCTCCCGGCGCAGGTTCCCCTCGAGGATCTCGTCAGCGCTGGAGTCGTCGGCCTGATCGAAGCGCTCGATCGCTTCGATCCGAATAAGAACGTTCAGCTCAAGTCTTTCGCGAAATTCCGGATTCGCGGCGCGATTCTCGATAGCCTTCGCGACATGGACTGGGGCTCGCGCCAGCTTCGCCGCCAGGGCCGCCGCATCGAGGAAGCCATCGGCAAGCTGAAAGCCGAACTCAACCGTTCGCCTTCGGAAGTCGAGGTCGCCGTCGAGATGGGAATGGAGATCGACGAATTCCTTCACCTTCTTGGCGAACTCCGGGGCCTGAACGTCGGCAGCATCGACGAAGTCGGAAACGACGAGAAATCCGCGGCCGAGGATTTGGCCGAATATCGTCCCGATGCCGCCTCTCGCGATCCCTATTTCCTGTGCCACCGCTCCGAGATGAAGGCGCTCATCACCGATGCCGTCGGCGGGCTCGACGAGAAAAGCCGTCAGGTATTGGCGCTCTACTACTTTGACGAACTCACGATGAAGGAAGTCGGGCTCGTTCTAGGCGTTAGCGAGTCGCGCGTTTCGCAGATCCACTCCATGGCCCTGCTCCAGATTCGAGCGAAGCTGCGCGAGAAAATAGAGCCGGCCAGGTCCATCCCCTTGGAAGCGAACTGAAAGGACGATCATGGCCAAGATTCTTAGCCAGGAAGAAATCGATGCGCTGTTGAAAAAATCGCGCACGCCCTCCGACAAGGAGTCCAAGGCGCAAAACGCGGCGAAATACGTCCGGTGCAATTTCCGCCAGGCGGGACAGGTCACGAAGGAGCAGGTGCGGTCCGTATCGACGCTGCACGAGTCGTTCGCCCTTCGCGCCACCAATTCGCTCGGCGCGTATCTGCGCATCGGGATGGACGTGAACGTCATTTCGGTGGAGCAGATTGCCTTCTCCGAATTCCTCGCGCGCCTCCCGTTCGATCTCACCTACCTGGCCACCGTCGATATCGTTCCGCTCGAGAGCACCGCCGTGATTCAAATGGATATTTCGCTGGCTTTCCCGGTGATCGATCTGGTCCTCGGAGGGCTCGGCAAAGACGATCCCCAGGAGCGCGCCATCACGGAAATCGAGGAGCACATTCTCGAAAATGTCATGCGCATCGTGTGCCGCGAGCTCCAACGCACCTGGAATCCCATCTTCAAGGAAGTGGAATTCTGCTTCTCGAAGCACGAGGTCACCCAGCAGATCGTCAACTTGCTGCTTCCTTCGGAGAAGGTCCTCGTCCTCGGCTTCGAAATTCGCATGCCGGACGCCACCGGACTTCTCAGCGTGGCGCTCCCGGCCGTTGTGTCCAACGCGCTCTTGCGGAAGTTGGCGGTGCAGTGGACCCAGCCGAAGGCTTCCGCCGAGTCGGCCCATGCGGAGCGCTTGCGCCGCAGGCTGCAGGGCACCCGCTTCTCGGTGGAGTTGAGCCTGCCGGATACTCCGGTGCGCATGCAGGAGCTCCTCGCCATCGAGCCGGGCAAGATCATCGTGCTCAGGCATCGCGTCGCCGAGCCCATTCGCCTTGCTGTCAGCGGCAAAGGCATGTTCCTGGCTACGCCCGTAAGTTGCGGCAGGCAGCGCGGCGCGCAGGTGACCGGCATGATTCCGCTCGCAGCCAACGCCCACAAGGAGTGACGCGATGAAATCCTTTGCCGAGATCTCCAGTTTGCCGAAAGCCTCCGCCTTTTTCACCACGTGGACGGAAGCCTTCGCCGACGTCCTGGAAAAAGTCGCCGGCGCGAAGCATCCCGCCGAACTCATGGCGGTAGAGTCCGTCGAGCCCGGCGCGCTCTCCGCCGCTGAGAGTGGCCTCAGTATCGTTTTCACCGCGGGCGGGTCCATTCGCGGCGAGCAGACCTGCCGCGTGGCCGAAACGGACGCGAAGCTCCTCGCGCAACTTCTGATGGGAGAGACTCCCGGCGCCGCCTCGCCACTCACCGACGACGATCGCGACGCAGCCGCCGAGGTGTTTCGCCAGGTTTCCGGGCAAGTCGCCATCGATCTTGCCGGCAAGTGGAGCGCCCAAGTCTCGCTGGCCTTCGATGCGGCGCGCCCCGCGGCTTGGGAGCCTGCGGCCAAGGCCGCGATCTGCATCACCACGCCTGCCGGCAGGAAGCCCGTCATCGTCCTCGCTCTGCAGGACAGTCTGCTGGCGGCTCTTACCGAGGCCCCCGCGCCGGCCAAAGCGGCGCCCGCTCCGAAGGAATCGCCCAAAGCCGATCCCGAGCCGGCCGCGAAGGATCCCACCGGAGCGAACCTCGATCTGCTGCTCGATATCGAGTTGGAGGCCACCATTCGCTTCGGCCAGCGCGAAATGCTGCTTCGCGAGGTCCTCGACCTCCGCGCCGGCTCGGTGATCGAACTCGAGCGGCATGTCGAAGAGCCCGCCGAGCTCCTCGTCGCCGGCCGCCCGGTCGCGCGCGGCGAGGTCGTGGTCGTCGAGGGAAATTACGGCCTGCGAATCACCGAGATTTTGAGTCCACGCCAACGTTATGAAGCAGTAGGGAAGTGATCATGTCGATTGCACAAACCGTTTTCGAAAGAACGCCGCGATTCAGTTTTCCATGGCCCGCGATCCGGAGGATGTTCCCGCGATGCGAGAACCACCGCTGCACCAGGAAGGGCGATCTCTGGCCGGTGGTCCGCCACCGTTCGTCCGGCATCCAACTCGACGGCCGCTGGCTCTGCGGACCCTCGTGCTTTGAGGCTTCCGTCTCCGAAATTCTGGCGCGCACCGTGCCCTATGCCAGCCGCTGGAAGCCTAAGATGCACCGCGTCCCGATCGGACTCGTGCTGCTTTCGCGCGGCACGATTCGCGAAGATCAGCTTCGCGAGGCTCTCGAACTCCAGCGCCAGACGGGCAAGCGGCGCCTGGGCGCGTGGCTTCAGGAGACCGGCGCCGCCACCGAGGACGACATCACTCTGGCCCTCGCCGCGCAGTGGGCCTGTCCCATATTCCCGCTGGCCACAGAGCGCAGTTTTCTCGAGTGCGCCAACCTGCTGCCGATGGCGGTCGTTCGAAGCGCCCGAATGCTTCCCGTTTACCTGTCCCGCGACCGCAGCTCCGTCTTCATCGCGTTCGTGGACGGGGTTGACCACAGTTGGCTCCGCTCGGCCGAGGAAATACTCGGCTGCCGTACCGTTCCGTGTATCGTTGCCGAATCCGCGTTCAATCGCGCCTTGAAGGAAATCTCGTTCGATTCCCGCGCGGAGGAATTCTTGTTCGAGAGCGCGACTGACGTCCGCGAAATGTCGCGCATCACGACCAGTTTTGCCATGCAATTGCGAGCCGACTGGGTGCGGATGGTGGGGTGCAGGGAGTTTGCCTGGGCGCGCTTTCATTCCGAAGAGGTTGCGCGCGACCTCCTTTTTCGCCTTCCTGTCGCCTCCTGACCCGGGATGCCTCGATTCGGGCCACTGCAACTGGCGCTCAAGCGGAATCGGCTTTCGCCGATGTACTGAGCCGGATCAAGCAAGGCGATGGAGCCTCTTACCACCCGCGAAAGCGTTCAACGCATCAGCCGGGGCGGCGCCACGGTCGACGCCCAGATGCGCCGCAGGGACCGGGTCCTCGAGATTCTTTCCGAGGGCCTGCCCGCTCTTCCGAGTCACCTCATCGAGCTCAACGGCCTTCTGGCAACTTCCCCCGTCGATTTGAAGCGCATCAGCCAGGTGATCCAAAGCGATCCCAGCCTCACCGGCCAGGTAATTCACCTGTGCAACTCCGCGCTATTCGGCCTGCGCCGCAGGGTGTTCAAAGTCGAGGAAGCCGCCATCCTGCTGGGCACGGACCGCCTCCGCACCCTGGTCTTCACCTGCTATCTCATGGATAGCTCCAACAAGTGGATGCAGGAGCGCGCCTTCCACGAGCACTGGCGCCACTCCTTCACCGTCGCCATCCTCAGCGAACGCGTCGCCCGTGCCATCCATCATCCGATGCCCGACCAGGCCTACCTTGCCGGCCTGCTCCACGACGTCGGAAAGTTGCCGCTGCTCATGGTCGCCGCTCAGGACTCCACCATGACCGGCCTCGACATCGTGCTTCAGCCGGGCGACCACCTGGCAGCCGAACGCGAGCACTTCGGCCTCGATCATTGCGAGGTCGGCCGCTGGATCGGCAACTCCTGGGAATTCTATCCGTGCCACATCGAAGTCTTCGGCCTTCACCACAATCCGGCCGCGGCCGTGCACGACCCTCTCCTCGTCGGCGTGGTTTCCGTCGCCGATCACTTCTGCGAACGGAAAGAGTTGTTGGGAGCCGAAAAAAGCTCCGAGATCCTCGATGCCGACGAAACGTCGATGGGCGCCCACATCCGCAAATGCCTCCCGGCGACCGCTTCTTTCGAGCGCGACAACGTCGAGCGCCTTCTCGAGCCCGAATATCGCAACGTCATCCCCCTGATCGCGCAAAGCTTCAGCGCCGTCGTCTCCAAGAAGCCGGACGGCGCCGCCGATCTTGCCACCTCCCGCGTTCCCTAAGCCCCGCGTTTCTTTGCGTCGTTTAACGAATCCCTCCGCCCGCGGGCAATATCTGCCTCCCGGAAAATTGCCGTCAGGCAAGGACGCGCTCCGCGATTAAATCCTTCCAATATTCCGTTCCGCAACGCCGCAACTCCCGCGATTTCAGCGCCCATTTCTTGCGCTCGCGTGCGTCCGTTTGGTTCCTCGTGTGCATCATGAAATGCGCGAAAAAGGACGAACGATGGACAGCGGATACTACGCGGCGTGCTCCGGCCTCGTCGCGCAAATGCAGGCGCTCGACGTCACCGCGAACAACCTCGCCAACGTCAGCACCACCGGCTACAAATCCGAGAATGAATTCTACGGCGCGCTCAACGCGTCGCTCGCGCAGCCCGCGCCCGCCGATGAGCTGAATCAGGCCATCAACCGCTTCGGCATCCTCGGCGGCGATTACGTCAACATGCGCGAGGGCTCGCTCGATCCCACCGGCAATCAGCTCGACGTCGCCGTCGAGGGCTCCGGCTTCTTCGTGGTGCAGACTCCCGCCGGCATCCGCTTCACGCGCTCCGGCCATTTCCATCTCAACACGCAGGGCCAGATCATCACCTCCGACGGCAATCCCGTCCTCGGCCAGGGCGGCCCGATCAAACTTCCCGGCGTCGGCCAGATCGGCCCGATCTCGCTCCCGCCCGGCGCCATTTCAATCAGCTCGGACGGCACCATCTCCGTCAATGGTTCCCTCGCCGGCCGCCTCAGCATCGTTGAAATGAAGCCCGGCACGCCGCTCTCGCCCGAAGGCGCCCTGTATTTTTCCGTGCCGGACAACAGCGCCGCGCCCGCCGCGAGTTCCGATGTCCGCCAGGGCGTTCTCGAAGCCTCCAACATGAATCCCATCGACGGCGCCATCGACCTCGTCACCATCCAGCGCAACGCTGAAACCATGATGCGCGCCGTCTCGATCTTCGATAACGATTTCAATAAGACCGCCGCGGAACAAATCGCGCGCGTCACCTAAGGAGCTCCAAATGTTTCGCGCTCTCTACACGGCTGCCAGCGGCATGACGGCGCAGCAACTCAACCTCGACAACATCGCCAACAATCTCGCGAACTCCAGCACCACCGGCTTTCGCGCCCAGCGCCTCCAGTTCGAGGACTTGCTCTATCAGAACATGATCACGCCGGGCTCCGCTGCCACGCAGCAGACCACGATTCCCGAAGGTCTCCAGATCGGCCTTGGCACGCGCACCGCCTCCACCGAGAGCATTCAGCAGCAGGGTGATTTCGACAACACCACCAATCCGCTCGACATGGCGATTCAAGGCCAGGGCTTCTTCCAGGTACGGCTGCCCAGCGGCGACGTCGCCTACACGCGCGACGGCGCGTTTCACCTCGACCAGAACGGCAACATCGTCACCGCCGACGGCAACCCGCTCGATCCCGCCGTCACCATTCCGACCAACGCTACCTCTATCTCGATCGGTTCCGACGGCACCATCAGCGTCACGCTCCCCGGCCAGACGCAGGCGCAGCAAGTCGGCTCGATCCAGCTTGCGCTTTTCCCGAACCCGGGCGGCCTCAGCAATCTCGGCGGCAATCTTCTGTATCCCACCACCGCTTCCGGCGACGCGATTCTCGGCACGCCCGGCGGCACCGAGGGGCTCGGCACCATCCAGCAGGGCATGCTCGAAGAGTCCAACGTCAACGTGGTCGAGGAATTCGTGCAGATGATCGTCGCGCAGCGCTCCTACGAAGCCAATTCGCGCGTCATCCAGGCCGCCGACCAGATGATGCAGCAGCTCAATCAGATCGCGGCCTAAGCCATGAACGCTTCCTTCAAAGCGCGCGTTCCGCTGTCGATCGGCCCGATGCTGCTGGCTTTCGCGCTCTCTGCGAAGGCCGCAACGCCCTCCATCGATCCTGCGCCGCGCGCCGCCGATCGCGCCGCCAATCGTGCCAGGTCGTCCCACGGGTCCCGCGAGCTCTCGCTGCGCGAAATTTGCAGCTCGATTCAACTCGCTCTTCAATCGCAAGGCGCGCCCGCCTCCGCTCTGCCCGCCGCCGGGCAGATCCGACCAGCCGTTCCGATCGCCGTGACTGTCGCGAATCCCGGCCTCGAGGTTCTGCGCATGGATGCCGACGTCGCTCCCGGCGCCGTCCGCGCGCGTCTCTGGACCAGCGGCGAGCCCGCGATCCATCCGTTCGACGTCCGCATCCTCGCCGATCCCGCGCTTCTGCATTGGCTCGCCCAACACAGCGATTCGCAGCGCGCCTCACTCGCCTTCGGAACCGCATCGGACTCCGCGCGCCACGCGCCGGCATCGCAGCCTCGCGCACCGCAGCAACCCGCGCCCAAGCCGCCAACGCTGGTCTTCCCCGGGCAAGCCGCCACGCTCCTGCTCGAGCAGCCGAACATGGAAGTTCGCACCACCGTGATGCCGCTCGCCCGCGGGGTCTCCGGCCAATGGATTCGGGTGCGCAATCTTGCGACCGGTCAGATTTTCGCAGCCGAAGTCGTGGGCCCCGGCAGTCTGGCCAGAGAGTTCTAGGAGAGGATCGCCGTGAATCGCCGCATCGCATCCGCACGTTGCTTCGCCGCCGCTTGGATCGCGGCGGTCGCACTCGCGCTGGCGCTGTTCGCCTCCTCGCCCGCCGAGGCTCACCGCAGCAAGGCCAACTCCAACGACACCAGCCAGGCCCTCACCGACTACATCGCGCGGGTCCGCTCCACCGTCACCGAGGTTCCCGGCACGGGCGGCAGCCTCTGGTCGCCACAAGCCCGCTGGGCGAATCTCGCCGTCGACGACAAGGCCCATAACGTCGGCGATATCGTCACCATCCTGCTCTCGGATTCTTTCTCTTCGACCTCGAACGACTCCATCAAGACCGCCCGCACCTACGGCGCTTCCTCCGGCGTCACTGCCGCGTTCGGCACGGTCAGCTCCACCAGCGGCTGGCAAAATCTCTTCAGCCCCAATTCTTCCGAGACGCTGAACGGCTCCGGCCAGTCCGCCATCACGTCGTCCTTGGCTGTCACTCTTGCCGGCCAGGTCATGGACGTTCTGCCCAACGGCGCTCTCGTGATTCAGGCCGCTCGCAACATCTTCGTTGGCAATCAGCGGCAGACCATCATCGTCCGCGGCATCTTGCGGCCCGACGATATTTCTCCAACAAACGTGGCGAACTCTTCGTCGGTCACCAATCTCGAGGTCGAAGTGAAGGGGAAGGGTGTGGTGAGCAACGGCACGCGCCCGCCCAACGCGATCATCCGCGCGATCATGAAAGTCTTGAATTTCTGACGAGGCCTATCGGAATGAAACGGCTCCCGCGTCTCCTTCAATCCCTGCTTCTGCTCGTCATGGCCGCGATGGTTCTTGCATCCACAGCGCGCGCTGCGGATGCTCCGCCGCCCGCGCCTCATCTCGTTCGCCTCAAGGACATTTCTACCGTCGAAGGCGTTCGCGACAATCCGCTGATCGGTTACGGCCTGGTGGTCGGCCTGAAAGGCACGGGCGACAGCCAGCAAACGATCTTCACCAACCAGACCCTCGGCAATATCTTGAATCGCATGGGCGTCTCGATTCCGCCCACCGCGATCCTCGTTCACAATGTCGCCTCGGTCTTCGTCACCGCCACGCTGCCGCCCTTCGCCAAGCCCGGCATGCATATCGACGTCGAGGTTTCCTCCGTCGGCGACGCCAAGAGCCTGCTCGGCGGCACGCTGCTTCTTTCCTCGCTCAATGGTCCCGACGGCCACACCTACGCGCTAGCCCAGGGGCCGCTCATCGTCGGCGGTTACGCGGTCGGCGCACGCAACAATTCCAAGCAAGTGAATACGCCCACCTCCGGAATCATTTCCGGCGGCGCCATCATCGAGCGCGACACTTCCGTCAACCTCGAGGGCGTCAAGACCGTCAGCCTTCTTTTGCGCGATCCCGATTTTCAGACTGCCCAGGACGTTGCCGCGGTGATCAACCAATCCCTGGGAAAAAATCTTGCTCATGCCATCGACAGCCGCCGCGTCGAAATCTCCGGCATCGAGCCGGCTCCGCAAGCGGCCGTGCAGCTGCTCGCGAAAATCGAGGATCTTACCGTGCGGGTACAGCCCGCCGCCAAAGTCGTCATCAGCGAACGCACCGGCACGATCGTGATGGGCGGCGACGTCACGCTTTCCGCTTGCTCGATCCTCCACGGCAATCTCACGATCAGCGTCGTGACGGTGATGGAGGTCTCGCAGCCGTATCCCAACGCCCCTAAAGGAACCACGGAAGTCGTTCCACAGACCACCGTCAGCGCCGGCGAATCAGCCGTCCAGTCGATCAAGCTCGAAGAGGGCTCCACGGTCGACGATCTGGTCAAAGGCCTCCAGTCGATCGGCGCGACTCCCAGCGACGTGGTTTCGATTCTTCAGGCGATCCAGGCCGATGGCGCCCTCAATGGTGAATTGGAGGTGATCTGATGTCCCCGAATGGCTTGCAGCCCTTGGCTTCGGCGCCGGCCCAGCAGGCGGCAGCCGACAGCGCGCAAAAGACGGCCCAGATGGCCAAGCTCCAAAAGGCCGCGCAGGATTTTGAGGCGATTCTAATCAACTCGCTTTGGGGCTCGATGAAAGAAGGCTCGCTCACCAGCGACGACGACCTTCAGGGCTCCAGCAACTCGCTCGAGCAATTTGGCATGCAGATGGTTTCGGGCGCGCTGGCGAAGGCTGGCGGCCTCGGAATCGCCAAGATGATCGTCCACGCCCTGCAAGCGAAGGTCAACGCCGCTGCGCAAGGCGGGAAGGTTTAAACGTAGCGCCGGGTCCTTCAGCCCGGCAGCCACGATCGCGCTTTTTGCGATCGGGCAGCCTTTGCGCCCGGCTATCGCGCCGCCGCCCACCAGGGAGAGGTCCCGCGGAAGAAGTTGCCACAAAACGGGCTTCAGCCCGTGGCCATCCGCAAAGCCTGCCGAATGAACGCGGCTTTGGCTGCCGAGGAGCAAATCGCCTTTCTTAAGGTAATCCGCGTGCAGCCGATATACAGTCCGTCGGCAAAAGGCGGAAACGATTAAAGGTTTCTAATGACTTGCCGATAGCTAAGACACCCGCTGTTCGTAAGGTCGGCGGGTGCTCTCGAAGCCGAGTCACAGTTGAGGTGATGCATGAGAATCGATCCGAATTCACAATCTCCGGAGGCGGTGCAGTCGAACGCCATCCAGGACGCGCAGAAACCCGCCCCTCAGAAGGCGGAGCAGGATCCCGCGACTGCTGCGGCAGGCGGAGTGCAGGTCCGCCTTTCGACGGCCGCCAATCAGGTCGCCGCTCTCACGCAGCAGGCCGTCAACGCGCCCGAAGTTCGCACGGATCGAGTCCAGGCTTTGCAGCAGGCCATTCGCACGGGCAATTACAACGTCACCAACGAGCAGGTTGCCGCGGCAATCTACTCCGAGACGGCTGCAAAAGGCGCCAAAGAATAGGATCCGTCAGTGAGACTGTTTTATGGGTACTTTTTCCTCTTCGCGAGTCGAAGGCATCCCCGGCCGTGAAACCGAAAACGGACCGGCTGAGCAGGAGCCCGGCAAACGGAAGCCCAAGCCTGAAGAAAAGCCCAAACCACAATCGACGGATACCGACGATCTTGTGATCGAGGCAGTGAAGCACGATCTCGACGAAATGGCTTGACGTGAAAGACGACGCATCCACCATCTCCGCATTGCTCGGCGAGCGCCTCAGGCTGCTCGATTCGCTTGCCGTCGAACTGCGCGCCTGCAGCGAGGCCATGGTGGCGCTCGACCTCGACGGCATGCAGCGCCGCGTCGCCCAGCAGGAGCAGGTCTGCCAGCAGATTCGTTCCGTCGACCGCGAGATCGATTGTCTCCAGCGGCAATGGTCCGTCGAGGAGCGCGGCGAGCTGCTGCCCGCCGTGAAGGACATTCTCGGCAGAATCTCGAGCGCCCAGTCCGAAGTGCGCCGCCTGAACTCTGCCCACGCCGCCCTCCTGCGCCGCTCGCGACGCACCTTGCGCGCCATGATGAACTTCGTGAACTTCTACGGCGGGCGGTATGAAGCGGTTCAAAACGACGTGGTAACGCCAACCCCGACGGAATTGGCGAGGGTCTGAAACTATGGGAACCCTTAACACCGCGCTTTCTATTGCGGTCGGATCGCTGGACGCCGATCAGGGCGCCATTGCCGTCACCACCAACAATCTTGCCAACGCCAATACGCCCGGCTACGACCGCCAGATCGTCCAATTCAGCGAAAACGAACCGATCGTGGTCGGGAATCTCGTCTTCGGCGGCGGCGTCACGCTCGATCAGGCGCAGACCGTGCGCAGCAACGTCCTCCAGCTTCAGTTGAATCAGGAAACGCAGACGTCCGGCCAGCTCGACGCCTTCGTCACCGGCATGAGCCAGGTGCAGACGCTGTTCAACGAAACGGCCGGAACCGGGCTGCAAACTCCGCTGAGCGCCTTTTTCTCCAGCCTCCAGCAGCTTGCCACCAACCCGTCGGATTCGAGCCTCCGCGTCGGCGTGATTTCCGCCGCCCAGAATCTTTCCACCGCTTTCAACCAGGCTTCATCGGCGCTCACTACGCAGCAGAGCGACCTGAACCAGTCCGTCCAGCAGAGCGTGAGCCAGGTCAACTCCTACACTTCGCAGATCGCGCAGCTCAACAACCAGATCACTGGTCTCACCCAGAACGGGGAAGATCCCAGCACCTTGATCGAGCAACGCGACGTCGCCTTGCAGAATCTGTCCAACGTGATCGGCGTCAGCATCATCTCGGGACAAAACAACAACATTACGGTCACCACCGGCAACGGATCGCCCCTTGTCGTCGGCGACCAGAGCTTCGACCTCCAAACGCAGGTCAATGCGGCTACTGGCCTGCAGGATGTCTACTCGCAGGGACAGGACATCACCACCCAGATTTCCTCCGGCGAGTTGGGCGGCCAGATTCAGGTGCGCGACCAGCAGATTCCTTCGGTGCTGAATCAGCTCGACACTCTGGCGGCGGGAATCGAGAACGCGGTCAATACCCAAAGTGAGGCTGGCTTCGATGCGAACGGCAACCCTGGCACGGCCCTTTTCACGACGCCGCCCACCGGCACAACAGGCGCCGCGGCCAACATGGCTGTCGTCATCTCCAACCCATCGCTGATCGCCGCGAGTTCCGACGGCACTTCGGGCAGCAACGGCAATGCCAACGCCCTCGCGGCTCTCGCGAATCAAAACATCGTCGCCGGCCAGACGCCCACCAGCTATTATTCCGGCACCGTCTTTCAGATCGGCAACGCGGTGGCGAACGCCACCTCCGAGCAGACCGCCGCGCAGCAGGTCACGCAGCAGCTCCAGAATCAGATCGGCGCGCTCTCGGGCGTCTCGCTCAATGAGGAAGCCGCGAACCTCGCGCAATTTCAGAATGCTTACGATGCTTCCGCGCGCGTCGTCACCGTCATCGACGAGTTGACCCAGGAAGCCATCAATCTAGGCCAGGATTAGGACAATGTCCGCTTTGCGAGTCGATCCCAACCTTTCCAGCGAACTGCTTGCTGGAATCAACAACAACCAGCAGGAGATCAGCGTCGATCTCCAGGAACTCTCCACCGGCAAGGCCGTCAATTCGCTCGGCCAGGGACCGGCTGCAGCGGCTTCTCTCGTCGTCAACGATGCGCAGACTGCGCAGGTCGATCAATACCAGAGCGACATCAGCGGGCTTCAGGCTCTCTTGCAGGTCGGCGATTCCACCATGAGCTCCGTGGTGAACCTGATGAACCAGGCGATTTCGCTCGGTGTCGAGGGCGCCAACGGCACCCTCAGCTCCTCCGACCGTCAGGCTCTGGCGTCGCAGTTGAGCGGGATTTTGCAGCAGATGGTCGGACTCGCGAATACCACGTATCAGGGCAATTACATCTTCAGCGGGACGAACGACCAGACGGCCCCGTTCACCATCGATGCCTCCGCTCCGGACGGAGTCACCTACAATGGCAACACCGACGTGAACTCAGTTCAGATTTCCAACGGCCAGACGCTCCCAGTGAATGTTCCCGGTAGCCAGATCTTCCAGAATTCTTCCGGCGACGTTTTCGGCGCGCTCAGCCAGATGATCACGGCGCTGCAATCTAACAGCGGCATCGCGGCGGCAAACGCGTCACTCGAAAACGCATTCAATACGGTCAATGCGCAGCGCGTCTTCTACGGTAACGGCGGCGCGGAACTGAATACCGCCACCACCTTCCTCAACCAGGAACAGGTCGATCTGTCCTCGCAGCAAAATTCCCTCGTAGGAGCGGACCTTGGCGCTGTGGCGTCCGATTATTCGCAGGCCGAAGTGCAGCAGCAGGCGCTGCTGACGGCCAGCGGCAAGATCCTGTCCGAGCCCACTCTCTTCGATTACCTGCCGGCGTAGTTTCGCGCGCCTCGCGGGCGCCACCGGCCCCGACCCGCGTTTCCGACAGTGGAAGCTGGAGCCTTTAGCACGCAGCGTGAGCTAAAACACTAAAGCACGCACCTGGTCCCGAACCAGAGTCCCGCAGTTATTGAAAATTGTAGGATTTCGTAGCTTCCAACTCATTCGCTTTGAATCTGTTGTGGCTTCTTCGTAGAACGCTGTTGAACTTTCGAGCTCGCGAGGGCTCTCGCAGCCACAAAATCGCCCACATTCACGTGGGGTGAACCCTTCCACTGAGACAATTTTCGTTGCTACACCTCGCAGACATCTCTCAGACGGTCGCTGACTCCAAGAGCTTGTGTTAGCGGTCCGTCGGAGCTATAAACGATCGCCGCGTTGACGTTTGCGCAACGCGACTGAACCATCCGGGGCCTCCACCGAATAGGGAGCGAGCTCGCGCCATGTTTCTGATGTTGGTAAGACGCCGTTCGGACAAAAGTCCGAACCGCTCTTGTAGACAATCAACGCTTCGACGTAGCGACGCATCCATGTTGGTGAAAAGGCTAGCTCAAATGCAATCCCACTCCTCCTGTCGGTCCAGAAGACCAGCGGGCGATTACCTTGCACAACTGGGGTGGGCCCCAACAGCAGGTAGGCATTCAGCCGCATTTCGTAGCGGGACCGCACGAACGCTGGCTCGTCGTTTATTTTCACTCCCCCTGCCGTATGGAATCGATCCGCCGCGATTTCGATTTGGAAGACCCTGTTGTCCTTGAATCGCACCGTAATTTCACCTGGCTGAGAACTGTTCAAGTCATGCCACATGTACTCAGTTCCGCAGTTCGGCAAATTGATCTCCGAGTCGATATTAGGCTTTTTCGGAAAACGCGTCAGCACCTCCTCTCGCGAATCGCCGAGCTTCAAAAGTTTGATCCCAATTCCAGGCTCAACCAGAGTGTCACCGTCCGACCTCGCTCCCGCACGTCCTGGAACAACGCGAACAAGAGAAAGCTTCGAGCCAATCAAGCATCCGGTCGCAAGAACGACCGAAGCTAGGGCAATTGTTCGTAGGCGACGCTTGTAGGTCATTGCGTTACGCAACCTTGATCATTTGAAGCAGTGCGCATATATAGCGAGTACTGAGGTGACGTACTTGTTGTTGGCTGTCCCTATGTTCAAATAAGGGATATAACCAGTCTGCAGCATCATGCTTGTAAGGCGGGTGGCGCATCTTTGTCTGACACAGTAGTTTTGCGACTGGACATCGAAGCGAAACCGGATGATACCACACCATTAGTTAATCACTTCGATTACTGACCACAGTGGGTGCCGCACTCTTCGCGGGGTTTGCGAAGGGTGCGTGAGGTAAATCTGAACGGCGGCACCGTCGAAGCAACAGGCTATTCGCGAATATGCGACCGAAAAGAATGGTCGGGGCGAGTGGATTTGAACCACCGACCTCCTGGTCCCGAACCAGGCGCGCTAGCCAGGCTGCGCTACGCCCCGACTGAAGAGAAACAACAACAATGTCCCAACAGTGTACGTGGGTTTGCCCCCGACG
>DATJRU010000093.1:0-5640 GCA_035504455.1 Vulcanimicrobiaceae bacterium
ATCTCCTACCAGGCCTTCACGGCTCTGCAGCCGCCGTTTGCGCCGATCGCGCCGATGGGCCGCGGCCTTTTCTTTTTCTACCAGTTTGCCGTCCCGGTCGCAGGCATCGGATTCGAGCTCATCGCTGTCCGCATCGCCTACCTCCTGGGTTGGACTTCCTGGCGCAGCGCCGATCTCGCCCACGGCATCGCCATCTTCGCCCTCGGCGCTATCCCCGTCCTGGGCGTTGTGATGGCGCGCCGCATCTCCGCCCGCAAGGCGCGCCGCGATCACGACGATTTTCTGCGAGGTAATTACGAACGCCTTCATTGCCGCGACAACCGCTTCGTCGAGCTGGCGCCCGACGGCCTTTCCTTCGGCTGCGCCTGCCGGAGCAAGCTTCATCCGTGGTCGCAGTTGTCGACCGTCGTGGAGACTCCGCACGTGTTCGTCATCGTCACACGCATGGACACGCAGATCATCCCCAAGGACGCATTCCCGTCCGAGGCCGCCCGCACCGAATTCCGCACTCTTCTTTCCGAAAAACTCAACGAAAACAAATCGCTCCAGGCGCGAACCATCGAGTTCGTCTCGACGCCGGCCGATTGGCGCAACGCCTCCTTGCTGCGCTTCAAATCCGGCGGCTGGGTTCGGGTCTTGGTGCTGCTATGGTCCGTCTGCGTGGGTATCGCGATGATACTGTTTTTCGCGCCGATCTTCGACGACAGCGCGCGTGTCGCCACGCCGTTTGTCGCGGCCGCCGGCCTGTTCGCTCTGCTCGTCGTTGTTTTCCTGGCGGCCTTCCGCCGGAAGCCGCTTCGCTATCTCGGTCCGCTGAAGGTGTCGTTTGCGGAGGATGCGATCTACATTCAATCGCCCACTTCGGAGGCCAGGGTTCCGTGGAGCCACATCACCGGCTGCGCCGGCGATCGAAAGAGCATGGTCTTTCTTTATCGGCCGCTGTCGATCCTGCTCATCCCGCTTCGCGCCATACCGCCCGCGCAAAGCCAATACATCTTCGAACTTCTGAAAGCCAAGCTCACCAAGCCCTCGCCGCAGCGCGATGCTTCGCCGGCAGCCTGATCGGCCCGCGCCTTCTAGGAAGCCCCTGCCCGGTTTTTCTTGGTCGTCATGAACGGCGCCACTTCCGCCGTCGGCGCCGCGCCATCCACGAATCCAAACGTACCCTTTTCTTTCATCTCCCGCGCAGCCCCGATCAGCGTTCCAAACGCCAACCGGCACAGCGACCCGCCCAAGCTGATCCGCCGCACCCCCGCGGCTTCCAGCTCCGCCACGGGAAACGCCATCCCATTGATGCCCGCCAGTACGTTCACAGGACGTGGCGCCACTGCCTCGCACACCGACCGAATCGCCTCGATGTTCGGCAGCCCCGGCGCGAACAGCACTTCCGCGCCCGCCTCCGCAAACGCCACGAGCCTGCGGATCGTTTCGCCCAGGTCCGTCCGCCCATGCAGAAAATTCTCCGTCCGCGCCGTCAACGTAAACGGGAAAGGCAGCGCCCGCGCTGCCTCCACAGCCGCCGCCACACGCTCGACCGCCAGCGAAAAATCGTAAATCGGCCGCGCATCATCCCCGCTCGCATCTTCCACCGACCCGCCCACGATCCCCGTCGCGCCCGCCAGCCGGATCGTCTCGGCTACAGTCTTCGGCTCATCCCCGAAACACTTTTCGAGGTCCGCCGCCACCGGCACGTCCACCGCCTCCGCAAGCGCCCGGCAATGCGCGAACAACTCATCGCGCGTCGTCGCCCCATCGCGCTTTCCGAGCGAATACGCGAAGCCGCTGCTCGTCGTCGCCAGCGCTTCGAATCCCATCCCCGCCAGAATTCGCGCGCTGCCCGCGTCCCACGGGTTCGGTATGATGAACGCGCCCGGCGCCGCCGCTCCAATCCTCGCGCCGACCGTCGCCGGCAGCCGATGCAGCGTCCGGAACTTCGCCGCCTTCTCGTTTTGCGTCACGCTCATCGTAAATCCTCCCACTGGCGCGCGTTCCAAAGGCCCTTTGCCTCGCCACGCGCGTGCGATTCTAGGCGACGCCGCCGGCCCGGTCACCCGCCAATTTGGCCGCTCTCGATGGGCCCTCGCGGTTGTGCCCACAACACATCTTTAACGCAGTCCTATTGATTCCGTCACGAATGCCCTCTAACATGCCTCGCATGGCTCTCGGGAAATTAGCAGCAGTGTGCGAAGAAGAGTTGCGAAAAGCCGCGCGCGCGTTCGGCGCCGTTTGGGGCATGCTGCGCGAGGCGGACGAGATTGCCCTCCACATGCTGTTCGTTCTTCTCGGCCTCCGCTAAACTCGCATCTAGTTGCGCTATCTCCTCATTCGCTTTTGCGCTGCCGTGTGCTTCGGGGCCGTTGTTGTGGACTAAACTCGCACGATTGACAGGGCGGGAAAAGCCGCGCGATACAGCCGGTCGTCGAGCGTCAAGAGTCGATAACCACGGCGCAGCGCGTGGGCGCCAATAATGAAATCCGCAAGAATCCGGCGCGGACCGTCGCTTCGTCGCGTGTCACGCCGCGTCACGTAAGCCTGAAAAGCTCGCCCGGCGGACCGCCAAATCTGTTCCTCCAGGTTCCACTCCACGGTAATCGCCGTTTCCTTCAGGAAGTAATCGACAAAAGCTTCGTTGCGCGTGGGAGAAGCCAGCAATTCTGCAAAGACCGGCGCGGAGGCCACCAGCCGCCCCCGCGCAAGAGCGCTGTCAAGGGCCGAACGCGCCCTCGAATTCAGTGCGTCGTCTTCGTGCCACAGCGCGATCACCACATTCGTATCGAGCGCGGTCGTCATTGGCCCCGCAAATTTCGAACCCAGCGAATGATCCCCTTTTTGCCGCCCGAAATACCCGGTGTTCCGATGCCGCGAAACTTTTCAAACGGGCTTTCGCTTCGTTCCGGCCTCACGCGAACCTCCGAGCCTTCCTGCTCGAACAGCAAATGGTCGCCCGGACGGACCCCGAGTATGCGTCGAATCTCGCGTGGCACGGTAATTTGCCCCTTGCTTGTGATCTTGGCCCTCTTCGTCATTACTCTCGGCCCCCCTTCCTTACTTTACCATGGCGCGCCTTACCTTCGGTGCAAGGGCGTCTTAACGAGCACTGGCTCCTTGTCTTGACTCCGGCCATCCGCGGCGCAAGAATAGCGCCCAGCCTCGCACCTCCGCGTTTCTCCGCGAGGCGGACGGCCCGCAGCCTCGCACGACCCTGCGCGCGCGACCTCGACGCCGCAAATTCGCAACCATTGCAACGCCTTTCGCCGCGCTGCTCATCGTTGACCCGCCATTTGTCTTGCGTCCGCACGCGCGGCGCGCTCATCCAATCCCGAATCCGCTAGGCCAGCGGCAAGGAGGACATCATGTACGTCGTCACCGGAGCAACCGGCAACACCGGACACATCGTGGCGGAGAGCCTGCTCGACGCGGGTAAGGAAGTGCGCGTGATCGGCCGCAGCGCGGACCGTTTGCAGGGCCTCGTCGCCAAGGGCGCCGAGCCTTTCCTCTGCGACCTCACCGACCGTCTCGCGCTCACCAAGGCATTCACCGGCGCCGAGGGCGTCTACGCCATGATCCCGCCGAATCCCACCAGCCGCGACTTTCCCGCCTTCCAGGATCGCATCACCGAAGCGATCGCCGCCGCGATCGAAGCCGCCGAAGTCGATTACGCCGTCGCGCTCAGCAGCTTTGGCGCGGATAAAAAGGACAAAACCGGCCCCGTCGTCGGCCTCCATCATCTCGAGCAGCGCCTCAGCCAGATCGGCAGCCTTAACGTCCTCTTTTTGCGCCCGGGCTATTTCATGGAAAATACGCTGGCGCAGGTCGGCATCATCAAAGCGATGGGCACCACCGCCGGCCCGCTGCGCGGCGACCTCGAACTCCCGCTCATCGCCACGCAGGACGTCGGCGAATACGCTGCCGATGCTCTCCTCAATCTCGAATTCACCGGCCAAAACACGCAGGAGCTGCTCGGCGAGCGCGATCTCAGCATGGTCGAATGCGCTTCCATCATCGGCCGGGCGATCAACAATCCCGACCTCTCCTACCTCCAGCTCCCGTCCGCCGAACTGCGTCCCGCGTTCCTCGGTATGGGAATGTCGGAAAACGTGGCCGACCTGATTCTCGAAATGTCGGGCGCGCTCAACGACGGCCACATGGCCGCGCTCGAGGAACGCACCGACTCGAACACCACGCCGACCGCCTACGAAATGTGGGTCGAGGACGAATTCGTCCCGCGCTTCCTCGCGCAGGCTACTTCAACCTCGGCGTAGTCCGGCTGGCAGGTTTGCCGGATCGCTTGGCGCGGATTATCGCGCGACAGGGTGCGCGTGCGGCTCGTCGATCGTTTCCTGGGCCTCGCAAGGACCTCCTGCTTCGCCATGGCCAACAAGCAGCTTCCAGCAGAAGTATTCGTAGAACTCCGGGTCGCTCCAATAGCTCAGGTGCGCGAGCGCCGGCAAGCGGTAGTGAAACTCCTTGCTGCAATCCACGCGGTAGAACTGCAGCCGCCCGCTGACGAAATCCATTCGCGCCCACGCGTTCATCCAGATCAAATGATCGAGCTGCTTGAATTTGTAATTGAACGTGAACTCGCCGTACTTGCGCCCGGAAGACACCTTGCGAAACGAGTGCAGCATCGAGAGCACCTGCGCACGGATCGCCTGGTCGCGCTTCACGTGCTCGCGGAAAAAGTAGTAGATCTTGTCGAGCGGCGACCCGAACGTCACCAGTCCCTTCAGCAAATGAATCTGCGCGTCCGTCAGCACCGTCTCCGGCTGATCGCCTTTCGGCCCCGGCCCAGCGTTCGACTGCGCCAGGATCTCGTTGATCGTGTCGTACGCGATCACGCTGCCAAGAGAGTGCCCCGCCAGAATCACGCGATCGTATTGGCCGCACGCAAGCAGCGCCTTGAGCGCCGCCGTCGAGCCGTCCAGAATCGCGTTGCGCGCCGCAAAGTTTTTCGACTTCGCGTCCATGTTCGTGTAGACAGCCACGTCCGCCACGTACGCCGTCATTAAGTACGACACGACGGCGGCGATTGCAGCGCCGGCCAGCGGCGCCCAGTTGTCGTGCCGCCCGATAATTTGCAACACGTGCCACACGACGAACGTCCGCGTGCTCAGATCGAGGTAAAGCCCCGCGCCGAGGAAGATCGCGGCCAGCAAAATATCGCCCACGAGCCAAACGCGATCGCCGATCGTTTCGATCGCCTTGCCGGGATGCCCGCGCAATTCGGCAATTGCCTGCGCGCCGAACCACGAAGCCAGCACGAAAAGAAGGTAGAAGATCAACGCGAGTTCCGGCTTCCAGAATTTCCAGCCCGCGTACGGAACGAGTGCCGTCCAGATCGTCTTCAGCGCCGGCCCCCACTCGTGGCCCTTCGAGAGCCATCCGAGCAACGCCAGCATTGCCACTCCCAGCACCAGATACAGAAAGATGACCCGCGCGACCTCGCGCCCGTAGAGTCTTGCCGCCCTCCAGAAAGCGCTCGCGCGGCTCATCCCGCGCCCGCCGATCATTTCCTGAAGATCGTCCGCGAAATATTTCAGCGGCGTCAGGTCCGTAAAGAGCACCCACTTCACGGTTTCCACCGCGCTCAGCTTGTCCTTCGTAAGCGGCGCCCAGTAATACTCGAAAATGTCGACGTAC